>DPIG01000044.1 GCA_003522725.1 Candidatus Omnitrophota bacterium
GACTTCGCCAACACCGCCATTTTCTTTTCCTTAAAATAAAAAACCTCGTCCCTTTCGGGATACGAGGTTTTTTGTGCTTTAGAAGAAAATGGTGGAGGTGCCGGGAATCGAACCCGGGTCCTTGGGTCACGGAATATAAGCTTCTACATGCGTAGTCTGTCTTTTGGTCTTACCCTAATTCCTCCGGCAGACAGGATCCTTAGGGCCAGTCTCTAAAATCTTATTAAAAACGCCGAGACACTCGTTTCTAACCAGCCTGCCAAGGTCCCCTTGTCAAACCCGCAGGCGAGGCCTGCAAGAGGGCTTAGCTTATTATAAAGCTAAGGCGAGTGCAACCGGAGGGAGGATCGGAGCTGCGAAAATCGGAGCTACGATCGCCTCGGCTGCCGCTAACGTTGTATCGTTTGCGTTTATTGTGTGCCTGGATTGTTAACGGGGCCGACCAAGCTTCCCCGGCATGCCACCTATACCCTGCCAACTCAAGTCGAGACCGATCACCCCCATATTCAGGAATAATCAAAGGACGTGCAGAGTGTATGGCTTCGTCATGAAAAAGAACAAAATAATTATAGCCGATTTTCCAAGGATAGGCAAATTTTAATTACCGTCGGGTCTTCTTCATCCGCCGGCTCAAGTCGCGCTGGAGGTCCTTCTTCTTGATCGCCTCGCGCTTGTCGTAAAACTTTTTGCCCGTGCCCAGGGCCACTTCGACCTTGACAAACCCGCGGTTGTTGAAATAGATCTTGGTAGGGACCAAAACCAGGTTGCGCTGGGTGGTATAACCGAAGATCTTCTTGATCTCTTGCTTATGGAGCAGGAGCCGCCGCGGCCGCTCGGGCTCCTCGTTGAGGTAACTGGCCTGCCGATAAGGCTCAATTTGCAAGTTGTAGAGGAATAACTGTCCCTCGGAAACCCGGGCAAAACTGTCCTTGAAGTTAACATGCCCCGCCCGCATAGACTTGACCTCACCACCCTTAAGCTCAATACCGCATTCCCAGCGGTCGGTGAGGGCGTAATCCCGGAACGCCTTCTTGTTGGTCGCAATCGTCTCTCCCATAACGGGGTAGATTATAGCAACAACAGTTTTGGGGGGCAATGTATTTGATATAGCAAGAGCAAATAGTTGACAGCCAAAGTCTTTGCCGATATACTCTTGAAGATATTTGGGCCGGAGTGGTGAAACTGGTAGACACGCACGTTTCAGGGGCGTGTGGGAGTGATCCCATGAGAGTTCAAATCTCTCCTCCGGCACCAATTTCCCAGAAGGGAAATTGGTGCCCCCCATGCTTGTTTTGCGACTTACTATCAATATCAGGGAGCAAAACAGTGGGGGGCAACCTGATTTCCCAGAAGGGAAATTAATGCCCCCATGCTTGTTTTGCGACTTACTATCAATATCAGGGAGCAAAACAGTGGGGGGCAACCTGATTTCCCAGAAGGGAAATTGGTGCCAATTTCAACATAAAAAAGGACCCGCATGAGCGCAGATGAGCTTCCCCGTCAGACACCCGAAGTCGACGAGCTGGAGATCAAAGAGTGGATGAGCTCCCTGGATTACGTCCTCAAACACGGGCCCATGGAACAAGCTCAAAAGATCCTCCAGCAGCTGCAGATCCGCGCCCAGGAAGCCGGCGTCACACTCCCCTTTACCGTCAACACGCCTTACATCAATACCATCGCCCAAAGCAAGCAGCCGGCCTATCCGGGCAACCGCGACCTTGAGCGCCAGATCAAGAGCATCATCCGCTGGAACGCGATGGCGATGGTGGTGCGCGGCAACCACGCGGAAGCCGGCATCGGCGGGCATATTTCCACCTACGCTTCCGCCGCGACCCTATTCGAGGTCGGGTTCAATCATTTTTTCCGCGCGCGCACGGACAGTTTTTGCGGCGATTTCGTTTATTTTCAAGGACATGCCTCCCCCGGTGTTTACGCCCGGGCCTTTTTGGAAGGCCGCTTAAGCGAAGAAAAAATCGAAAATTTCCGCCGGGAACTCAAAGAAGGCGGCGGGCTTTCCTCTTATCCGCATCCCTGGCTCATGCCGAATTTCTGGCAGTTCCCCACCGTTTCGATGGGGCTTGGCCCTCTGACAGGTATTTACCAGGCGCGCTTCATGCGTTATCTGGAAGACCGCGGGTTAAAATCCAAAGACGACGCCAGGATATGGGTCTTTATGGGCGACGGCGAATGCGACGAACCGGAATCGCTCGGGGCGATCCATCTGGCCTCGCGCGAACATCTCGACAACCTCATCTTCGTGATCAACTGCAACCTCCAGCGCCTCGACGGTCCCGTGCGCGGCAACGGCAAGATCATCCAGGAGCTCGAAGCGATCTTCCGCGGCGCCCAGTGGAACGTGATCAAAGTCATCTGGGGTGAAGATTGGGATCCCTTGCTGGAAAAAGACACCGAAGGCCTTCTGGCCAAACGGATGGGTGAGGTCATCGACGGCCAATACCAGAAATATTCCGTCGAGTCCGGCGCCTACATCCGCGAAGATTTCTTCGGCAGTGACCCTCGCCTGCTGGAGATGGTCCGGCATTTAAGCGATGAGGATCTCGAAAACCTGCGCCGAGGCGGGCATGATCCGGCCAAAGTCTACGCGGCCTACAAGGCGGCCGTCGAATTCAAGGGCAAGCCCACCGTGATCCTCGCCAAGACCATCAAAGGGTACGGGCTGGGCGAAAGCGGTGAGGGCAAAAATATCTCCCACCAGCAGAAAAAACTCAACGAAGATGAACTGAAGCAATTCCGCACGCGTTTTAATATCCCGATCTCCGATAAAGATGTTTCCGAAACACCGTTTTACAAACCCGGGGCGGATTCCGAAACCATGAAATATTTGCATGGACGCCGCGAGGCTTTGGGCGGATACATGCCCGCGCGGCATGAGACCAGCCGGCCGCTCGCAACCCCGCCGGAGGAACTGTTCGAAGAATTTTATAAAGGGACCGAAGGCCGTGAGGTCTCCACCACCATGGCCTACGTCCGGATCCTGACCAAACTGCTCAAAGATAAGGAAATCGGCAAGCTCATCGTCCCTATCATCCCCGATGAGGCGCGTACCTTTGGCATGGAAGCCCTTTTCCGGCAATGCGGGATCTATTCGCATGTCGGCCAACTGTACGAACCCGTGGATAAAGACAGCCTCCTCTATTACAAAGAGGCCAAGGACGGACAGATCCTGGAGGAAGGCATCAATGAAGCCGGCGCCATTTCTTCGTTCATCGCCGCCGGAACGGCGTATTCGACGCAAGGGATCAATACGGTCCCGTTCTACATCTATTATTCGATGTTCGGCCCGCAGCGCGTGGGCGACCTGGTCTGGGCGGCGGCCGATTCGCGTTGCCGCGGCTTTTTGATCGGCGGGACCGCGGGACGCACCACGCTCAACGGCGAAGGCCTCCAGCACCAGGACGGCCACAGCCACGTGCTTTTATCCACGGTCCCGAACATCGTCACGTATGACCCGGCCTTCGCTTTCGAACTGGCCGTCATCATCCGCGACGGCATCGACCGCATGTACACCAGGCAGGAAAACATATTTTATTACATCAGCGTCGGCAACGAAAATTACGCCATGCCGCCGATGCCGGAAGGCGCCGAAGAAGGTATCCGCAAGGGCATGTACAAATTCCAGGCCTCCGGCAAGAAAAAAACGGCGGCGCGCGCGCAACTGTTCGGCAGCGGGGCCATCATCCACCAGGTCCTTGAGGCCCGGGATATCCTGGAAAAAGATTACGGCGTGGCCGCGGACGTCTGGAGCGTGACCAGCTACAATGAACTGCGCCGCGACGCCCTGCAGGTCGAACGCCGGAATATGCTCAACCCGGCGCAGAAACCTGAAATTCCCTACGTGACCAAATGTCTCGAGGGCCAGGGCGATGTGTTCATCTTCGCCTCGGATTACATGAAGATCCTGCCGGATGGCATCGCCAAATGGGTTCCGGGCCCGATGTTGTCGTTGGGGACCGACGGGTTCGGACGCAGCGACAGCCGCACGGCGCTCCGGGATTTTTTCGAGGTCGACGCGCGCCATATCGTCTTCGGCACGCTGGTCACCCTCGCGAAGGAAAAGAAAATTAAAGCCGATGCGCTCAAGCAAGCGGCGAAAAAGCTGGAAATCAACCCGAAGAAGTTGAACCCGATGATTTCATAAAACAGTGATCAGAGGTCAGTGCTCAGTGGTCAGCAAAGATCTTCTGTTTTATCTGTTCACTGGCCACTGAACACTGATCACTTAACTTGAGAAAATAGATGCTAGATTTCAAACTCCCTGAAGTCGGTGAAAACATCAAATCCGGGAATATCGTCGCCATCCTCGTCGCGGCCGGGGATGTTGTCAAAAAAGACCAGCCGCTCCTGGAAATGGAAACGGATAAAGCTTCCCTGGAGATCCCCTCTCCTTGCGATGGAACCATCAAAGAAATTTTGATCAAAAAAGGCGAGGACGTCAAAATCGGCCAGGTCGTCATGCGCATCGCGGAGGGAAAAACCTCCAGCAGCGCCGCCAAAGCCACGCCGAAAGAAGCCACTCAATCCGCGCCGATGGCAACTGTTGCCGCGGCCAAAGAAAGCGCCCGGTCCACTCCCGCCGTGGCACCGAGCCAAGCGGCCCCGGCTATTTTACCCGAGGCCCCCGTCGATGTTCCCGCGGCACCTTCCGTACGGCGTTTCGCCCGCGAGATCGGCATTAATATCGCCCAGGTTCCTGGAACCAGTGCTGGCGGAAGAATTTCCATTGAAGACGTCAAGGCCTTTGCCAAGGCGCTTAATACCGGCCGCGCGGCAATGGCGCCGGCGGGGGCCGCGGCCAAACCATTGCCGGATTTCAGCAAATGGGGCGTAATCGACCGCCGGCCGATGAGCAACATCCGCAAAAAGACCGCCGAGCACATGAGCTTTTGCTGGTCAACGATCCCGCACGTCACCCAGTTCGACAAAGCGGATATTACCGGCCTGGAGCAATTACGCAAAAAGTTCTCCACGCCAGACCGTAAACTGACCGTAACGCCGTTTCTTCTGAAAGTCCTCGCCGCGGCGCTGAAAACATTTCCCGAATTTAACGCCTCCATCGACATGACGGCCCAGGAGATCGTTTACAAGAAATATTGCCACATCGGCGTGGCCGTGGATACCGACCGCGGGCTGATCGTGCCGGTCCTCCGCGACGTGGACAAAAAGACGATTTTCCAGCTGGCGGATGAACTCAATAGAACCGCCCAACGCGCGCGGGAGAAAAAAATCTCCCTGGATGAGCTCCAGGGCGGGTCCATGACGGTCACTAACCTCGGAGGCATCGGCGGGACGCAGTTTACCCCCATCGTCAACTGGCCGGAGGCCGCGATCCTCGGCGTTTCGCGGGCGCAATGGGAACCGTTTCACGCCGACGGCAAACCGGCGCACGCGCCGCGTTTTATGCTGCCGCTTTCCCTTTCCTACGACCACCGCCTGATCGACGGCGCCAACGGCGCGCGTTTCCTGCGCTGGGTCTGCGAGGCCGTCGAGCAGCCGTTTATGATGGAGCTTGAAAAGTAAGATTTGTGTTATGCGTCATGACACATAACACATAAAACATAACACATGGACTTCAGTTAAAATTATGTCTCAGTTGAATACCCAATTATTAGTCACCGGCGCCGGGCCCGGAGGATACGCGGCCGCGTTCTACGCCGCGGACCTGGGGATGAACGTTACCCTCGTCGACACGGAACCCAATCCCGGCGGAGTCTGCCTGTACCGCGGATGTATCCCCTCCAAGGCCCTCCTTCACGCGGCCAAGGTGGTCAGTGAATCCCGCGACGCCAAAGAATTCGGGATCACGTTCGGGGAACCGGCCATCGACGTCAAGAAATTGCGCGACTGGAAAAACGGTGTCGTCGCCAAATTAACCGGGGGACTTGGGCAACTCACCAAACAACGCAAGATCACCTTTATCCAGGGGAAAGCGGCATTTGTCGATTCAAACACGGTCAAAATACAGAAGACCGATGGCCCGCCACAGAACGTCCGGTTTGAACACGCGATCCTGGCGACGGGTTCACGGCCGATTACCTTACCAAATGTGCCTCCCGAAGGGAGCCTATCGGCGGACTCGCCGCTTGTCCTCAATTCCACGACCGCGCTGGATATTGAGCACATCCCTTCTTCGCTTCTGGTCGTGGGCGGCGGGTACATCGGGCTGGAGTTAGGAACAGTTTACGCGGAATTAGGCAGCGAAGTTTCTGTTGTGGAAATGACGCCGGGGCTTCTTCCCGGGGCGGACCGCGATCTGGTCAATGTTCTGGAAAAACGCCTGAAGACCATCTTCAAATCGATCATGCTCGGCACGAAAGTTGCCAAAGTCGAGCCAACGGCAAAGAACGTGAAGGTTACTTTCGAAAATCCGGAGGGCAAAACAAGCCGGGAGACTTACGACAAGATATTGATTTCCATCGGCCGCAGACCGAACTCCGGCGATCTGGGACTGGAAAATACGAAAGTAACCGTCACCCCCAAAGGATTTATCCAGGTGGACCTCCAGCGGCGGACGACCGACCCCGCGATCTTCGCCATCGGCGACGTCGCCGGGGAACCCATGCTCGCGCACAAGGCCTCCCACGAAGGCCGCGTGGCCGTCGACGCCGTCGCCGGCAGAAAAACCGCGTTCGAACCCAAGGCCATCCCAGCGGTCGTTTTCACCGATCCCGAGATCGCCTGGTGCGGCCTGACCGAAACACAGGCCAAGCGGGAGAACCGCACCGTCACGGTCGCCAAATTCCCGTGGGGCGCGTCCGGGCGGGCCATGACCTTAAACCGCACCGATGGATTGACAAAATTGATCCTTGATCCGGACACGCAACGCGTCCTGGGGATGGCGGTTGTCGGACCCGGCGCCGGAGAGCTGATTTCGGAAGGCGTTCTGGCCGTTGAGATGGGATCAGTGGTCGAAGACGTCAAGCTGGCCATCCATCCTCACCCGACGACCTCCGAGACGATCATGGAAGCCGCCGAAAGTTTTTTCGGCCACGCCACGCACATCTACCGGCCTAAAAAATAACGGTGGAATAATTCACCTTGCTTATGAAAATGTCAAAAAAAATTATTATATTTATCATAGCAACTCTGACAACGATTTGTATCTTTGAAATGATCCTGCGTATTGCCGGCGATATTTACTTAAAACAACTCTACGTTCACACAGAGGGTAAACGCAACCCTGGTAAAACAAACATTATCTGCCTGGGGGAATCTTCAACCGCCGGTCTCGACGTCGCATGGGAAGACTCCTATCCATCCCAATTGAAAACCCTGCTTAAAAAAGAATATCCCGGAAAAACCATCGACGTCATTGTCCCGCCGCATGTAGGACAGAACACGTCACAGGTGGTCAACAGAATCGAACAGTATATCGAACTTTATTCTCCCCGCCTTATCATTCTCATGATCGGATACAACAATGAATGGTCGTTGGCGGAAAGCCACATCGGGGAATTCCTGCAGCCGGACAGCTTACAGACTCAAAAGATCATGGCATTATGTTCTTTGAATAATTTACGCCTTTTTAAGATGTTGAGATACCTATACCTGAGTTTTATTGTCAAAGAAGAATCAAATTACATGGAGGGCCTAAAGGGGACGTATTATATATGGGGTGGACCGGAACTTGTACGATGGCCTCCTAAAAAGTGGATCTATTCTTTCGCGGACACACACAGAGACGCCTTTATAAAATTATGGCGATACGACGTCCAAGAGATAATCTCCGCCGCTCGAAAGCACAATATTAACATCCTCTTAATGACATATCATATCAATCCCACTTATCTCTCTGGTCAAGAATTCATTGCTATGGCCCATAAAAATAATATCCCTCTCATCCGAAACGACAAAACATTCCAAACCCTTATCGATAACCGCACCATTCAATCCTATCTGCTGAGGGATAACTGGCACCCTAACAAATATGGCTATGCCTTAATCGCTGAGAATGCCCTTCAAGTTATCAGAGATAAAAAACTCTTGGATGAATAAAGAAACTAAAAAAATTATTGCTGGGCTTCTTGTATCTTGATTCTTTGCATCTTATCTTTGCTTCTTGTTTCTTATTTCTCTGCCTCTTTTAATCTAAACTCCATCGTATCTCCGACCTTTAAGCCGAGTTTCGCGGCAAAACCGGCGTTGATTTCCAAAACATAAAGGGCCGGACCGGAAGGCGGGTAGCGTGGGCAAGGGTCCGCCGCGCAGGGTGGGACGTTGTGTTCAATATGGACGATCCGCCGCTCGGAATCCATCCAGATCATGTCCAGCGGGATTAAAGTATCTTTCATCCAGAACGCGTACGGTCCGCTTTTCTGGAAGACAAACAACATCCCGCCGTCGGGAGCAAGAGATGTACGAAACTGCAGCCCGCGGTGGAGTTCCTCCTCTTTCCGGACAACCTCCACCTGGACGCATTTATCCCCGAAGCAAACCTGATCGGCCGTCCGCGCGTCCGGCCGCGAACATCCTCCACAAAAGAAACAAAGAAGCAAGAAACAAGAAACAAAGATTACAGAAAAAAATTCTTCTTTTTTTCTTTTCCTACCTCTTACCTCTCTACCTCTTACCTCTTTATTGTTTTGCCTCTTCATCTCTTAATTATTCCCCCATCAAATTCAAATAATCCTTAAAATCCATCTTGCCCGTAATGGCTTGGTTGACGACGGAGATCCTTTGGGGGATAAACGGGTGCGTGCGCCAGTAGCTGTATTCGCGCGCCGGGCTTTTCTCCTGGTCTTCTCTCAACTTGACAAGCACCTCCACCATCGCGCTGGGGTCATACCCGGCCTTCTTGAGATATTTGACGCCCAGGCGGTCGGCCTCAAACTCATCCTGCTGGGAATATTCCGAGAAAAGGGAAATGAGCGCGAAATTGACCCCTTGGGCCACCTTGGCGCTGGACTGCGTCGCCAGCCCCTGCAGGATCATGGCCCCGTAGGCGTTCTGGATCCTTTTAACGGCGTGCCTGGCCGTGATGTGGGCGACCTCATGGGCGACGACGCCGGCGATCTGTTCATCCGTCTTAAGCTCGTCGTATAACCCTTTGAAAATATAAACGTAGCCGCCGGGCAAACTGACGGCGTTCAACACGTCCTTATCGAGCACCTTGATGAAATACGTGATATCCTTGCGGTCGCAGACCGCCGCGATACGGTCCAGGACGCGTTGCGCGCGTTCGTTGACATCCACGTCGGTGACGATATCGTACTGCTGCTCCATTTTCACCGACACGGCCTCGCCGATACTCACCTCCTTGTCCGTCCCGTAAATCAGCGTTTCCTGCTGTTGCGTGGCGAGGTTGTATTCGGTGGAACAACCGGTGAGCGTAATTAAACAGAAGGCAGAAAATAGAAAATGGAAAATGGAAAATGGAAAATAAAATCTTCCATCTTCTGTTCTCCATCTTCTATCTTCTATTTTCTCTCTTCTCATAATATCGATACTCCTACCTTTTTCAGCATGCTTGCCAATTTCGCCATCGGAAGTCCGATGACGTTCGAATAACATCCTTCGATGCGGTGGATGAAAATGCTCCCCCAGCCTTCGATGTCAAAGCCGCCCGCCTTGTCGAAGGGGTCGATCCGGCGATGGTACTGCGCGATCTCCTTGCCGGTCAGGGAAATCATAAAAACTTTTGTCTTTTCATAATCGACGACGCGCGTGCCGGCCGCCACGTCGATGACGGCAACGCCCGTGTAGACCCACTGGGGCCGGGAAAAAAGGACTTTAAGGATCTGCCGGGCCTCCTTAAAGTTGCGCGGCTTGCCGACGATCCGCTTGTTGCCGACATACACAAGCGTATCCGCCCCGATCACCACCCCTTTTTTAACGCGGGAAGCGACATCGAGGGCTTTGCGCAGGGCGTTTTCCCGCACCAGCGCCGAACACGTTGTTCTAATCTTGCTGATTTCCTGAATACGGCTGGGCTTGACGGTAAATCGCAGGCCTAAGAATTTGAGCAGTTTCCGGCGCTGCGGAGACTGCGAAGCGAGAATGAGTTTTTTCACCATTCACCTATTTGTGGATTTCAGAAATGCTAAAGAGCGCGACGAGCGGGACACCTTTTTGGGCGAGGGCTTGTTTAGCACCCTCATTGCGGTCGAGCACGCATACGGCTTTGACGACACTGATCCCCATGGGCGTGAGGACATCCAGCGATTCCAGAAAAGCCTTGCCCGTCGTAGCGACATCATCGATGAGGATAACCCGGCCGCCTTTGCGTAACTCCGGACCCTCGACCTGCTGCTGCTTGCCATGGGCTTTCGGGGCTTTGCGGATAATAAAGGTACTGACCGGCCGCCCGGCCTGCAGGCTCACAACACCGATCGCGCCCAGCATCGGGTCCGCCCCCAGCGTCGGGCCGCCGATGGCGTCATAAGGATCATCTTTTACCTGATCAAGGATCAAACGCGCGCACAGATACGCGCCTTTAGCCGTCAACGTGACCCGGCGGGCGTCAACGTAATAATCACTTTCCTTGCCCGAGGAAAGGATGACTTTCCCACGGACATAAGCGTCTCTGGCCAGAAGCTCCAGGAGCTCGCGGCGTTCTTTACCCAACTCAATCATTAAACTCTCCCACTATGGCCTATCACCCATCAACTATCACCTTTATGAATCGGTATACCGCCTGATCCCCTTGAGCTCAAGGTCGAACTCGTCCTTGCTGTCGGCGTAATTGCGCGCCTCCGCCGGGTCCACCAGACCGTCCTTGACCAGTTTTACCAATGATTTCTTAAACGACTGCATCCCGAAAAGCTCGCCTTCATCGATGTACATCTGGATCTCTCGGATCTCCCCGTCGCGGATCAAGCGCGCCACGGTCGGGGTGACGACCATCGTTTCAACCGCCGGCACGCGGCCCTTGCCGTCTTTACGCGCGAGAAGCCGCACCGAAATAGTGCCTTTTAAGATCAGCGACAATTGCATCCGGATCTCGTCGTGCAAATGCGGCGGAAAGAAATTGACGACGCGGATGATCGTCTGGACCGCGTTGATGGTATGAAAGGTGCTGATGACAAACGTCCCCAGTTCGGTCGCCGTAATCGCCGCCCGCATGGTGGGTTCGTCGCGGATATTGCCGATAAAAATAATATCGGGGCTCTGCTGGGTGACGTGCTTGAGCGCCATCGGATAGGACTGGACGTCAAGTCCCAGTTCACGCTGGTTGATAATGCTTTTTTTATCCTGGAACAAGAACTCGATGGGGTCTTCGATGGTGATGATATGCTTGGCGCTGATCGAATTGATGTATTCGATCATGCTGGCGATCGTCGTCGATTTGCCGTTTCCGGCGGGCCCGCAGACCAGAAAAAGCCCTTTGGATTCCTCGCATGCCTGTTTAAGCAGATCCGCCGGCAGACGGAGCTGTTCAAAATCCTTGACCTTCATGTGGACATGACGGGCGACGATCGCAGGGGTCCCGCGCTGCATAAAGATATTGATCCGGAAGCGTCCTACATCCGGTTCCTCGTGGATAAAATCGATGTCGTAATGCTCTATAAAATGCTTCTTGCGCAGTTCGCTGGCCAACAACAGATTCGTGATGCCCTGCATATCCGGCCTGGATAAAGGTTCCGAAACGATCGTTTCAACTTTACCATTGATGCGGGCGCGCGGGATGGCGCCGGTCCTCAAATACAGGTCCGAGGCCTCCTTTTCACACATGAGCTGGAATAGTTCTTTAAGATTCATAATTATTTTCCATTCTACTGCGCGACACGCGCGGATTCAACTGATTTTGTCATTTCGACAGCGATCCCGCGCTCTTTTTTTAACAACCGCGCCTTGCGCTTGTCAAATTTACCGGCATAGGCGCCCAAAGACCCGTCTTCATGGATGACCCGGTGGCACGGGATAATCAAGGGATGCGGATTGCGCCGCAAGGCCTGCCCGACGGCGCGCGCCGCCTTCGGCGATCCGATCTTCCGGGCAACCCACTGATACGACCTGGTCTCGCCCAAGGGGATCGTGGCGGTAACTGCGAGTACTTTCCATTGGAACTTTGTCAGCTTGGTTCTTGATTTATTGTTCATTCGTTTCCAGTCTTCAGTCATCAGACTTCAGCTCCGACGCTCGCTTACGCTCTGTCAGAGTCCCGATTTCCAGTTATTGGAACGTCGGGATCGTCAACTTTTGTCTGAAGACTGACGACTGATGACCGACGACTAAAATTCTTTTATTCGAACACCTTCTTTTCCCGTAGCAGCCGGTGATAGGCCACCGCGAAGCGGTGCGCCTCATCGCGCATGCGCTGCACCAGCTGCAAAGCCAAAGAATCTTGCGCTAGTCTAACGGGATCTCTCTTGCCGGGCAAGAAAACTTCTTCCTCCCGCTTGGCAATGGCGATGACCGGGATCCGCACCTCCAGCGACACCAACGCCTCCACAGCCGCGGATAACTGTCCCTTCCCGCCGTCGACGATGATCAGGTCCGGAAAAATACGTCCTTCGCGCTTCAGGCGGCGGTAACGGCGCCGGATGATCTCGGCAAGCATCTGAAAATCATCGATGCCTTCCACCTCGCGGATGCGGAACCTTCGATAATTCGCCTTGTCCGGCTTGCCGTTAAAAAACGAGACCATCGACCCGACGGCCTGGTTGCCTCCCGCAGGGAGCCTACCGGCCATGATGTTGGAAATGTCAAAAGTCTCGACGCGCTCGGGCAACCGCGGCAAATTAAGCGCCCGCTGCAATTGCTCGGCTTCCTTGAAATAATTGATGTCCCTGGTGCCTGAATACAAAGCGCCGATGGCCCGTATCTGGTCCCGGACCCTGGCGGCCCCTTCGAACTCATGCTTGCGGGACATGTCCTCCATGTCCTTCTTGAGGTCCTTGTACAGAACATCCTTCTCCCCGCCGAGGATCAAACGGACATTGCGGATGTTGCGGGCGTAATCTTTGTTGCTGATATTGCCGATACACGGCGCGTCGCAAAGCCCGATGTGATAATCCAGGCACGCTTCACGCGGGAAAGGATCGCACGTGCGGAAATGAAAGATCTTGCGGATGATCGTCAAGGCCTCCCGGACCAACCCGGCGCTGACATAAGGGCCGTAGTAGACGGCGCCTTTGGCGGCGCGCTCCTGGCCGCGTTCGAAGGCGACGCGCCGGACAAGCGAGATCCGGGGGAACGGTTCGCCGGTAATTTCGATGTAAGGATAACTCTTGTCGTCTTTAAGCTCAACATTATATTTCGGCCGGTATTCTTTGATCAGGCCGGCTTCCAGCAGGAGCGCCCCGGCCTCGCTGGCAGTTTCGATATGGTCGATCGCGCGGATCTCATTGACCAGCGCATCGGTCTTGGAGGGAACGCCCCGGCGGGAACGAAAATACGATTGCACGCGTTTGCGCAGCGAAATGGCCTTACCGACGTAAATGACGCGGCCGGAGGCATCCTTCATCAAGTACACGCCGCTGGTAAACGGCAGTGTTTTGATTTTTTGTTGAATATTCAGCATGAGAAGCAAAGAAACAAGAAGAAAGAAGTAAAGAAAAAGCAGAGAATCAAAAAAGCGAGAAAACCTTAAGAAGATGCTTCCATTAGTCTTTTATTTTTTCTCTGTTTCTTGCTTCTCTGCGTCTTGCTTCTATTCTTGGCCTCCTTTTTTAATCCAACTCCATATTTTACGCGCCTGCTCGATGCGAAAGGCCAGGCAAACCGCTTCATACACACAGATCCAGACAACGCCGGTTGCCGCGAACCTTAAGACTTCATGGACAAAAACGAGATACTGCCAAAGCGCGAAGACGATCACCCCGCTGATGACCGACGCCAGGAAAACCTTACAAAAATACCGGAAAAGCTCCGCCTTAAATCCGCCCAGACGTTTATCCAGGATATAAAACAGGATGAGAAAATCCGCCGTGCCCGCGATGGCGCTGGCGAGGGCGATACCTCCGACCTTCAGCGGATACATGAGAATAAAATTCAGCGCCGCGTTGATGGCCAGGCAAAATGCCGCTACCAGCGCCGGCGTCCTTGTGTCCTGAAGCGCGTAGAAAACCGACACCAGGATCTTGATCCCGCCGAAGCTCAACAGCCCTATCGCGTAATAGGAAAGCGCCGAAGAGGTGATCATGGTCGAATACAGCGCGAATTCCCCCCGCTCAAAAAAGATCCGGATGATCGGCTCCGCGAACAAGACCAGAAAGACCGTGCTCGGGCACATCACGAAAACAATATTCTCCAGTGAAAACACGATCGTCCGCTTGAGGGAGTCGACTTCATTGCGGTGAAACAATCCGGAAAGTGTGGGTAAAACCGCCGAGGCCATCGCCACGCCGAAAATCCCCATGGGAGCCTGGATAATACGGTTGGCGTAATAAATGGCGGAGATCCCCCCCAGCCCGACGATCGATGAAAGGGAAGCGCAAAATGTATCGACCAAAATGGATAGCTGGTACACGCCGCTTCCGAGCATGCGCGGGATAAGGAGCTTCCCGATCTTGACAGCTCCCGGATGGAGCAAAGTCCCGGGTCTCCGGCAAGGCATGCCCATCCGGGTCAACGGGATCCATTGGGCCACGAGCTGCAAAACTCCGCCTATCAGCACCCCGACGGCCAGGCCCAAAACAGGGTCCTGCATGGTATGCGAGTAAATCAACGCGGCCACGATCATGGCAATGTTTAAAAGGCACGGACTGAACGCGGAGACGACGAAAGAGCGGAACGCGAAAAGGATCCCCATGCTGTAAGCGGTCAACCCGATGAAGACCAAGTACGGGAACATGAACCGGGTCAGGTTGATCGTCAACGTCAGTTTTTCCGGGTCGGCCATAAAACCCGGCGCGATCACCCGGACGATCACAGGTGCCGCGATGATCCCCAGGATGGTAATAACGCTTAAGACGATCAACGCCCAGGCAAACAGCGCGTTGGCAAATCCCCAAAAAGTCTTGATGTCCTCTTTTTCCTTGTACTCGGACAAAACCGGCACTACGGCGGCGTTCATGGCCCCTTCGCCAACCAGGTCCCGGAACAAATTAGGGATCTTGGAGGCCACAAAAAAGGCGTCGGCACGAAAACCCGTCCCCAGCAGTTTGGCCACAATGACGTCGCGCGCAAAACCCAGGACACGGGAAGTTAACGTCCCCAGGGAAAGGACCGATGTCGATTTGATCAGGGATCGGTGGGAATCCTTGTGGGACAATTTATTGGTTGACACGGATAACCTTATTTGTTATATTTGTGCATAAATTTTTTGAACTACGAAGTCACTTAAAAGGAGTTACCCCTGTGCCACAACGAAGAACGGCCATCAAGGACCTGCGCAGAAATCGTAAAAGACACCTGCATAACCTCGACATCAAGACGGACCTGCGCAAAACTATCAAGAAGTTTCTGGCCCTGGTAAGCGACAAAAGCGCCGTGGAAGCGCAATCCGCCCTGAAGCTGATCTACAAAAAGCTGGATAAGGCCGCCAAGCGCCATATCTTGCACGACAATACAGCCTCCCGCCGCAAGGCCCGTTTCAGCAAACTCGTCAAAAGTATTACCCCGTAAATTATCCCGGATTATCCCTTGCCGTATAACCCCGCGAGCTTGACGACCAGAAGTTCCATCCCGTGTTCCGGCTTCAAGCGGCTGCGTTTGATGTTCAGGTCCGCCTCCTGAAGCACCTCTAATCCTTTGCGAAAATTTTCATCGGACAACCGGGGCCGTGATTTGCCCCAGAACCAGATCAGCCCCCCCATGATCTGCAGAGGGTGGTCGCCTTGCGCGAACAAATTATTCAATATCGCGCAGGCCTCGACGGGGTCGCGCGCCGATAAAGCGTCCGTTATATCGAAGACGTTCTGGCGTTTGCGGGTCGCGACGGTGATGACTTTTGAATGCGCCGCCAGGCTCTTCATAAAGGCGTTGGAGGCCTGTGTATCGCCGGCCTCCAGGACCAGGACCACGTCATCCCGTTTTTGAGCAACGCCTTGCAGAAGAATTTCTTTGGCTTGCGCGTCGAGTTTATGGACGGCACGGAGGACGATCAGCCTGCGCCGGCCGATGACAGGCAAAGTCAAAAGCGCTTTCTGCAGCGCGCGCGCCTCCACTTCGGTACCATCAAGGCTTTCATAATCGAAGGCGAGGGCGTCACGGGAGGGAAGGGTTTCATCTTTTAGTTCGGTGATCTTTTGATCTTTGGCGAGAGCATCTTCGCCTAACAGAAGATAAGTCATAAAGCAGAGGGGCCCGATCAGCCGTTCACCATTTACTATTTACCAGTCTTCAACGGTGCGTTCCACGATCCGGCGGGCGAGATCCGTAATGGCGTCCTCGACGGCGGCTTCTTCGGATCTGGCCGACGCGCCGGTCACAAAATACGTCGCTTCTCCCGCAAAACCGGATTCCGTCCAGTCCGTCTCTCCGTTCCGGGCGTTCCACATTTCCAAAGAGACCGTAATATGGACGCGGTATTCCTGGACATCATCATTGTCCGTATAGCGCAGCGCCGTCCGGTCATAACTCAAAAGCCGGCCTCTTAAGACGAGGTCCGCCTTGTCCGCGTCGGCAATCTTTAAATTTCCGTCAAACAAGAATCTGTTGATAACGGCGTTTCTAACTTTAATTTCCAATAAAGGCAAATAGAGATTGCGCCTTCCTTCAGCGGCGAAGTCGATGTTGTTTGGAAAGGTTTCAACATGGATCGTCTTGATACTGGGAGGAAGCGTTGACTTGGTGGTGTAACCGCAACTGGAAAAAAAGACTATCGACAACAGACTATAGACCATGGACCTGACAAAGCCGGAGGTTATCACCTGCCGATGGTCGATGGTCGATGGTCGATGGTCTTTTGTCATTGGACCTTCTGGTTCAACTCGCGGATTTTATTGAGCGCCTGCGCCGTCCAGCGGGAATTTTGGAACTCATCTACGATCATCTGATAATAGATCCTGGCCGAGTCATACTTTTTGTTCTTCTCGTAAAATTGGGCGATGTGGAAGTTGCTCTCCGCCTCCTTGTCCCGCAACCCCTGGATCTGATCTTTCGCCTGGCTGGAAAGTTCCGCGTCGGGATAATGTTCGACGAATTCTTTGAATTCTTTGACCGCGGCCTGCGTGATCTTCTGATCATACGGGGCGTCGGCGGAACGCTTGCTGTCCGAGACGGCGATCTGATATTTGGCGGCCCTGGCCCATTCGCCCTCGGGATAATCGTTCATCACCTTTTCAAACTCGTCCCGGGCCTCCTGGTACATGGCGTTTTCCAGAAAATACAATCCGATCTTGTAGCGCGCCGGCGCCGCGAGCTTGCCGTAAGGGGCGTTCTTGATGACCGCTTTGAACATATCCACGGCCGGATAATCCATGTTAGAAAATGTTTGGGCCAAAAGCCCTCGCTTGCCCCGGCCTTCGAGCAGCTTTACGGCGATATCGTATTGCTTCTCGACGATCTCCGCGGAACGCTCGCTAAAAGGATATTTATCGATCACTTCCTGGTAGTTTTTAAACGCCTCCTGGGGGTTATCCATTTGTTCCCAGCTGCTGCCGATGTAATATTGGGCGTCGGCGGCTTCCCGGGCCCGGGGATAGTGGTCGATCAGCTTGCGCAATTCCCGGACAGATTCTTTGTATTCTTTGGACTGGTAAAAGGTCAGGGCATGCTGGAGTTGCTCGGAAGGGGTGTCCTTGACGGCATATTTGGGGTTTTCCCACTTATTGGTTTCCGGCGTCCAGACCCAGAAAGCGAACCCGCGGGAAGGACTTAACGCCATGGCGCTGAATAAGAAAGATAATATTAATATTATAACTCGACGCATATTGGCAAACTTTAGCATACTCTGTTGCATTTGTCAATTGCCGTATCCGCCTTCCAGCGCGAAAAATACAAAAACACGCAAAGAGCCGCGTAATAAAGAATCACGACAAGCAAAGGTGTCCCCGGCACCCGGAAATACGCCCCCGGGATCTGCACGCACCAAAAGACGGTCTTGACCATCAAGGCCAGCAGGACCCGGATGCAATCGGCGAATAAAAATGTGGCCGTTGGCAGCACCAGACCGGTGAGTAAAACCCCCAACCCTAAAACAACAATCAGGGAGGACAACGGAATGACAACCAGGTTGGCAAGAATAGCGACCGGCGTGACAAGTTCGAAATAATAGGCGACCATCACCGCCACCCCGCCATAGGCACAAAAGGAAAGGATGAACGATTGGCCGATGTATTTCAAAACGGACATCACTGCCCCGATTGTCTTGCCGCGCTCGGCGGCTTTATCGTCTAGTTTGGATAATACACTCACGCATTTCGGATAAAAAACAATGATCGCCAGAACGCTCACGAAGGACAGCTGGAACCCGACGTCAAAAAGATTCACCGGATTCACGAAGAGAATAAATAACGCCGCGCAGGCCAGCGTGTTGACGGATTCCGGCTCCCGCTCCAGGATAAATCCGGCCAGAAAGACCGCGGCCATGATGGTCGCGCGCGCCACCGGCGGCTGGGCGCCGGTCAAGACCGCGTACGCGATCAGGATCAGGATCGTCAGGATGTAATGGCCCCGCCGGCCCAGCGGAAACATCTTTAAAAAAAGAAACGTCGCGTACGCGACGATCCCCACATTAAACCCCGATATGGCCAGGATGTGCACGACCCCGGCCATTTGGAAAAGTTCATTGATATGTTGAGGAATATTATACCGGTCCCCCAGCAAAAATCCCTCCATGATCCCTTTCTCTGCTCCGGTAAAATGAGTGGCCAGAATAACGCTCAGACGATGTTTGAACCGGATGACATACCGGTGGAATGGATTCCCATGGTTCCCCTCCAGGACTTCCACGCGTCCCTGTTTCTTGACGCTCAAAATATATTTTATCCCTTTGCGGTCGAGGTAGTCGCGGTAAGAGAACTTGCTGTCCGAAGAAAAATTAAACGGTTTGTGCAGTTTCCCCTCAATGGCCAGATAGTCGCCATAAAGAATGTTCTCTCCCCGGAAAAGATTGACCAGCACCTCGCCCCGGCTTTTTTGCCACTCTTTCTTTCCTTTGAGCCGCTTGACCTCCAGCCTGAAGGTCGTCTTGCGCGTGTTCCCGCGCCGGCGTTGTTCAACGTCGGAAACAACCACGCCCTCCAATAAAACCGGCGCGCCGTAATAAAATTTGGCTATTCGCGAGATATGCCCCGCGGGCAAGGTCTTGTACATCCGGAAATGGATGACACCCAAAAGGATAAAAGAAATAAAAATAAAGACAAGGAAACCGCGGGTTTTATGGAACGACACAAAACTAAAAATGACGCAGACCGCGGCCGATCCGTAAGCGGCCCAAAACGGGACAGGGACGTACGCTCCCAGAAAAATGCCGCCGCCGAAACACAGCGTGACCCACAACAACGGGCGGTGCGTGCGTTCCTTTTTAGATATTCCGGATGTCATTTGATCTTTAAGAATCCCGCGAACTTCGCGAAGTTCTTTTCCTTGATCCCGCGCACACGTTTGATCTCTTCGAGGGATTTAAACGGCCCTTTTTGCTGACGGGTGTCGATGATCTGGCGGGCGGTGTATTCGCCGATGTACGGGACGCCAACGAGTTCTTCCAGAGAAGCCGTATTGACGTCGATCTTGGGGTAAATTTCAGCGCTCTCCACAACGCCGACGGCATTTTTAATGGCGGGCCAGCGTTCCAGGGCGTAATGCGTCAGCGAGCCGGCGGCAAAGACCGTGGCCACAAGGAGGAGCACCTGCTTCTCTTGTTTTGTGAAATGAAACATTGAATGACAGAGTTAAAAGGGGGAATCGAACGGAAAAACGGGGGAAGTTCCGGGTACCCGGATTGCTCCCGAAGGGAGCCTACCCGGATTGTTCCCGAAGGGAACCTAACGGCCGGCCGGAATTCTTTGGCCGGGTGATTAAACGTTAAACGACAACATTGGCTACTTTACCGGCGACGTAAATGAACCGTTTAACAGGTTTGCCGGCCAGGAACTCCTGGATTTTGGCGTCGGCCAGAACGGTTTCGCGGACGTCCTCTTCGCTGCTGCCGGCGGCCACCTGGAACTTGCCGCGCAGCTTGCCGTTAATCTGCACGACGACCTGCACCGAATCCTGTTTGAGGGCCGCCTCGTCGTACTTCGGCCAGGCCGCGCGCGCCACGCTCTCCTGCCCGTCGCCGACCTTCTCCCACAACTCCTCGCACAAATGCGGCGTGAACGGGGCGAGCAACAGCACAACCGTCCGGACGGCTCTGTTTAAAAGCGCCTGCCTGGTCGCGTTGCCGGTAACGACTTTGTATTTATCGACGGCGTTCATCAGGATCATCAGGGTGCTCACCGCCGTATTAAATTTGTACCCTTGCGAAATATCTTCGGTGACTTTTTTAATGGCCGCGTTTCGCTCGCGTTCCAGGTCCTTGTCTTCTTGATCGAAACTTGCCGCGGGAATATTGTCCGCGGCCGGAACGAACCTCTGCTCGGCCAACTGCCAGACGCGGTTTAGAAATTTCCAGGAGCCGTCCACCGCGCCGTTGCTCCACTCCAGTTGGTCTTCCGGCGGCGCGGCGAACAGAATACACAGCCGTAACGCGTCCGCGCCGTAACGCTCGATGATCTCGTCGGGGTCGACGGTATTCCCCCGGGACTTCGACATGACCTCGCCGTCTTTGAGGACCATCCCTTGCGTCAAGAGCCGCGCGAACGGTTCATCGAAACTGATCAATCCCAGGTCCTTGAAAAATTTTGTGAAGAAACGCGAATACAAAAGGTGCAGGATCGCGTGCTCGATCCCGCCGATGTACTGGTCCACCGGCATCCAGTACGCGGCTTCTTTTTTCTCGAAGACTTCTTTGTCATCGCGCGGCGAGCAAAATCTCAGAAAATACCAGGAGGAATCAAAGAACGTCGCCATCGTATCGGTTTCCCGCCGGGCTTTGCCCCTGCATTTCGGGCAGGTTGTATTGACGAATTCATTACACCGCGCCAGCGGGCTGCCGCCTTCACCGGTGATCTTCACGTCTTCCGCGGGAGGCAGGACGACCGGCAGTTGGTCCTCCGGCACAGGGACAATGCCGCATTTCTCGCAATAGATCATCGGGATCGGCGTCCCCCAGTACCGCTGGCGGGAAATGAGCCAGTCGCGCAGGCGCCAGTGCACCGTGACCTCGCCCATTTTATTGACGGACATCCACTCGGCAATCTTCCTTTTAGCTGATTCGTTCTCTGTCCCGTCAAATTGTTTGGAATTGACTAAAACGCCCTGCCCCTCGTAGGCTTGCTTCAGGTCGGAAACTTTTGCGTCGGGGGCCGCCGGATCCTGAATAACGACACGTATCGGCAAGTTATGTTCTTTAGCGAAGAGAAAATCCCGTTGATCGTGCGCGGGGACCGCCATGATGGCGCCGGTGCCGTATTCCATCAGGACATAATCCGCGATCCAGATGGGAATTTCCTCGCCGTTGACAGGATTGATCGCGCATTGGCCGGTAAAGATGCCTTCTTTCTTTTTGTCGCCGGCCACGCGCAGGCTTTTACTTTCGTTGGCGACTTTCTCGATAAAGGCGCGGATCTTCTTTTCGTCCGGGCTGCCCGCGATGAGTTTCTCCACCAGAGGATGCTCCGGGGCGAGCACGACATAAGTCGCGCCGAAAATGGTGTCCGCGCGCGTCGTAAAAACGGTGACGCGCTCGCTACGCTCGCCGGTTTTCTTCCAGGTAAAAAAGATATTCACGCCGTGGCTTTTGCCGATCCAGTTCTCCTGCATCGCCACCACACGAGAAGGCCATTGCTCGAGATGATGCAGATCTTTCAGCAGCCGCTCGCTGTAATCGGTGATCTTCAGATACCACTGGTCCAGTTTGCGCTGGACCACGTCGGATTTGCAGCGCCAACAGGCGTCGTTGACGACCTCCTCATTGGCCAGCGTGGTTTGGCAGCTTTCGCACCAATTGACGGAAGAAGCTTTGCGGTAGGCCAGGCCGCGCTCGTGCATCTTCAAAAAGATCCACTGGTTCCAGCGGTAATATGCCTTGTCGCAGGTCGAAAGCTCGCGGTCCCAATCGTAGGAAAAACCCATGCGACGGAGTTCCACGCGCATCTGGTCGATACAGCCGTAGGTCCACCTGGCCGGATCGGTCTTGTGCTTGATGGCCGCGTTCTCCGCGGGCTGGCCGAAGGCGTCATAGCCCATCGGATGAAGGACATTACAGCCTTGCATCATCCGGAAACGGGCGATCACATCCGCGATCGTGTAATTGCGCACGTGCCCCATATGGATCTTGCCCGACGGGTACGGGAACATCTCCAGGACGTAATATTTCTTTTTTTGAGAGTCCATCGCGGCGCTGAAGATCTTTTTTTCTTGCCAGATCTTCTGCCACTTCTCTTCGATCCTGTGGATTTCGTGAGTGGTGTAAGGCATCATTGAAATGGAGGGGGTCCCCCAGGTCAGGGGAGAAACACGATCAGCGGTTATTGAGCTTTTCCATTCCTCCAACTCCAAATCTCCCACTGGCTTCATGGACTCTATCGGGAGATTTGGAGTTCTATCTATTAGAAGGAAGCTCAATAAGGACGACTGGTTCTTTTTTCCGGCTGACAGTGACCGCGGGGGATTGCGTGTTTGCCTTGCTGACGACAACCGTGTGATAACTGCTGTCCGACTTGTAATAATCCATGCCCCGCTCGATATACTGCGCGTCGATGCGTTTGGGCGCGAAAAAATCCTGACAGATCTTTTTGGCCTTCTGGATGTCGAAACAGCGGCAGCAATAAATATCGATAGAAATGAAATTCTTCGGCGTGAGCGTGTGGATGACGATCGAACTTTCAATCAAAGGCACCCAGCCGGAAAGGCCGGCCTTGTCGGGGAAACGCACTTCGTCGCTGCGAAAAATATTTGGAGGGGATTGTTTCTCCATGCCCAGCGCGGTGACCGCGTCGTCAAGGAACTTGTAGCAGAGCGTCAAGTCGTCGCAAACGCCCGGTTTACACCCGTAAAGATCCAGCAGAAGTTGATATCCAAAAGACATGTTGTCGGGGCTGTTCATTTTCTTAAATTACCTTATACTATAAATTTGGTTGATATGCTATTAAATTTATTCTTTTTATCTCAGGAACAAAAATGCCAGCGCGCACAGGACGAGGAACGTCAAAAAATACCACACGACCCCGCGGTTCGCGTAACGGATCCGGCCCAGGAACCCCTGCCCTCCCAAAGGGAGCCTGCCGGCGGCGCGCCGCAAACTTTCACCGCAAAAATGGCACAGCAAAGCCTCTTCATCGAAGACCGGATTCTTGCAGTGCGGACAGATGTGTCCTTCCATAAATGAGCGTTATTATCTCATCAAAAAAAATATAATCAAGAAAAAATATATTCTTGTCCGGCCAAATTAGAAATGTCCCCGGGCCTGCCCCGGGCCACCCCGGGCCGGACATTCATTTGCTTTTTGCCGGGAAATATCCTAAAATGAACCCATGCATATCATGATTAACGGCCAGAAAAAAGAAATCTTCGCGGCGCAAAACTTGCGGGAAATCGTCGACCGGTTCTCTTCCAACCCCGCGGCCCTGATCGCGGAAGTCAATGGCACGATCGTCAAAAAAGCCCAATGGGACGCGGTCAGCGTCAATGACGGCGATACCATCGAACTTGTCAGTTTTGTCGGAGGAGGTTAAATTGGATACGCCCCTTGAGATCGCCGGGAAAATGTTCACCAGCCGCTTTTTGCTGGGGACCGGCAAATTCAAGAATAAAACGGACCTGGCGCAAAGCATCGAAGCTTCGAAAACGGAAATTGTCACCGTCGCCCTGCGGCGCATCGATCTTGAACGCCACGACGAAAATATCCTGGAATACATTCCCAGGAACGTGACCCTTCTGGTCAACACCTCCGGCGCGCGTAACGCCAAAGAGGCGGTACGCATCGCGCGCTTGGCCAAGGAAGCGGGTTACGGCAACTGGATCAAGATCGAGGTCATCAACGACAGTAAATATTTGTTACCGGATAATCAGGAAACCGTGAAAGCGACCGAAATTCTGGCCGCCGAAGGGTTCGTCGTCCTTCCTTATATGTATCCCGACCTCTACGCGGCCCGCGCCTTGGTTCAAGCCGGAGCGGCCACCGTGATGCCTTTAGGATCGCTCATTGGCAGTAACCGTGGATTAAAAGTCAAAGAGTTCATCCAAATCCTCATTGATGAGATCGACATCCCCATCGTCGTTGATGCCGGCTTGGGAGCGCCTTCCCACGCGGCCGAGGCCATGGAAATGGGCGCCGACGCTGTTTTGGTCAATACCGCCGTGGCTACAGCCGGAAACCCAGCGCTGATCGCGCAGGCTTTCGCGATGGCGGTCGAGGCCGGACGTTTGGCCTATTTGAGTAAATTGCCCCCCCCGAAAAACAACGCGGATGCCTCCTCGCCTTTAACCGGCTTTCTCTATGATCAGTCTCGTTGACATCAAGAACATTCTGCATGACCCCAATCCCGAAGCGACGGAACAGTTGGCGCAAGACGCCGGCCGCCTGACGCGCCAATATTTCGGACGGACGATCACCTTATACGCCCCCTTGTATTTATCGAACTTTTGCAGCAGTTATTGCACCTATTGCGGCTTTCACAGTCATAACCGGATCAAACGCTTCAAACTGACCGCTGAACAAATGCGCCAGGAAATGTCATTTTTAGCCAAACAAGGCATTGAAAATATTCTTCTTTTAACCGGGGAATCCTATCAGGCGACGCCCCTCGATTATCTCAAAGAAGTCGCAACAATCGCCAAAACGTATTTTTCGAATATCAGCATGGAAGTCCATCCGATGGAGGAAGCAGAATACCGCGAACTTTTCGCGCACGGCGTTGACGGCATCACTGTTTATCAGGAAACCTACAACCGCAAACGCTACAAGGAAGTACACATCTCCGGGAAAAAAGCCGATTACGATTATCGGCTGGCGGCACCCGAACGCGCGGCCAAAGGCGGCATACGCCACATTGCGCTGGGAATCCTTTTGGGACTGGCCGACACGGCCGAAGACCTTCACGCCCTTTATCAACACCTGCGCTGGATGGAACGCCATCATCCAGGCGTGGAATACAGCGTTTCGTTCCCGCGGCTGCGCGCCATCAAGGGAACAGATTTCGCTTATTGCGACGTCGATGACATTACGCTGGTGAAGGTCATCTGCCTGACGAGAATCCAGTTCCCGAGGATGGGGATCAATTTGTCGACGCGGGAAGATGCCGGATTGCGCGACCACGCGCTGGAATTGGGCATCACGCGCATTTCAGCCGGGTCCAACACTTCCGTAGGAGGCTACACGGTTACGGCGGCAGAGAAACAGGACCCGCAATTTGACATCAAGGACCATCGCGGCGTCAAAGACATCATCGCCATCCTCAAAGAACATAACTTCGATCCGGTCTTGACCGACTGGCGCAGGATCGACAATTAAACGGGCTACATTAAAAAGGCCGGCAAAAATTTGCCGGCCTTTTTTGTGATTAGCAATTCAACCGCTAGCGGTTGAATTAATGTGTCATGACCCTGAATTAACGGTGAATAAGCAT
>DPIG01000022.1:0-1473 GCA_003522725.1 Candidatus Omnitrophota bacterium
CAGATGATCGACTTTATCAAGCGCGCGGTCAAGCTCGAACTGGATTATATCCAGGACTGCCTGCGCGACGGCATTTTGGGGCTTAACCAGGAGCTCTTGAAGGAATACGTCCAGTATCTCGCGGACCGCCGTTTCGAAAGGCTTCGCCTTTCTCAACAGTACGGCTCCGGCAATCCTTTCCCCTGGATGAGCGAGGTCATTGATCTAAAGAAGGAAAAGAATTTTTTCGAAACCCGTGTGACGGAATACCAAACGGGGGGAGCTTTAGAGTGGTAAAACCCCACATCAGAGGATGTGGGGTTTTACCCCCAGCGAGTATGACGAAGCTGGGGGTGAAAACGTCAGAGGACGAAGCGCAGACTAAATTTTTTGTAACAAACAAAGGAGGTTCGGGATGGATGAGGCAACAAAGACATTAATCAGTGTTATCAAACGAAACGGTAAAGAAGAAGTTTTTGATCCCGGCAAGATCACCTCCGCCATCGGGAAAGCGGGGGAGGCCACGGGCGAGTTTGGGCACGAAATGGCCCAAAAATTGACGGTCCGGGTCGTTAACCTTATCCATCAGTTCGTCAAAGATCAGCCCCATTCCGTCGAAGAGATCCAGGACATTGTTGAAGATGTTTTATTGACATCCCCCTACCGCAAGACCGCCAAGGCCTATATCCTCTACCGCGAGCAGCATGCCCAGATCCGTGAAATCGCCAATAAATTTAATACGGACCTTGTCACGCGCTATTTGGATAAAGATGACTGGCGGGTCAACGAAAACAGCAATATGGCTTTTTCACTGCAGGGACTTAATCACTATATTTCTTCGGAGGTCAGTAAAGGGTATTGGCTCGGTAAAGTTTACCCGCGCGAAATCAAGGAAGCGCATAGCCGCGGAGATCTTCATATCCATGATCTGGGGCTGGTCAGCGTTTACTGTGTCGGGTGGGACCTCCAGGACTTGTTGCTGGAAGGGTTTAAGGGGGTCAGCGGAAAGATGGAATCCGCGCCGGCCAAACATTTGCGCAGCGCCTTGGGCCAGATCGTCAATTTTTTCTATACTCTCCAGGGAGAGGCGTCCGGCGCCCAGGCTTTCTCAAGTTTTGACACCCTTTTAGCTCCGTTCATCCGTTATGACGGGTTGACTTACAGGGAAGTCAAGCAGGCCTTCCAGGAGTTTGTTTTCAACGTGAATGTGCCGACGCGCGTCGGATTTCAGACGCCGTTCACGAATATCACGCTTGACCTTAAACCGCCGTCCTACTATGCCGACCACGGGGTCATCATCGGCGGAAAAATTCAAAAGGAAACTTATAAGGAATTTCAAAAAGAACAGGATATGCTCAACAAGGCGTTCTTAGAGGTCATGCTGGAAGGAGATGCCAAGGGGAGGGTCTTTACCTTTCCCATCCCGACGTACAATATAACGAAGGATTTCCAATGGGACAATCCCAACCTCGCGCTTTTATGGGAAATGACGGC
>DPIG01000022.1:1521-2506 GCA_003522725.1 Candidatus Omnitrophota bacterium
CATTTTTCCACGATCGGGTTGATCGGCATGAATGAGGCCTGCCTGAATTTTCTGGGAGAGAATATCGCCTCTGAAAAAGGGAAGCAGTTCGTTTTGGAGGTCCTGGATTTTATGAGGGGGGAGCTCATTAAATTCCAGGAAGAGACCGGCAATATTTGCAACCTCGAGGCGACTCCCGCGGAAGGCACGTCTTATCGTTTGGCGAAAATGGATAAAGACGCGTATCCAGGGATTATTTGCGCTAATGAAGACGAATACCAAAAAGGGCACGAGCCATTTTACACAAACTCAACCCATCTTCCGGTGAATTATTCGGAGGATATTTTCGAGGTGCTGGAGCATCAGGACAGCTTGCAAACGAAATATACCGGAGGGACGGTCCTCCATGGGTTTGTCGGAGAGCGGATCCACAATATCGAAGGGCTCAAACAACTGGTAAAGATCATTTGCCAGAAATTTAAATTGCCTTATTTTACGATCACGCCGACGTTCAGTGTCTGCCCCAACTGCGGCTACCGGGCCGGCGAACATAAGTTATGCGACAAGTGTCAATGTGAGTGTGAAGTTTATTCGCGTGTCGTCGGGTATCTGCGGCCCGTCCAGCAGTGGAATAAAGGTAAAAAGGAAGAGTTCAAAGAAAGGGTGACTTATAAAATATGCGAATCGGAGGCTTGCAAAAGTTAACGCTTATCGATTATCCGGGCAAGCTCGCGGCGGTTGTTTTTACGCAAGGGTGTAACTTCCGCTGCGGGTATTGTCACAACCCCGGATTGGTTCTCCCCAAAGAGTATTGTCCCGCGGTCCCCGAGGAAGAAGTGATGGCTTTCTTAAGGGACCGTCAGGAATATCTGGAAGGCGTTGTGGTCACGGGAGGCGAGCCAACAATCCAGGAGGGGCTTATTTCTTTTCTGGATCAACTCAAACGTTTGGGGTATTTGGTGAAACTTGACACCAACGGCAGCCGCCCGGATGTATTAAAGCAGGT
>DPIG01000056.1 GCA_003522725.1 Candidatus Omnitrophota bacterium
GGGGCAATCGTCGCCGTATTTAATATCGCCGCCTCGGCAATCGAACGCGGCGCTTCGAAATAACACAAATGCTGGTCCCGGAAAAACAGATAATCCGGCCCTGCGCCCTTCTTGAGATATTTCATGTCTTCTTGCACGCGAGGTCCCTGTCGGCGCCCAACGACAAACACGCCTCCACCCTGGTTAACGCCGTCGATTCCCAGAGTAAAATCGACTGCCCCAAGGCCGGAGAGAATTTTCTGAAAGTTTTCGACCAGCGTTTCCTTGGTCGTGCGTGGCCCGTGCATGCCGCGCTTGTCCGGCAAAAGGCCAAAAGCGTTGGCGGTCACAGCCAGTTCCATCGATTGCTTCGACCCATCAGTAAACGCGGTAATCATACGGGGATTCTGTCCCGGCCCCACCCACGGTTTGATATCCTCCGGCGTTTTGTGGACGTCCATGAACCCCTTGCAGTTACCGGCAACCAGGATTTCAAAACCGTAAGCCCGGACCTCCCTGATCATCCTGGCCAGGACACCGGGCTGGTCCCCATCGCAGTTAGAGTAAACCACTCCCTTTTCACGGGCCATCTGTGAAAGGACGCAACCGACGGTGCTATCAAGTTCCGAGCTGATCGTCACGAAATGAATGCCGTTATTGATACTGGCAATAGCTGCCCGGGCGCCGGTCAGAAGGTCACCTGTTCCGTCGAATACAACATCAATGCTTTTAAGTTCATCGAGAAGCTCAAACCGACTGCTCACCCAGAACCGGTTCGCCAACGAGGTGTTTCTTAAATTTTCACTTGAAGAGATCAAGGCAATGTCCCCGGGGTTTACGCCCAGAGACCGCAAAATATTCACTGCCTTGTTGGGATCCCGAGAGAAAATAATTTTGGGAGTCATCCCCGGCCAGCGGAACATCTCTTCAATCAGGCCGCTGCTAAACCACCCGGCCCCCAGGACAGCCACACGGATCGGGCGCGAATCTTTATGGCGTTCTATAAGTTTTTTTTGGATAAGATCGTGGTGATACATAAGATGGCTACCTCCCTCAATTTGATCAGGGACAAAATACTCCCTTGAATGCTTTATTTTCCCTTTGGGTTATTGCAAAACGTTCCACCGCATCCTGCCAAGTGGGGATTGAAATATTAAGTCGGCGGCAGATTTTCGCCGGTGACATGGGAGAAAATACCGGGCGTTTCGCCTTCGTCTGGAATGTCACCGACGAAACGGGGATAATTTTTCTGCTCACCCCGATCCGGTCGAAATAATATTTCGCCAGTTCATAGCGCGAACAATGGCCGCTGTTGGCCAGATGATATGTCCCTTTCAGGCCCCGTTCTAAAGCCAGCAAAACGACTTTAACAACATCCTCCGTGAACGCCGGCGCGGAAATTTCATCATCAACAACCTGGATGCTTTTCTTGCCCTCGGCCCACCGCGTCAACTTATATAAGAAATTGTTCTGTCCTTCGCCGAACAGCCAGCTCAAACGGAAAACAAGAAAATCCTCCATCTGTTCACGGACAGCCTCTTCCCCCTTCAGCTTGCTTTCCCCGTAAACACTTAAAGGATGAGGCGCGTCCTCTTCCGTATAGGGTTCTCCCTTTTTCCCGTCAAAAATATAATCACTGCTGAAATGCGCGAGAAATATATTGTATTTTTTACATAAAACAGCCAAATTGCGCGCGGCTTCGCTGTTGATCNNGTTATCAGATATTTTTTCTTGTTCATTTATTTCCCTCCGTGGCAGCCAAATCAATAAATTTCTCAAGATAGTCCGCCAGGAACATTGGAATATTAATAAGATTATTGTCCTTTTTAAGATTCTTTAATGAAAATTTTACCCGTATCCGCGGGGCATACCGCTGGTTATATAGCGCAAGACTCTTGCCCCGCGTATTTTCATCCGATTTAACTTCTATCGGGAGGATGTCATTCCCTCGCTGAATGGTAAAATCAACCTCCGCCGTTGAACCGGAAGACCAGTATCTCGGTAAAACTTCGTACTGAGCCGCGAGACTTTGCAAGATATAGTTTTCTGAAAGCGCTCCTTTAAACTCCGAGAACAACCTGTTGCCTTCATTGAACGACACTGGATCAAGGAATGCCAGCCGGCGTAAAAGCCCAACATCGACCATATAAAGTTTGAACGCGCCCAGGTCATCATACGCCGATACCGGAAGAGCGGGCTTTGTGTTCCGGTATATTTTGTACGTAAGCCCGGCATTGCATAGCCATGTCAAGGCATCCTCATATTCTCTCGCTCTTACCCCTTTTTTGACCGCCTTATAGATAAACTTCTTGTTCTCTCTTGAAAGTTGAGACGGGATCGACGACCAGATAAACCCCAACTTCGCGATATCCTTTATTGCCGCGTGTTTTGAAAAATCAAGCTCATAGGCATCCAATATATCCCGCAGCACCTTTTGGACCCGCGCGACATCTTTTTCTTGGGCCCAGGCGCGCACGGATTCCGGCATACCTCCGGTAATAAAATACATCTTCAATTTTTCATGCAACTGATCAAAGAAAATATCCGGTATCGGNNCGACCCCGCGCAAGCAACATGATATTCCGGAGCGTCCTCGCAAAAATATTTCAAGGCGTTGAATGCCGCGTTACATTCTTGTATCTCATCAAAAATGATGAGAGTCTTCCCGGGGAGTATCGGCGAGCCATTGATCAAAGAAAGATGCTGAAGGATCCTTTGAACATCCTTGGTCATTTCGAAATATTGTTTTAATCCGCCCTGCTCATCAAAATTAAAATAGGCAATGTTTTCGTAATGCTGCTTGCCAAATTCTTTTAACAACCACGTTTTGCCCACTTGGCGGACACCTTTCAAAACAAGCGGCTTTCTCTGTGCCGAATTTTTCCACAAACTCAATTGACTTATTATTGATCGCCTCATAATCACCTATTATATTATTTTAATGTGATTAAAATCACATTTATCTAATATAATAATACATCAAATACAGAAAAAATGCAACAGTGATGAGCCGGTACACTCCCGAAGTGTACGGGGATTAAGCAACCAGCCAGCTTGTCTTCGAAGATTTTTTTAGCAGCATAGTTATTCCGACGGCCAACAAATAAACTGTAACCGGGAAAAACAAGTCCCACAAGACTGGTTTAATGTACCTGTGAAGGAACGCAAGGTTATCCATGATCATCACATGGGTAACAAAGATCCCAAGGGTGAAAGCCGCCCCCCACCGCTGAAAAAACGTGTTTTGACCGATCCCGGGACAAGACAGGGCCAGGACCAACGCCCCCAAAGAAAACGGGACAACCCCCAACAGATAGTCGCCGTGCGCTGATGTCCCGTAATACCGGCACAATAAATGGGTCTCCACGGCCATGCAGATGGTCCCGAAAATCACAAGATGCATCCCTTGCCGCCGGGTGAATCGTCGGCGCCAGGCCATCCACCACCCCAGGGAAACAAATAAAGTCGAGGTGAACGGTCCGTATTTGGTGAGGTACGGCGCATCAAGACTGAACGGGAGCCCCTTATAGGAATTCCCCAGCAGGCTGAAAATATACAAGGCAAATGAAAACGGGATCAAATATTTTTCTTTTTTTAAAACAATAAATCCAGCCATGATCGTAAAACCTGAAAGAAGCGCCGGTAAAAACCATAAATGAACCCGTATCCCGCGGTAGATCGGCATAAATGGATCGTCCCTCACCGCTTCGATCATATCCAGCAGATGCCAATAGACCGGGCGGACCACATCGTATTGCAGGGATAAACGGATCCAGTCCCCTGGGATCAGGAAATAAAGGACATTCCACCCGATGAATATGGGCAACAGCCTCCGAAAGGCCCTTTTTAACATCTGCGCCGGCGGCATCCCCATCGACAATTTTCTCCCAAAGAAATACCCGGCAATGATAAAAAAGAGCGGGACCGGGATCCTGCACGATTTCACAAAATTATGTAAGACCCCCGGAATAGCCGAAGAGTATGTTTGCATGGAATGTTCAAACACGTTGATATGGATCAGGACCACCAGCAAGATGGAAATAAATCTCAAAAGATCAATGCTTGCGTTCCGGTCTTCTTTAGATTCTTCCGCGCGTTCCCATTCCGGTCTCTTGCCCGCGCGCAACCTGCCGGGACCCGTGGAGGCCTGCGACGGCTTGTCTAATTCCGGAGTTGTATTATTTGATTGCATAACTATTTTTCTGTCGCCCGTACACTCCCGGAGTGTACGGGGCTCACACCTGATCTATGACCACAATTCTTCCAGAAAATCCAGATAAGGAACGATCTCGATATTGTCCGTTTTTCTCGGCCGCTTTTCAAGGCATACGCAGACAAGACGCTTAAAGTGGTGCTCCTGGGCGATAGCCTTGAGAGAACGCAGGTCATCCGCCGTGATCACGGACTTGGCCTTCACCTCGACGGCGGTATGGTCATCGATGATAAAATCCACCTCGAATCCGCTTGTCGAACGCCAGAAGCTTAATTGGACAGCGCGCTTGTAATCACTGAAAGCGGTGAGTTCATGCATCAGAAATGTTTCAAACGCCCCCCCGAATTCGGATGTCCCTTCGCTTAAAATGCCGCGCCCTTGCATCTGCCGCGCGATGCCGGTATCAAAGAAATAATATTTGGACGAACAGACGGGCTTGCGCCGGCCGCCTTTCCTGAAGGCGGGTAGTTCACGGATGATCAGGGTGTCCTTGAGGATCTCGAAATATTCGTAAATTGTCGTGCGCGGCACCTGGGCGTCGTTGGCGACATTGGTAAAATTAACGATCGTGGCGTTGCATAACGCGGCCACTTTCAAGAAACGGCTGAACGCGGGGATATTGCGCGCCGCCCCTTCCGCGACAATTTCTTGCTGTAAATAATTGCCGGTGTAAGCCTCGAGGTCGGCGTTTGGATCGGGAGAAAAATAAATCGACGGGATCAGNNGAGCCTTCCGGGGTTCCGGTTAAGGTCAAGGAACAACGCGTTATCCAGCAAATTATAAACGCGCGCGTCTTTCAGGGAATGCGCGATCAGAGAGCTTTTCCCGGTCTGGCGCGGCCCGAATAAGAAATAGGACTTCCCCGCTAAAAGGGTTTTTAGGTCCACCTGGCGTTCAAGATAGCCGGGTGCCGGCAATGGTTTTTTGCTTGTCGTGTTCATCGTCATAAATTATGCCATATGACGAACATCATGTCAAGTTTGGCATAGGGTTCATAATAAGCCCGGCCACTATTCCACTTTCCTTGCCAGGCCCTTGTCGACCAGCACCTGGTTGAGCAGTTTGCCGCTTTCGGCGATCGTCTCCGGGTCCGCTTCGCCGGGCAGATAATAGATATCGACGGTATAACGTCCGTGCTGTCCGAGCTTGTAGGTCTTCACGACGACCAGCGGGCGGTCCGCCCTGGTGCCCTTGAACAACGGTTTTTCCACGACACATTTGGCGAGTTCCCGCTCGACAAACCTCTTGGCTTTGCGGCCCTGTGACGTCCCGGCCTCCGGGGCGTTGATGCCGCGCAGGCGCACGCGGTGTTCCTGTTTGGTCTTGAACCCGACGTCGATCTCCAGATCAAACGTATCGGCGTCGACAATCTTGATGACCTCGGCGGCGTAGGTGTAGAGACGTTGTTTCGGGGATTTGAGCGTCTTGCTTTGGTTCGCGGCCGCGGCGTCCTCAACGGTGCCGTAATAGTCTTTTTGAATACGCTTTGTCAGTTCGTATTTGTTCCATCCCCGGAGGCAGGCCTCTTTAAGATAAAACTCCCGCGCCCTGGCGTCGTGCACCGGGAGTATGCAGCAAATAAGGCTCCAGGTGACGACCCGGCTGCCGTATTTCTCCGGATAGCCGCCGGGAAATGTCTTGTAAAACTGGGTGTATCTTTGCAGGGACCAAACCGGGGTTTCAATTTCCAGCGCGATATCTTTAAGGAGCATGCCGGTCGAGTCTTTGTACTCCGTCGCCAGCCGTCCGGCCTTCCAGTATCCCCCCACCATGGAAAGTTTGTCTTCATC
>DPIG01000029.1 GCA_003522725.1 Candidatus Omnitrophota bacterium
GCGGATGCGCGGCGGCGGACAATATCGCCGCCTCGATGGCCAGCAAGATCAAAAAAATCAAAAATGGGTGTTGGATCATAAAGCGACCGCCATGGGTTATCCGGATATCCGGTTCACCCAGTTCCGGATTCCCAGATTACCAGATATCCTAGTTCCTGATTCCCGGATACCCGGATTCCCTGAAACTGTCTGGAATAATTCCAATCCCCCTCCGCACGGCGCTGAGATCGTACACTCCTCTTGACGACAAGTACCGATGCCCCGCCGCGTTGCCGCGGATGAAAAACGGCGTGTCGAGGTCGATATAAGAAAAATATCCTAATCCCACGGCGAGGTGCGCGGAGGCCGTCATCGCGAGCGGACTTTCCATCATGCCGCTGATCATCAGTTTCAAGCCCGCCGCTTGAGCAACGCGGGCGATGGCGGCGGCTTCCACCAAACCCGATTTCATCAATTTCACGCTGATGACCGACGCGGCCTTGGCCCGGATCACGGCGACGACATCCTTGAGACTGCGCACGCTTTCATCGGCGCAAACCGGGATACTGGTGGACCGGGAAATTTTCTTTAATCCCTCGAGATCCGCGCGGGGAACAGGCTGTTCGAGAAGCGCCGGACGGATTTTAAACCGTTTAAGTTCCTTTAAAAATTCAAGCATGGTAGCAACCGAAAATCCCTGATTGGCGTCAAGGTAAATGACAGCCTTCGGCGCCAGCTTGCGCATCGCCGCCACGCGCGCCACATCCGGATCAAAGTCACGGCCGATCTTGACCTTGAACTGCCGGAACCCTTGCCGGTAAAACCGCCGCACCGCGTCTTGCGTTTGCGCCAAATCCGCGATAACGATCGTGATGTCCGTTTGCAATTTCCGGCAGCGCGGCCCGAATAATTTCCACAAGGGACACCCGAATTGTCGCGTCAGCGCGTCGAAAAGCGCCATCTCCACCGCCGCGATCATGGCCGGATTATCGCCCCAGCGCTCATGCAACGCCCGCGAAATTGTCAACGCGTCACGCACATCCTGACCCACCAGCCAGTGCCCGGCCGCTTGAAGATTGCGCCGCGTTACCGGGATCGTCTCGCCGGTAATGTGGGTGGCGACCGCCGCCTCGCCGTATCCTTTTGTCCCGTCGGCGAGCGTAAGCACAAACAACAGATTATCCAGCGTATCGTGACTGCCTAACGCCGTGCAAAACGGCTGGATGAGCGGAGCTTGCAGGGGCAGAACTTGCGTTTTCCGAATGTGCCACGATGCTTTAATCATAAATCCCGAATGATCAGTCGTAAGTCGTAAGTGATAAGTCGTAAGTAAAAAATATTAATGGTTATAGTAATAACAAAAACTTTATTTTTTGATCCAATGTTTTTGCTTACCACTTACGACTTATGACTTACGACTAATATTTTTATTTAATAATTCTTGCCGCGTTCAGCCGTTCCAGCAAAGATCCGCGCTTCGAGCCTTCGCCAAGCTCCAAATCAGAAACGACCACGCGGTTTAACACGAACGTCTTGTCCCCGCCCAAACCGGGCCTGCCTGCCGGCAAGGCAAGCTCCCGGTACGCCCACACGCTGTGGATGGCGTACACCCGGCCGTCGAGGGTTCCCAAATACAATAAAATGTGTCCTTTCATCCCCAGAATCGTGATCCCGCCGACGGCGAAATCCGTCAGGACGAGCGTTTTATCCGCCCCGGGCGCGCCGGCTTCCCATTCGATCAGTCGCGTGCCGACCTGGATCTGATCCCTGGAATCCCGCGGCAATTCGATCCCAACGGTAGCAAAAACTTCCTGCAGGAATCTGGAACAATCCTGGCCGCCGTACATCCCGCCCCAGCCGTAAGGTTGATTGAGCATGCTGAAGGCCTGTAATAAAACCTGGCGCGGCGTGTAAGGCAAATACCCGTTGTGGATCTGCCCGGCGGCGATAAAGCCAGGAACCAGCTCGAGTCTGCCATCAGACTGGCGTTGCGGGATCGTGATTTCCGCGAAATCACCGTCAAGGCGCATCAAGGGCAATCGCGCGCCCATCTGCAGCGAGCCCGCGAAGATGGTCATCGCGCGGTCCAAGTAGACATCTCCCTTTGCCACGGTCACAACAACAAACGGTATTGACCAGAAAGGTTTCACCTGGTCTTCGGTGGCAGAGCCCACGTTTTTCGCCTTTACCCAGCCGGCGCTCGTCGCAGATTCCACCCAAAACCATTTTCCGTCCAGACTGCGATGCAGGATCACAACGGGCGTGCCGATATCCAGCGCGCTATTTTGCAATTCATCGAAATCCTCATCGTAGGCTTTCGCATACAAACCTTCCTCAAAAGGCAGAAACCGCTGGTCGGCGTAACGGACGACCAAACCGTATCGGCGGGGAATTCCCTTGGGAATCGCGTCGAGATTTACAGCCTGCCGCGCGCTGTCCCAATACGCGGGTGTGGGCTTTTTGCCGTCGAGCAACTTTAGTCCGCGCGCCTGCAGATCATCCAAGGTCTTTTGCAACGTCGCGCGCAGTTCCCCGCCGGATGTCGCGAAAGGCCACGCGGAGAGGTCTTTGGTGAGCTTGAGTTCTTCGTGGATTGTTCGATTGAAGCTCTGAATTTCTTCAGGAGATAAAATGACCGAATCGGGGTCAGGGTGCCGGCTGATCCAGAAGCCGGCGGTGCGCATTTCAGAAGTTGTGCGGGGAAGTAAACTCGGGGGAGAATACAAAACAGCGCCGCGTTGATGCGCGGCGCAGCCGTTGCACAGACAAACCAGGACCACCCACAGCATCCCGGCCCCCCGGGGCCGGAGAGAGAACCGCGGCATAGACATGGACTCACTATAGCTGAAATCCGTGACAGGGACTAGTTTTTTAAAAACTTAAAAACTTAAAAAACTGGTCCATATTTCCGATACTGGTATATACTTAATCCATGGGGAAAAACCGGTTTTTCAGCAAAGAGGCACTGCTTTTCCTTGTCCTGACCGTCGCGCAGGTGTGGTTTTTGCTGACGTTCGTCGACCTCAAGCCGCACGTGGGCTATGACGTCTTTTTTTCCGGCGATGACCCCGGCTATCAGGACGATATCCACATCTCGCGGCTTTTCCCGCGCAATGACAGCCAGGTCCTGGTCAATTTCTCCGGAGATATCTTCAACCCCCGATACCAGACCAGGGTCAGGGAATTCGGCGACCTTCTATTGAGTTTCGAGGAGGTCCAGGACGTCAAAAGCATCATGCGCGGGCCGCGCAGTGTCACCGATGCCGCGGGGTCCCCGCTCTGGCGCCGGCTGCTCATCCCGGGCCAGGGCGCCTCGTCGAATATGTTCGTCGTGCTGAAACCCTCCGTCCCCGCGGAAAATCTTTCCACGCTCATCCCAAGGATCGAAAACCTCAAAGCGGTCTTTGAGTCGCGGGATTTCACCATCAAGATCTCCGGATTTCCGTACATCACGGAACTGATCCGCCGCCACCTCAACGAGGACCTGCGCACCTTCACGATGCTGGCGTTTCTAATATTCGGGCTGGTCGTGATCTTTGTCTTTCATTCCTGGCAGATCTTTCTGGGGATGGTCGTCACCTGCTTTAACGCCGCCGCGCTGACTTTGATCGGCATGAACCTCCTGCACATCAGGATCGGGATCCTGACGGCGAACCTGACCACCATCATCTTCGTCATGACGCTTTCGCACATGGTGTTCCTGACCTTCAACTGGAAACATATCTCGGACATCGAAGACAACCGCGCCGCCGCGCGCGAAGCGATGCGGATCACCTTCCCCGCGTCGTTCTGGTCGATGGCGACGACCCTTCTGGGGTTCCTGTCCTTGCTCTACGTGCAGGCCAAACCGATCCGCGAGTTCGGGGCCGCCGGAGCGATCGGGACGCTCATCGCCTTTGCCGTGGCCTACAGCGTCTATCCCGCTTTCTTGAGCCTCAAGAGGCCTTCCCATGAAAAAACGGATTTGTTCGTCCGGAATTTCTACAAACGCCTTTTCAATTTCTTCGAACCCTGCCGGTGGATCGTTTTCGGCGCCATCATCGGTTTGGCCGTCGTGACACTGCCCTATTTAAAAACGCTCAACCTCGACCCCAGCCTGATTTCATTCTTCTCCCCCAAAAGCGAGATCACCGCGGGCCTTAAACACATCGACGCGCGCGGCGGCGGCAACCCGCTGGTGATCGTGATCAGATCCGGCACCGGCGAGCCTTTGAGCTCCGGGGCCAATTTCAAAAAAATGCGGGAACTCCAGGACCAGCTGGAAACGCATCCGGACGTGGGGACGCTGTTGTCCATGCC
>DPIG01000077.1 GCA_003522725.1 Candidatus Omnitrophota bacterium
CATCCGTGACGGGTATGTCAAAGATCCGTGGGTGGGGACGGAAGCGGATGTGGATTTCAGCCAGTGGAAGGAAGATTCCATTGATACGGATGCCAGGAAATTGCAACTGGCGGCCTATTTCCATGAGCGCGCCAAAGTCGCTTTGAAAGAGTTTGCCCGGGAGAATAATAAGCCGGAAGTCAAGCCGGTGATGTTGGTGGTGGCCAAGGACACGGCCCATGCCGGAGCGCTTCGCGCGCTGATCGACAGCGATGATTTTCGGGGCGGCGCCTACAAGGGAAAGGTGATAGAAGTACATACAAAAACAAAGGGCGAAGAGGCGGATGAGACGATTGAAAAACTGCTTTCCCTGGAGCATCCGGACAATATTGTTGAGATCGTCATCCATGTCAATATGCTCAAGGAAGGCTGGGATGTGGCCAATATTTACACGATCGCGCCGATCCGGTCTTCGGCTTCGGAAATTTTAACGGAGCAGACGATCGGCCGCGGTCTTCGTTTGCCTTACGGAGAGCGGACGGGAAATAAAAATGTCGACCGGGTGATGATCGTGGCGCACGATAATTACGCGAAGGTCGTTGAAGGCGCGCGGAAATCCCAGCTCATTCAGCCGACAAATATAGAAAGCGTTTCATCCGAGGATACAAAGATCGTTAAAGAAATTGTGGAAGTGCCGTCGGCATTTGTGGCGGGAATCCAGGAGCAGATTAGAAGTAATCCCGCGATCATGAACGACATTGAAGCGCAAGCCGCCAAGAAGGTCGCCCCTCTGATCACGGAAGATACTCCGGAAGACGTGAGACTGGCAACGATCAAAGCCAAAACGGATGAATCAGTTGAAATTCTTTCCAAGCAATTAGCATCAGGGGCAAGTTTTCTCGATTATCATCAGCATCGGAAAGATGAGCCAAGACCGATGGAGCCTTTAGGTGAAGGGACGCTTTGGGGCTCTTTGAGCGAACCGGCCAAGAGAGGCCTTGAAGAGGTCAGGCGTGTTTCCGGGCAGTCGATGGAGGCGCGTAATATCCCTGTCCCGCGGTTGATGCTGACTCCTCATTATGGGGAACTCATTATTAAAGATTTCGATTTGGACACAAAGAAAATGAGCCGGTACGCGACCGAAGCTTCAATCCTCGAAGAGAGGCTGCAGGGAAGTGAAGAGAAGGATTTGTTCGGCAACGTTCAGCAAGGGGCGCGGGAAACAGAGCTGACAAAGGTTTCAAGCCTTGGTGAAGGCCGGAAACAAAGTCCGGCAAATACCATTATTGCCGCGCTCACGGATTATCCCCTTGTCGATTACGAGAGCGAACAAAAGGAATTACTGCTCAAGCTTGCGAGCCAGACGGTCGCGCATTACAAGTCATTTGTCAGCGACGAAAAGGCCCTCAAGATGATGGTTGAGAATAATTTCCGCCAGATCGCCGGGGAAATATACGATCAGATACTGGAGCGTAAGAAATATGTGTCCGATGGTTATCTTGAATCTGGTATCCGTGAACCGAACCCATATTTGGAGCAGTATAATATTTCACTCGTGTTAGGCGAGAAACCCGTTACCTTGGAGTCACAGCTTGACCAGTTCCCAAGGGAAAAAGTATACGCCTGGTTTAAGAAGGCGTGTCATTCCATGTACCGGTTCGATTCTTCATTCGAGGGGCGTTTGGCCTATCTCCTTGACAAGGATTCATCCGTTGAAGACTGGCTGCGTCCGGCACCCAATCAGTTTGAGGGATTATACTGGCGCGATGCGTCAGGCGATTCCCAAAACCGGTATGAGCCTGATTTTGTCGTTGAATTTAAGAATGAGATCGTGATGGTTGAGGTCAAACCGGGGGAAGAGGCCGGGGACCCGGATGTGCGGGAGAAAAAGAAGACGGCTGAGAAGTATTGCGAGCTGGTGTCGAAAAATATCGGCAACTACGGGATCGTCAAACCCTGGAGATACGTTATTGTCCCGACAGAAAAGATATGCCTTAGCGCTACCATTGGCGGCTTATTGGCGAGCCATGGAAGCTTGAGCAAAACTGAGACTGACAAGTCTGATCTCTTTTTTAGCGATGTGATCCCTGATGAGCAAATAACCTCGGCCCAGAGAAACATCACGCATGTCCCGATATATTCTCTGCAAGCGGTGGCAACATCATTTGTTGAACAGCGAGCGCCGGATACAATCGGCTGGAAACCTTTGGCAGGAATATTTAAACTTAATCCTAAAATGTTTATAGCTCAAGTCGTTGGCAAATCCATGGAGCCGACGATCAAAGACGGCAGCTGGTGTTTGTTTCGTCCCGATCAAGGTGGGAGTCGAAACGGCAAGATCGTATTGGTTGAATCCCGCAAAGTATCTGATCCGGAGACGCGGAAGAATTACACCATTAAACGTTATCATAGCGAGAAAGAAGATTTAGGTAACGGCCAATGGCGGCACAGGAAGATCATTTTATCGCCGGATAATAAACAATTTCCAGATATTGTCTTAGAGAATGTTCGTGAAGACGATTTTCACGTTGTGGCTGAATTTGTCGAGGTGCTGGATAAATGAACGACGAAATTTTATCTGAAATCCGTAATAAATTCACCCCTCGACTTCGCTCGGGGCAAGCCGCCCCGAAGATCGCCTTTGAGAAGCTGGTTAAGGGAGAGCGAGCGCCCCGGGAGTTCCTCGAACTGGCCGCGGAAGAACTGAAAGCGCCGTTAGTTTGTCGCGTATGTGACTGCTTGGGTTGATTCCCGCGGCCGTTGGTAGTAGAATACGTCAATTCTTTCAAGGACAGCAGAGGACAAAGCGTGAAAGCGAATACACTTTTGACGGGATTTTTTACGGCGATAACATTGGCCGTTTTTATCGGGATCGGGAGTATGTTTTTTCAGAAACACCCGCAGTCATCTCTTCCGGTCTACGGCCGGGTGGGACAGTTCCGGCTGATCGACGCGCAGGGGCAAGCGTTTGATTCCGCCCGGCTCGACAACAAGGTCTGGGTCACGGCGTTTTTTTTCACCACCTGCAGCGGCATCTGCCCGATCATGACGAAGAATTTGAAATCCCTCCAGGATATGTATCAGGCGTATCCGGACGTGGAATTCGTTTCCATCTCGGTCAATCCGGAACAGGACACGCCGCAGGCGCTTTCCGCGTACGCCCAAAAATACGCGGCGGACACGAAGCGTTGGCATTTTCTGACCGGATCGCGGGAAGACATCACCAAGGCCGCCGTGCGGGGTTTTAAAGTCGGCTCCGTGGATGAACCAATTTTCCACAGCGCTTCTTTTGTCCTGGTCGACCGGCAGGGCAATATCCGCGGGTATTACGAGGGGACTCAAAAAGAGGAAGTGGAACGGTTGTCCAAAGATCTCGTCTGGTTGTATAACACAAAGCGCCGGTGGTAACCTTGTGGAAATAGGACCTCTTATCTTAAGCATCCTGGGCCTTTGTCTTTTTGAGGTCGTCTCAAGCGTCGACAACGCGGTCGTCAACGCGGATGTCCTGGCGACGATGAGCGTCAAATGGCGCAAGTGGTTCCTGGTCTGGGGGATCTTTTTTGGCGTTTTCATGGTCCGCGGGCTTTTGCCGTGGTTCATCGTGTGGATGGCCAATCCGGCCATCGGGCCGTGGGGGGCGCTGACGGCAAGCTTCAGCAACGATCCCCGGATCCATCAGGCCCTGGAAGAATCGTCGCCGCCGCTTTTGCTCGGCGGCGGGGTTTTTCTTATTTTTTTGTTTTTCCATTGGCTGTTCCTGGAACCTAAAGAATTCGGCCTGCATGTGGAGCGCTTCTTTTCCAAACAGGGCGTCTGGTTCTTCGCGGTGGTTTCCGTCATTTTGAGCGTGATCATCTGGGAGGCGCTTAAAGTAGATCCGTTGATGGCCTTCGCCGCTTCCGTCGGTTCGAGCGCTTTTTTCATCACCCACGGCTTTAAGGAACACGCCGCCCGGGTGGAGCTTGAGCTCAAGAACCAACGCCATTTATCGGATATCAGCAAGATCATGTACCTGGAGGTCCTGGACGCGACGTTCTCTATCGACGGGGTCATCGGGGCGTTCGCCTTCACCATGTCGGTGCCGATCATTATCCTGGGCAACGGCCTGGGCGCGATCGTCGTCCGGCAACTGACCATCAAGGGCGTGGACAAGATCAAGAATTATCCCTATCTCAAGAACGGCGCCATGTATTCGATCTTCTTTTTAGGGCTCATTATGACCTTGGACAGTTTCGGGGTGCACGTGCCGCATTACGCGGCGCCAGTCATCACGTTCGTGGTGGTCGGTTTCTTCTGGTGGAAATCCTTGAACGTTAAGAGGGCAAAACAATGAAAAATTTTCTTAGCCATGCCAAGATGTATATTTTCCGGGGATTGCTGGCCATCATCCCGTTGGGATTGACGATCATCGTCATACGGGTCATTTATGTGATGATTGACCGGCAGATCATCAACGCGCTTGCCAAGGTCATCGGCTATCGCATCCCGGGGCTGGGCATTATTCTGATCCTGATTTTATTGTATTTTCTGGGGCTTGTTACAAGCAATGTTCTCATCAGGAAATTTTTTCAGGCCTTTGAAAATATTTTTGAACGGCTTCCGCTGATTAAAACCACCTATCAGGTCGGTAAGCAGATTTCGACAACCCTTTCGCTTCCGGAAAGACAGGTTTTCAAAAAGGCCGTCTTGATCGATTTTTTTAGGCCCGGCGAGCGGGTGATCGGGTTTGTGACCGGAACGGTTTCCGACCAAAAGACCAGCGAAACACTGCTTAAGATATTTGTCCCGACGGTCCCCAACCCGACGTCCGGATTTCTCGTGTTCATGAAGGAATCGGAGACCTTTGATCCCGGCTGGAGTATCGATGAGGCCATGAAGACGGTCATCTCGGGAGGCATCATCGGGCCTGAAACCATAGAAAAACTATAGTTTTAATTTTTGAGAATGGACCCGGACAACGAATGTGTTGACAATTCGACGGGAAAATGATGAAATGAATGACAACGCAACTTATGGAACGAAGTGAACATAAGTTGCGGTTGGAATTCACCCTTGACAATTTGATCAAATTGTCAAGGGTGCACTCATTGAAGGAGGAAAATATGTTTTTCTTGCAATTAAGGATGTGGTTGTTGATGGCGGTTTTGTTCGCCATTGTTTACGCGGTCGTGGCCATGGTCGCCGCGAGCATGGGCGTGAGCAATTTTTATTTTTACCTGCTGTTTTCCTTCGTGCTGATGTTCATCCAGTATCTGATCGGGCCCAAGATGGTGGAGTGGTCGATGCGCGTGCGTTACATCAAACGTGAGGACAACCCCAAGATCTACGGAATGGTCGAAGATATGACGCGGCGGGCCAATTTGCCCATGCCGCGGATATGCGTTTCTCCCGTCGCGATCCCCAACGCGTTCGCCTTCGGGCGCGGTGTGCGCGACGGCCGGGTGTGCGTCACCGAAGGGATCACGCGTCTTTTAAGCGACGAAGAGTTAAAGGCCGTCCTGGGGCATGAGTTGACGCATATCAAAAGCCGTGACGTATTGACGATCACGCTGTTGTCGGTGATCCCGATGATCATGTACCGCCTGGCCTGGCATTTTCTTTTCTACGGCGGCGGCCGGCGCAACGAACGCGGGGGCAATACGGCGTTGATCGGACTGGCGGCGTTCATTTTTTATTTTATTACCAATTTGCTGGTCCTGTACGCGTCCCGTATCCGGGAATATTTTGCCGACCGCGGGTCGGTGGAGATGGGCAACCGGCCGGAGGCGTTGGCGACCGCGCTTTACAAACTGGTGTACGGTTCGGCGCGGCTGGACAAGGACGTTTTGAAAGAGGCGGAGGGGTTGAAAGCGTTTTTCATTAACGATCCGTCCCGCGCCCTGAACGAAATCCGTGAGTTAAGCCAGCTCGACGCGGACCGCAGCGGCACCATCGACCCTTACGAGCTGGCCATGTTGCGCAATAAAAAGATCACCCTGAATTTCGGCGACCATGTGATGGAGTCATTGAGCACCCATCCCAATATGCTCAAGCGCATCAAACATCTTTCCGATTTGGCGGGTCATTAAGCTGTCTTGAAACATCATCACGATGAAGCTCATTTCCTGGAACCTTAATGGCATCAGGTCCGCGCTCAACAAAGGTCTCCTCGATTTTATCAAGAAATCCAAGCCGGACGTGCTGTGCCTTCAGGAAACAAGATCTCCCAACGACGCGGTCACGGCGGACCTCCCCGGCTATGAACAATATTGGAATCACGCGCAAAAGCCCGGTTATTCCGGTACGGCGGTCTTTACCAGGGCCAGGCCTTTAAAAGTATCCAGCGGCACCGGTAACGCGAAGCACGACAACGAGGGCAGGGTCATCACGCTGGAATACAAGGATTTCTTTCTCGTCAATGTCTACGTGCCCAATTCCAAACGCGGCCTGGAACGTTTATCGTATCGCACCAAAGAGTGGGACGTAGATTTTCTGGGTTACTTAAGAAAACTTGAGAAGAAGAAGCCGGTCGTTTTTTGCGGGGACCTCAACGTGGCGCATACGCCGGTCGATCTGGCCAATCCCAAAGGGAACGAAAAAAACCACGGCTTTACCCCCGAAGAACGGGCGGGGTTCGATAATCTCGTTAAAGCCGGGTTTATCGATACGTTCCGTGAATTTGAACAAGGCGGCGGCCATTATACCTGGTGGAGCCCGATGGGCAACTGCCGCGAGCGAAACATCGGATGGCGCATCGATTACTTTTTGATCTCGCCTGCTTTACGCCCGAGGCTTAAAGGCGCGTTCATTTTAAAAGATATAATGGGGTCCGACCACTGTCCGGTGGGAATTGAAATAAGTGGTAAGTGGTAAGTGATAAGTGATAAGCAAAAAACATTAAAGCTTTTGCTTACGACGTACGACTTATAACTTACGACTGAAAAAGGAGGTAACAGCATGGGAAAGATACTGATCGTCGATGACAACAAGGAAATGCGGCATAAATACCGAAGACTGCTCGAGAAAATGAAGCTTGAGGTCCTGGAGGCGGCCGACGCGCTGGAGGTCGTCGAGGTCCTGATGCGTAATTCCCGCGAGCTCGACCTGATCTTGCTGGACATCCAGATGCCCGAAGTGGACGGGCGCGGCATCCACGAGATCGTCAGCGATTACATATCCACGGTGCCGATTGTGGTTTCCAGTGTCTTGCCGGTGCGTGAGCAGAAGTTGCGCATCCCAAGGGCGCGGGATTATTTCGACAAAGCCGACGGGGACGCGGTATTTTCGAAAAAAGTCAAAGCGATCCTGGGGCTTTAGAAGGGAGCAAAAACTTATGTTTAACGAGATATTCCTCGCTTTTATTCCGATCTTTGTGGCGGTAGACCCCATCGGGTTGTTGCCGTTATTTGTCGCGCTCACTCACCGGGTGACAAAAAAAGAAAAACGGAAGATCATCCTTCAGTCGGTCGCCACGGCCTTGTCGCTTGCCATCGCCTTTATTGTCCTGGGCAAATGGATGTTTCGCGTTGTCGGGATCACCGTGTGGGATTTTATGATCGCCGGCGGCGTGATCCTGCTGTGCCTTTCGATCAGCGATTTGTTACAGCCGTGGAAAGAGCGGCCGAATCTTTCCGAAGAACTGGGCGCTGTCCCCCTGGGAACACCGTTGATCGTCGGCCCGGCCGTGTTAACCACATCTTTGATCATGATCGACCAGCATGGCGTGGCGGCCACCGTGGTTTCCGTCGTGCTGAACATCTGTCTGGTCGGCGTGATATTTATTTGGTCAGACCTTTTGATAAAGATTTTGGGGCGCTCCGGCGCCAGGGCGTTGTCCAAGATCATGGCGCTTTTTTTGGCGGCGATCGCGGTGATGATGATCCGCAAGGGCGTTGTCCAGGCGCTGGCCGGCTGGCAAAAAATATAAGTGGTTATTGCAACCCGCCTCGCAGTCGTTATAATAACCATACATGACAGCCGATCATCCACAAAACGCGCCGCAGACCGGCAAATCGGTCCTGATCGTCGATGACGAACAGGACATCTGTGATTCTCTCGAATCGAGGTTGAAGGCGGCGGGTTTTCGGGTGCAGACCGCGTCCAGCGGCCAGGAAGCGGTGGCGACGTTCATTAAGTGTTTCTACGATGGTCCTTTTGACGTTATCCTTTTGGACATCAATCTGCCGGACATGGATGGGGTCGATATCCTGAAATTGCTCCGGCAGGAAGAAGAATTGCGGGGCGTTAATTACGGCGACGGCGTGATCATCATCATGCAGACCGGCATCAAGGAATCGTGGATGGACGCCTTCACCAAAGGCTGCGACGATTACATCATCAAGCCGTATTCCTTCCAGGAACTCCTCAACAAAATAAACGAAAAGATCCGGATCAAGAAAGAACGCTCTGAGTTAAAGTAGGGTATTAGAGAATTGGGATATTAAGGGGCCAGGTTATTGGGATAAAGGGAAATTAGGGTTTTTGTTTTTCGGCTTTTTGTTTGTCTCGTATATAGTTAATAAAAGCATTGATCCCCTTAATTAGGCCCTGATATTCATTGACCAATCTATTGGAGTTCTTTGGGTTAAGATATTTCCTGGTTTCCAGTACGCGTAAATGGTTTTGTGTTTCTCCCGCCTCTTTTCGTGCAACATACAAACATTTGATCTTATCCTGGAAATAATAACTGGTATAGCCTTCGGCGATATTGGCCCCAACGGAAGATGAAGAACGTTCGATCTGGTCTTTTATTCGATATCTTTCCTCGACAGGAAGTTTCTTAACTATTTCAAAGATCTCAGCCATCAGCGAATGGGCTTTTTGCCATATTCTTAAGTTTTCAAATGGATTCATACTATTTTTCCCCAATCGCCCAATAACCCAGTTACCCAGTCTCCAGTTACCAATTTACCCAATATCCTTTTATCTGCACCAATTCCGCCTATCCAGACTTCGATATTGGATCGCCTCCGCGAGGTGTTCCGTCCGCAGTGTTTCTTCGCCGGCCAGGTCGGCAATGGTCCGTGATATCTTGAGGATCTTGTCATACCCCCGGGCCGAGAGGCCGAGTTCGTCGATGGCCATTTTGAGGAGTTTCTTGCACTCTTCGTCCAGTGAACAGAATTGTTTGATCTGCCGGTGGTTCATGTGGGCGTTGGCATAAATGCCCGTGTCCCGGAACCGTTCCTGTTGGATCTTTCTGGCCCGCGTNNTCCGAGAGAAACCCGCAGGGGCACGGGTTCATAGAGGCAGCCAAAAGAAACCGGGATGAAAAACGCAGTGTTTTGTTCGCGCGGGAGATGGTGACTTCGTGATCTTCCAGAGGCTGGCGCATGGCCTCCAGGACGTCGCGGTTAAATTCGGGCAGTTCATCGAGAAACAGGACCCCGTTGTGCGCCAAAGTCACTTCTCCCGGTCTGGGATGCGTGCCGCCGCCGACGATGGCCGGCGCGGAAGTGGTATGGTGCGGCGAGCGAAACGGGCGGTTTGTCATCAGGCCTGCCTGCCCGGCAGGCAGGCCGTTACTGGTCTTGAGCGTGCCGGCGATGGAATGGATCTTCGTCGTTTCCAGCGCCTCTTCGGGCGTCATGCCGGGAAGGATGGTCGGGAACCTCTTGGCGAGCATACTTTTTCCGCTTCCGGGTGGCCCGATCAAAAGAAAGTTATGTCCACCCGCCGCGGCGATCTCGAGGCCCCGTTTGACGAAGGATTGTCCTTTCACGTCGCTGAAATCAAGGTCGGATAAGCCGGATACCGGTGACAAAACATTTTTGTGGGACGTAACGGGAGATATGGATCCGGGATTATTCAGGAAATCAATGACCTGATGAAGATTTTTGACCGGGTAAATGGGGACACGTTCGACGACAGCGGCCTCCGTGGCGTTCTCCTGGGGAACGATGAGCCCTTTAAAGGAACGGGAAGTCATGGAAAGGGCGATGGCCAATGCCCCTTTGGCGGGTTTGATATCGCCGTTAAGCGACAGTTCGCCCAGCAGGACATATTGTTCCAACCCTTCGCAGGAAATTTGTTCGCAGGCGGCCAGGATACCCAAGGCGATGGCCAGATCAAAGGAAGGCCCTTCCTTTTTGGTGTCGGCCGGGGAGAGGTTGATCGTAATCCGCCTGGGGCCGAATTTGTAGCCGCTATTTTTGATGGCGGAACGCACCCGTTCACGGCTTTCCTTGACGGCGTTGTCGGGCAGACCAACGATGATGGTCGATGGCAGACCGCGGCCGGCATCGACTTCAATGGTAACGGGATACGCCTCTAATCCATTGATCCCGTAGCTATGGACTTTGGCTAACATGGTTTGAATAGTCGTAAGTCATAACGACTTACGACTGTAGGGGGGAGAACCGATAAGGATTAGGGGGAAAGACCTTGCTTTTTTGACCTTCACAATTATAATGTAAGTTATCATAAAACCTTGGGAGCGTCAATGTTTTTGCTCTCCCGCAGGAATTTACGTTATCGATATGCATTCCGTCCTTAATAATAAAGTATTGATCATTACCGCCATGGTGTGGGCCATCGCCCAAGGGGTTAAAGTCATTTTGGGTGTTATCCGCGAACGGAGATTTAATTTCAAGTGGTTTATCGGCACCGGGGGCATGCCCTCCAGCCACGCCGCCGGAGCGACCGCTTTGGCAACGACCACCGGCCTGGAGACAGGATTTGATTCCGTTATGTTCGCCCTAGCGGTCGTTTTCGCCGTGGTCACCATGTTCGACGCCCAAGGCGTGCGCCGTTCCGCCGGCCAGCAGGCGGCCATTCTTAACCAGGTCATGGATGAAATGTACTGGAAGGGGAAGATCGGGACGGAACGTCTGATGGAGCTGATCGGGCATACCCCGTTGCAGGTCATCATTGGCTCCGTTTTCGGCTTTGCCTTGGCCTATCTGCTGTATCACAGGATGTAATGACGCAGAAATTTTGTATTATCATCGTCAGGAAGGAGATAAGGTGTCATGAATAGAAATGTCCTTATGATCGGCGGCGGTGTCGTGCTTGTGATCGCGATTTTGCTGTTAGCATGGCCAAAGTCCCGGACCGTTGTTTCCGATGAAGCAGCGTCAACGGCGGGAGGAAAACCCGTGCAAGCGCTCTATGAAGAGGCGAACGCTTTGCGCAAGAGCGGGGATATGGTCAAGGCCAAAGAGATTTATAAACAGATATCGGGCCAATATGCGGATTTTAACAAGATTGAGGACGTCGAGAGCCAGCTGGCGGACGTCAATCTGAAGATCATCTTCTCGAACACGCCGGTGGCGGAATCGACCGTCCATGAAGTAAAATCCGGCGACACCCTGGGGAAACTGGCCGGCCAGTACGGCACGACCGTTGACCTGATCAAGGTCAGCAATAACCTCCACAGCGACACGATCCGGCTGGGACAGAAGTTGCGCATCTGGCAGGGGCACTTCAATGTCTTTGTGGATAAATCCCAGAACGTGCTTTTTTTGAAGAATGGCGACGAGGTCCTGAAAGTTTACCAGGTTTCCACAGGGACCGACAACAGCACGCCCGTCGGGAAATTCAAGATCACGTCCAAACTGGTCGATCCGGTGTGGTTCAATAAAGGCATCGTCGTCCCTCCGGATAGCCCGCAAAATGTCCTCGGAAGCCGGTGGATGGGATTCGACATGCCGGGTTACGGCATTCATGGTACCATCGAACCCGAAACAATCGGACAACAGGTGACCGCCGGCTGCGTGCGGATGCGCAACGCGGATGTGGAGGAAGTCTACAGTTTGCTTCCTTTGGGGACGGAAGTCGTTATCGTGGATTAAATAAAATCAGAGGAAAAGAAATAAGAGGCAAGAAACAAGAAAAGATGCAAAGAAATAAAGAAGCAAGAAGTAGAGAAAAAGCAAAAAATAAATTTGTGTTCTAGTTCTCTGCTTCTTGTTTCTTGCTTCTGTTCTCTGCCTCTTGTTTCTTGCCTCTTTGCTTCTTTACAGTGGAGACAAAATGAGCGCTTTGGAATTCGAAAAACCTGTTTTTGAGCTTGAGTCCAAGATCAAGGAGCTGCAGGTATTCAGTTCGAGCAAGAAGATCGCCCTTGAGCCGGAACTGAAAAAATTGACGCAGAAGCTGGAGCAAATGAAGGCAGATATTTACAACAATCTGACGCCTTGGCAGAGGATCCAGATCGCCCGCCATCCGGAACGTCCTTTCACGCTGGATTATATCCGTATGTTCACAAGCGATTTTGTCGAGCTGCACGGCGACCGGCAGTTTGCCGACGATATGGCCATCGTGGCCGGGTTCGCCCGGATCAACGGCACTAAAGTTATGCTTATGGGGCATCAGAAAGGGCGCGACACCAAAGAGAACGTCCTGCGGAATTTCGGCTGCGCCCATCCGGAAGGGTACCGCAAGGCGATGCGGTTGATGAAGCTGGCCGAGAAATTTGCTTTGCCCATTGTTGTTTTGATCGACACGCCCGGCGCCTATCCCGGTGTCGGCGCTGAAGAGCGGGGCCAGGCCCAGGCGATCGCCGAGAACCTGCGCGACATGGTCGGGTTAAAAACGCCCATCGTTGCCACGATCATCGGTGAGGGAGGAAGCGGCGGCGCGTTGGGGATAGGGATCGCGGACCGTGTCTGTATTTTACAGCATGCCTATTATTCCGTCATATCGCCCGAAGGATGCGCCTCCATCCTCTGGCGTAACGCCATCAAGGCCCCTTTGGCCGCCGAAGCGCTCAAGATCACGGCGGAGAATTTGCGCGGATTCGGCATTGTCGACCAGATTATTTCCGAACCGCTTGGCGGCGCCCACCATGACCCTGTCAAAACGGCCTCGGATTTAAAAGAGGTCATCCTCAAACATATCAAAGAATTATCTTCGATCTCCGGCGAAGAGCTCATCGAACAGCGCTATAACAAATTCCGCAAGATCGGGGCTTTCCTCGAAACTCCGGCTTAAATCTCCGGCGGGATATCCGCGATGACACCCAAACCCGACATCCGTGATCTGTCGCTCGATGAATTAACACAGCACCTGGCTTCCAGGGGTGAGAAGTCTTACCGTGCCGTGCAGATTTTCGGGTGGATTTATCAGAAAGGCGCGTGGTCGTTCGATGCCATGAAGAATTTGCCGGGCGAATTACGGGAGCGGTTGAAGAAGGATTTTGATCTAAGTCCGAATATCATTATAAAGAAAGTCGTCTCCGGAGACAAAACGGCCAAATTCCTTCTCGATCTTTTTGATCACGAAAAGGTTGAATGCGTGTTGATCCCTACCGCGACGCGGACGACGGCCTGCATTTCGACGCAGGCCGGATGCAAATTCGGCTGCAAATTCTGCGCCAGCGGGCTGGGCGGGTGGAAGCGGAATTTAACCTGCGCGGAAATTCTCACCCAGGTTCTGCAGGTCAGGGAAGAAGCCCTCAAACACAAGCGGCCTTTGTCGAATATCGTTTTTATGGGGACCGGCGAGCCGCTGGATAATTTCGATAATCTGTTTAAGGCGATCCGGACCATCAATTCGGACAAGGGGATCGGCATCGGCGCCCGGCACATCACGATCTCGACGGTTGGTTTAGTCCCGAAGATCAAGGAATTAGCGAAGCAAAACCTGCAAATCGAGCTGGCCATCTCCCTGCATGGTTATGATAATGAATCGCGCAGCCTCCTGATGCCGGTCAACCGTAAATACCCGTTCGACGAACTGATCGCGGCCTGCCGCGAATATTTCAAAGCGACGAAACGGCAGATCACTTTCGAATACATCCTCATCAAAGACGTGACCTGCACCGAAAAAGCCGTCCAAAGTCTTAAGAAAGCTTTCAAGGGAATTATCTGCAAGATGAATCTTATCCCGTATAACCCCGTCGCGGAATTCGGACATAAAACGCCGTCAGGAAAAGAGATGATTGATTTCCGGGATCGCCTGGAAGAATGCGGCATCCACGCTACGATTCGAACGCCGCGGGGAAGAGACGTCGGCGCCGCCTGCGGGCAACTGAGGCATGAAACATCCGATATTATGCCGAAGGCGTGCCCGAGCTAGAGCGAGGGGCAACTGAGGCATGTCAGCCAGTCGTCAGCGAAGTAAAAAAAATAAAACAGCCAGGCTTAGAAGGTAGACCAGGAGGACATGGTCTTCCCTGTAGGGTTTCTTGTTGATAAGAAGGAATTGCGCAACGCCCGCGCCGCCGGCCATGATCAGCAAGGGCATGGAATTGGAAAAGGCAAGGCCGGCCGCGGTATAGGAAATAATAAAGAACACGCCGATCATCTTCTTGCTTGTTTCAAGGCCAAGGACAACAGGCAAGGTCTTGACTCCCGCCTTTTTATCCCCTTCGTAATCCTTGATGTCGATAAAATTCATCGCCGCTGTGACGCAGACGAGAAAGAAGAAAATAACGCTTAAGGGAATTCCAAAATCCCCCGAATGAAAGAGATGTCCCAGCAGGACGAGAACCAGCGAATTGAAGGAAATCAGCAGCTTTGAAAAGAAGGTCACGCGTTTGAGCCGCAGCGGGGGCATCGAATACAGAAAATAATTCCCCATGAAAACAAGCATCAAGAAGAGGCTCACGGAGTCAACCGCGCCGGAATAAATCATGGCCAGTCCTCCAAAGAGCCACGGAAAATACCGGTAATGGCCAGCGGGGATCACCTTGGTGACGGTCGGCCTTTGTGGGTTGGTTACGACATCAATATCATAATCGGCCATATTATTGGTGGTGACGGCGAATAGCCAGCCAAACCCTATGGCCGTCATCAGGAAAATCCCGTGGAAGAAACTGGAAGAGTCCGGGGTCAATGGATAAGGGTGAGTCGCCTCGGCGAGGGCGGCACCCAGGAAAAACATAAATTCGAAATGCAATAATCTCAAAGGCCGTATGTCTTTGAAGATCTCCGTGAAATATGTTTTGTTGTACAGATAGAATTGCCAGAAAGCAAGGGCGAGTATCAAAAGGAGCAGGAAGTCCGTCATGGCCTGTGTCGTTATTTCGTCTCCAGGGCCGAGTGCGCGCATCAACGTCCAGCAGGCAAACGGCAGGGCGCAGTAGAAAAAGATGAGCGCGTAGGTCAAAAGCGAAAAGCCGAGACTCCGCAAGAAATTCCGGCCTTTGAGAATAAAATATATAAAACTCGCGCCGACCGCCAAAGCGATTTCGATGCGCATCCCCTGCGTGACCCCTGAATCATCCAGGGGACCGAAAAAAGTCAGGAACCGCGAGAGTATGTCCGGATGCGTATCCGGGAACATGTAGCCGATGCCGAAGTTCCTCCAGGAGGGGACGAGCATCCACGTGACGGGAGGCAGGATGAGGATGAGAAATGAAGGCAGGATGACGCGCGAGATCGTCTCGATGGGGACTTTGGTCGCGAAGTGAAACAGAATAGTGAGCGCCATGGCCAGGCAGGCATAAGAGAGATAGTAATGCGCCAGGTCGGACAGTAAATCCGGTGAAGCGATCTCGCCGTTGAGGTAGGTTTCCAGGAAATTCCTCAAGGTTACCGCGAAGAAGAAAGTGAACAGGACGTACCTGTAAGGGATTTGGGGAGATTCAAATTGCCCGAGGATGTTGTTCGCGCGTGCAAGAAATTTATTCCCGACGCAGTTCATTGAGACTGGTTTGGTAACTTCTGCCGGATTTTTTCCATCAGCGACCGGAATTTGGGGTTCTGGAGGAGATATTGCGTTTTTTCGTTTTGTTGAATTTGGCTGGGGTCGTAGCTCATGATCGCGTTCATGAACGCGGGGTCGGACAAGACACCGCGGATCTCCGGGTCCTGCATGATGTTTTGAATCTCGGCCATGATGGAAGGATCGGATAAGAGATTAGTTTGAATCTCCTGTGCTTGTCCCTTGAGCGACGCGCTTGCCATATTCCCTGCGGCCGGGAGCGCTGGCGCTGACTCCGCCGCGATACTGACGACCTCGGATTCAGGAACAGTGATCTTGCCTAAATTGTCCGTCTCCAGCGTGTAAACACCATCCGCAAGCTGTGTGACTGCGCCTTTGATGACCGAGCCGTCTTTGAGCGTGATGACCTTTGCCGACTGGGCGTGGGCGCAAAGCGCGAGGTTCGCGGCGGCAACTATAAGGAAGAAACGGAAGAGAATTTTTTTCATCATGATAAGGCCGAAAAAAACAATGCCGAAGGAGGGAGTCGAACCCACATGTCTTTGAGGACAACGGTTTTTGAGACCGCCGCGTCTGCCATTCCGCCACNNCCAGCTGAGCTACAGCCCCAAACTACAACATATCAAGAAAAGTTTGGGCAGTCCTGGCTTTACCTTAATTTAGATAAAAGCCAAGGCAGCCCCAAAATTGCCCCTCAATATATCATTCACCTTTGGTCTTGTCAACCGCTGGACAAGTTAACCCGGAAGTGTTATAACTAACTTAAATTTATCGTGTTGGAATCCTTACCCGATATTCCCCATGAATCCCAATCAATCCATCCAGCCAGAACTGGAGCGGTCCCAGAGGGAACTGGCGGACATGAAGTTCGCCTTGGATGTTTCCTCGATCGTGGCCTTTACGGACGCGCAGGGCAAGATCACTTATGCCAACGGCAAATTCTGCGCAATCTCAAAATATTCCAGGGAAGAACTTTTAGGCCAGGACCACCGCATCGTCAATTCAGGATATCATTCCAAAGAATTTATGAGGGATCTCTGGCGCACTATAGCCAGCGGAAAGGTTTGGCATGGGGAGATCAGAAACCGCGCCAAAGACGGCACCTGTTATTGGGTCGATACGACCATTGTTCCTTTTCTGGATGAGAACGGCAAGCCTTGCCAATACGTCGCGATCCGTAACGACATCACCGGGCGTAAAGAGATGGAAGAAGCCCTCCAGCATCTGCCCCAGAGGATCATCCAGGCGCAGGAAAAAGAGCGCGAGCGCATCTCCCGGGAGATCCACGACGATCTTGGCCAGTCCCTGGTGACGTTCAAGATATTGTTGCAATCTGTCCTCCTGCGCCCGCGGGCAGGTTCCCATAAACAATCCGTCGAGAGATTGATCAGGGACGTCGACAAGATCATCGAGAAGACCCGGCATTTAACATCGGCCTTGCGTCCTTCCACGCTCCAGGTGCTGGGTGTGACCACCGCCACCAAAATTTTGGTCGAGGAATTCCGGCAGAAAGCCATAAAGATCAGGTTTCAACACGATGACCTGGACCAAATAGCGTTTGAGGGCGACCCGATCAATTTCTACCGGATCCTTCAGGAGGCGCTGACCAATATCATCAAACACGCCCAGGCCACCCACGTCCATGTGAACATTGATATCGCGGAGGGCCGGCTGGTCATGAACATCGTGGACGACGGACGAGGGTTCTCGCCGGGGGAGAAACATTCTTCCGGGAAAGATCCGCAGGGCCTGGGACTTTCCACCATGCGCGAAAGAGCGCGGTTGTTAAAAGGGGATCTGGAGGTCAGTTCCGTCCCTCAACAGGGAACGACCGTCCAGCTGAAAGTCCCCGTTGTTCCAAAGGAATAAACATGGGTGCTGTATACAGGATTATATTAGCGGATGACCATCAGATCTTGAGGGCGGGTCTCAAGGACCTCATCGAGAAGGACAAGGCCTTTAAAGTGGCCGGTCAGGCCAAAGATGGCGATGAATTATTATCGTTGATGCATTCCGTCAAATGCGACCTCGTCATCATGGATCTCTCGATGCCCGGTTGTGACGGGATGCAGGCGATCCAGGAGGTCCGGGTGAAATTCCCGAAGGTCAAGGTCCTTGTCCTGACGATGCAAAAAGACCAGGAGCATTTCAAACACGCCATGGCCCATGGCGCGTCGGGATATGTCCTTAAAGAAGACGCCTATGACCAGTTGTTGATGGCGGTTAAAATGGTCCTTCGGGGGAAAAAGTTCGTTTCTCCGACCATATCGCGACTCTTGACGGATTATTATGTCCGCTCTCTTGATGAGGCGGAGTCATCCTCCCTGGACATCCTCACCAAACGGGAACAGCAGATCCTCCAATTCATCGGTAACGGGATGGCCAACAAGAACATCGCTTCCAAGTTGAAGTTAAGCATCCGGACCGTTGAGACCCATCGCGCCAATCTTAGCCATAAGCTGGGCATCAAAAATACCGCCGGTTTGGTCAAATACGCCCTCTCCAAAGGGTTAGCTTAAGTATTCTTCTCCCGCAGGACACAAGATTCTTCCTACGTAGTTCCACCGGGTCTTCCGCGTATATTTGCCGATTTATTTCCTTTGTGATCATTCCTATAATGAAGTTGGAAATCAGGACGGAACGGAATGAATCCTGGAAAGGAAAGAGGGCATGAAGGCGAAAATACTCATCATTGACGACAGCGCCGACTTCAGGGCGCAGGTGAAGGAATATCTCGAGATGCATGATCTGGATGTCGAGACCTTCGAGGCCGGTACCGCGGAAATGGGCGTGGCAAAGGCTTCCCGCGTGCGGCCGGATATCGTGCTGATGGATATCCATCTGCCGCACGGCAACGGTCTCGAGGCGGCAAAACACATCAAGGAGGAGAACCCTGACTGCGATGTCATTGTTTTGACGATGCTCGATGCGGAAGCATTCCGGCAGGCGGCCAAGAATGCCGCGGTCACGGATTTCATCGGGAAAAGCGAGATCTACGAGCGGCTGCTGCCAAGCGTTGAGCGGTGTTTAAGGACTGTAAAGAACAAGAAATAAAGAAAGGGGGAGAGAGCCATGAGATTGATGATGAAAGGCAACTCGAAAAAGACAGAGACGGCTCAAGGAAAAGGCAAGACCGCGGGGGTGGAGCAAAAACAATGTTGTGCCCGGGAAGAGGAGATCCGCAAGAAAGCCTATGAGCTTTATGAGAAAAGAGGGTGTCAACCCGGGCAGGAGTGGGAAGATTGGCTTGAAGCGGAACGAATAGTTTGTAAATAGAAAAGAAAGGAGGTGCGCGATGAACCTCGTGCCATGGAGACCAAGAGAAACGGGTTTGGACATCTTCGAGGATCTGGGAGAATTCCAGAAAGAGATGAACCGCTTGTTCAATCTCACGCTACATCGCCCGGGTAAAAAAGGAAACGGCGGAGCCTTATGGGCGCCGGCGGTGGACATCATTGATGAAAAGGACCATATCCGCGTGCGCGCCGATCTGCCGGGAATGAAGAAAGAAGAGATCGAGGTGTCGGTCAACAATGATACCCTGACCATCCGGGGTGAGAAGAGAGAGGAGAAAGAGATCAAGGAAAAGGATTACGTCCGGTCCGAACGTTATTATGGGGCGTTTCACCGGTCATTTACCTTGCCGGCGGGCGTGGATCCGCAAAAAGTCAACGCCGGGTATAAAGACGGCGTCCTTGAGATCACTCTTCCCAAGCGGGAAGATGCCAGGCCCAAAGAGATCAAGGTGGATATCAAATAGGCTGTTGAGGAAAGGAGGGTGTCATGCCCATCCAAAAATTAAGAAATTATCTGGATAAGAACAACGTCAGATACAGCGTTGTCAGCCATCTGACCACTTACACCGCCCAGGGAACGGCGCAAAGCGCCCACATCCCGGGCAAGGAGATCGCCAAGACAGTCATCGTCAACATCGACGGCGGTGATGGCCGGATGTCCATGGTCGTTCTTCCTGGTTCGCGCAAGATCGATTTCGCGCTCCTGAGGGAAGTGACCGGGGCCGAGACGGTGGAGCTCGCGACCGAGGACGAATTCAGGGACATGTTCCCGGATTGCGAGGTCGGGGCCATGCCGCCTTTTGGCAATCTGTACGCGATGGATGTTTATGTGGAAAGAAGCCTGGCGGAGGATGAAGAGATCGCCTTCAACGCCGGGAACCATCGCGAGTTGATCAAAATGGCGTACCGGGATTTCGAGCGGTTGGTCAAGCCCAAAGTCCTGGAGATCGCGATGTCGGGTTCGTAGAAAGGCGTTGTCCGTCTGCTTAAAGCAGACGGACAAGCGGGAGGTGATTTATGCGTTCCAAACCATTTCGAAAGAATGCCCATAAAGAACAGATCCTGTCTCTCGTGCAGAACCGGGTCGATTTTGATTATTTGAAAGGCCATCGTAAACAGCAATGTTTGAACAAAGTGGTGAGGGCGGCGCATGGCCATCATCAATAGTCTTATGGACAGTTATGATCTGGTCAGCTAACGTAAACTATACCACGAATACAAGTTGACAATAAAATGTCCCCGGGATAAAATTGGGACATCATGGAACGGATATACTTCGATTACGCCTCCACGACCCCCGCGGATTCCCGCGTCATTGAGGCCATGGAGCCATATTTCTATACCCGGTTTGGAAACCCCGCAAGTCCTCATGCTTTTGGGCGCGAAGCCCTTAAAGCCATGGAAGACGCCCGCCAGGGTGTCGCGCGCTCCATCGACGCCCGGCCCGAGGAGATTATTTTCAATTCCGGCGCAACCGAGGGAAACAATCATGCCCTCCTTGGGATCGCCCGCAGTTTTAAAGAGAAGGGCCGGCATATTGTTCTCTCGACAATCGAACATCATTCCCTCGAAGCGCCTGCCGCATATTTAGCGAAAGAAGGTTACAAGATCACGTATCTTCCTGTCAGCCGGGAAGGACTGGTTGACCCCGGGCAGGTCCAAACGGCGATCACGGATGAGACGATTTTGGTCGCGGTCATGCACGCCAACAACGAAATCGGAACCATCGAACCGGTGGCGGAAATCGGCAAGATCGCGCGCGCGAAAGGGATCCCGTTTTTGGTCGACGCTGTCCAGACCGTCGGCCATATTCCTGTTCATGTTGATGAATTGGGCGCGGACCTGTTGACGATGTCGGCGCATAAATTCTACGGGCCCAAAGGGGTCGGCGCGTTGTATGTCCGAAAGAAAACGAAGCTGGCCTCATTTCTTTTGGGCGGCGGCCAGGAAGGCGGCCGGCGCGCCTCCACGCAAAATGTCGCCGGCGCCGTCGGCTTGGCCAAAGCTTTGGAATTATGTCATGAGAATATGTCACAGGAGATGACGGCGCAAACCCGCTTGCGCGATCAGCTCTTGACCGAAATTCCACGACGGATCAGTGGGGTCGTTATCAATGGGCACCGCACATCGCGGCTGCCCAACAACGCGCACTTCGCGTTCGAAAAATTGTCCGGGGAATCGCTTCTGATGAGCCTCGACATGGCCGGCATTTGCGCTTCGATGGGCTCGGCGTGCAAGGCGGGCGCGATGGAGCCGTCGCGGATCTTGCTCGCGATCGGTCTTTCCGATGGACTGGCCCACGGCGCGCTGCGCGTCACCGTCGGCCGCTGGACAACGCAGGCGCATATCGATTATTTACTGGAACAGCTTCCGCGGATAGTTAAAGGATTGCGAATTTAAGAAGCAAGAAGCAAAGAAACAAAGAAGCAAGAACAAAAAATTCTTATATTTTTTCTCTGTCTCTTATTTCTTGTATCTTGCTTCTCAATAATAATACGATGCAAACTCAAATCCTCAAATTCCTGAAAGAGTCAGAAGGGTACGTTTCCGGCGAGGAGATCAGCCGCCGCTGCGGCATGAGCCGCGCCGCGATCTGGAAATACATGCAGGAACTGCGTCAGGAAGGCTTCGACGTCGTCGCTGTCCCCCATCTTGGATACAAACTGGTCGCCACGCCGGATAAATTGCTCCCCTCGGAAATTCAGCACGGCCTTAGAACTCAATATTTGGGGAAGAAGATTATTTATGAGGACACGGTCCCGTCCACCATGGATGTCGCGTTTCGGTTGGGGATGGAGGGAGCCGTTGAGGGGACGCTGGTGTGCGCCGAGGGCCAGACCAAGGGCAAGGGCCGCCTGGGCCGCCAGTGGAGTTCGCCGAAGGGGAAGGGGATTTACATGTCGGTCGTTTTAAGGCCGTCACTGCCGCTGACGGAGGTCGCCCAGTTGACGCTTTTAGCTGCGGTTGCGGTCTGTGAAGCGGTTCGGCGGGTTTCCAGCGTGGAGGCGCGCATCAAATGGCCCAATGATATTCTCGTGGAGAACCGCAAGCTCGCCGGCATATTGACCGAGTTAAGCGCGGAAACCGACCGCGTGCGTTTTGTGGTGATCGGGATCGGCATCAATGTGAATACGTCCGTGAGCGTTTTGCCGCCGCAAGCGACTTCCTTGAAAGAGGAAGCCCAAAAGAAGATGTCCCGCGTTGAGCTGCTTCAGGAAATTTTGCTGGAATTGGAAACCTGGTATGAGCGTCTCAAAAAGCAGGGGTTCGCGCCGGTTGTCGAGCGCTGGAAAGAACTTTCCTCGACGTTGGGCAAGCGCGTCCGTCTGGTCGACCCCGGCGGCGAGGTGGAAGGCGAGGCGGTCGATCTGGACAAGACCGGCGCGCTGATGATCCGCAACGACGCCGGGCTCATCGTCAGCAAAATTGCCGGTGATGTTGTGCAAGTGAGGTAAAATCTAAAAAATCAATGCCAGGGTCAAGTAGCAAGGGTCAGGGAACAAGGATTTTCCTTGCTACTTGTTCCTTGCCCTTTGACCCTCAATTTGTGTTTCGGATTTTTTAATGGATATAACAACATGTCAAAATTGGGATGAAGAGCTTGCGGCGTTAGAGCGCCAGGGCTTAAAGCGGTGTTTGCGCGATGTGACCGGCGCGCAGGGCCGGAAGATCATCTTGGACGGCAAAGAAGTCCTCAATTTTTGTTCGAATAATTACTTGGGGTTGGCCGACGACCCGCGCCTGCGCCGGGCGGCGGTGGAATGTATTGAACAAGAAGGCATCGGCTCGGGTGCATCACGGCTTGTCTGCGGGAATATGACGGCCCTTCGGGAACTTGAGGAAACGATCGCGCGGTTTAAAGGCGCGGAAAGCTGTTTGACGTTTAGTACGGGATATATGGCTAATGTCGGAATTATATCGAGCGTTTTCGGTCGTGACGACATTATTTTTTCTGACCGCTTGAATCATGCCTCGATTATCGACGGGATTATTTTGAGCCAGGCCAGATTCAAACGCTATCCGCACAACGACATGGAAGCCCTGGAAAAAATGTTGCGCGCAGCCACAGGCTTTCGCCGCCGCGGGATTATCACCGACAGCGTCTTTAGCATGGACGGCGACATCGCGTCGTTGGACAAGATTGTTGAGCTTGCGCGCCAGTACGATTGTCTGGTCATGATCGATGAGGCCCACGCGCTGGGTGTGATGGGCAAAAACGGCAAGGGACTGGCCGAACATCTTGGCGTGGAAGATAAAATTGATATCCAGATGGGGACACTCTCCAAGGCCGCCGGTTCCTTCGGTGCCTATTGCTGCGGCTCAAAGGCGTTGATTGATTTCTTGATCAACAAAGCCAGAAGTTTTATTTACACAACCGCCATGCCTCCGGCGGTGGCGGCCGCGGCGCAAAGGGCCGTTGAAATCATCCGCGATGAACCCACCCTGCGGCAGAAATTATGGATGAACACCGAATATTTCAAAAAGGGCGTTGACCAGATGGGATTTAATACGCTTAAGTCCCAGACTCCTATTATTCCCATTGTCGTTGGTGAATCTTCCGTGGCCGTTGAATTCTCCCGGCGCTTATTGGAGGAAGGGATTTTCGTCAGCGCGATCCGTCCGCCGACGGTGCCGGCCGGAACGGCGCGGCTGCGTTTGACCGTGATGGCAACGCACACGCGGGAAGATTTGGAGTACACGCTGGAAAAACTAAGAGTTATTGGAAAGGACTTAAACTTCGTTTAGGCTATTCGGACATTTGGTGATTAAGGGAATAGGGAATTAGGATATCCGAATATTAGGCAAAATCCTAATTTCCTAATACCAAATATCCTATTCCCTAGTCACCTAATTCCCAAGTAACCTTTTACACCTATGCCCCACATCACTACTCCCAGCGGCATCGACTGGCACTACGACGTCGAAGGCGAAGGGGAACATCTTTTGTTCCTGCACGGCTGGGGCGTGGACAAACGCATCTGGCGCCAGCAGTCGAAATTTTTCTCCCGGTATTATCGTGTGATGACCATTGACTTGCCCGGCCACGGCCAAAGCGGGTGGAAAAAGATCAGCCTCGAGGTGATGGTCAAAGACCTGGAAGCGGTCCTGCGGTCGTTTCAATTTAACGATGTGACCGTGATCGGCAGTTCATTGGGCGGGCTCGTCGCTTTGAAATTATATGAATTGTACCCGGAGGCGGTCAGGCGGCTGATCTTTGTGGGTTCCATGCCGAAATTCTCCCGCTCGGCCGATTATCCGCACGGCCTGGACGTCAACAAGATGCGCAAGCTCGGCGGCCAGCTGGACTCCGATTATCCGTCCATCGTGAACGTATTCTTTCGGTCGCTTTTTACAAAAGATGAGCGGCAAAGCCGGCGCTTCAAGTGGCTGCAGAAATTCCGCCAGTCTGACGGCGTGCCGATAAAACAGGCGCTGGTCGAATATCTGGATATCCTGGAACAGGAAGACCTGCGCGAAGTCCTTAAAAGGGTACACGTCCCTGTCCAGTTCATCAACGGCCGGGACGATGAGATTTGCAACAAGGAAACCGTGGCGTTCTTGAGGAAATCGTGTCCCGGGTCACGATTTGATTTTTTCGAGCAATGCGGGCATTTCCCTTTTTTAAGCAAACCTTACGAATTCAACCAGATCGTTGAGGAATTCCTGAAAGGTTCAACACTATAACCATGCCCCTGAAACTCATTGACGATAGAATCCGCCGGGCGTTTTCGGACGCGGCGCTACAGTATGACGTTCTGACCGGTCTGCACAAGGAAATTGGACGCGAGCTTCTCGCGAAAGCCGCGGCGCATGAGGGCAACGGCACTATCCTGGATGTGGGGACAGTTCCCACACCGACATATATCTTGGACGTCGGTATGGGAACCGGGTGGTTCACCGGCCGGCTGAAAAATTGTTTTCCCGACGCGCGCGTGGTGGGGATCGATTCCGCCGCGGGGATGGTCGATGCGGCCAAACGCCGTGAAGAAGATTTCCGCATTGTCCAGGCCGACGCCCGCCGGATGCCTTTTAAGGAAAATGCCTTTGAACTGATCGCGTCGAATCTCGCGTACCAATGGGTGGGGAATCTCCCCGAAGCCTTTGCCGATTGCCGCGCGGTCCTTAAAAATGAAGGGAAACTGTATCTGACCATGTTCGGCTACAGCACGTTCCGGGAATTGTTTGAAGCGTTGGAAAAAACGCGCGACGCGGCCAAAGGCGGCATTATTTTAAAGCGGCTGGCCGACCGCGGCCAGGTCGCTGACGCGCTGGTGAAAGCCGGGTTCCGGGACGTAAATGTCGAGGAGGAATGCATCAAGGTCCATTTTCAGGATATGCTTGCTTTAGTCAAGTGGATCAAAGATATCGGTGCCAACGCGCTCATGGGCGATCTGTTCATCGGCCGCGACTGGCTCAACCGGGCCGACGCGTATTACAGCCGGACTTTTGGCGATCAGTGGGGCGTCGGCGCGACGTTTGAGGTGATTTGGGTAGTGGCAAGAAAATAAGCAGTTTCCGGAAATCCGATAATCCGGATACCCGGATATCCGGATTCCCTAGTCCCGGATCTCCGGATGTCCGGATAACCTGGACTGTTAAATGGAACGAAGAGATATCTTCATCACAGCCACCGACACGGGCGTTGGCAAGACAGTGGCAACGCTGGCGCTGGCGACACTCCTGCAAGATCAAGGGTACGACGTCGGCGTCATGAAGCCCGTGCAATGCGGGGGCGATGACGCGCGGTTCTTAAAGAAGTCTTTATCTCTCAAAGATGACCTTCAAGATATCAACCCCTGCTTCGCCCGCGAACCGTTGTCCCCGCATCTGGCTTTCAAAAGACAAAAACGCAAGATCGACGTCCCAAAAATCCTCGCGGCTTACCAACAGTTAAAACAAAAGCATGACATTGTTCTGGTCGAGGGCGCCGGCGGCCTGGTGGTCCCACTCCGTGATGATTATTTTGTCGCCGATTTAGTGCGCGAACTCAATCTGGGATTGCTTGTCATCGCGCGCCCCGGACTGGGCACGATCAATCATACGCTTCTGACTATTGAGGAGGCCCGCCGTAAAGGGTTGGAAGTGCGCGGCGTTATATTTAGCGAAATCTCTTCCCGCAAACGGGGGATTCCCGAGAGAACTAATCCGCGGGAAATTGCTAAGTTATCCGGTGTCCTTGTTTTGGGGACAATTCCTTATCTGAAAAGTCTGCGTCGTCCGGAGATTCTACGCCGGTGCGCGGGCATGGTCGATCTAAAACGGCTTCTGGAACCATCGGCAGGAGTATCGACGGCGCGGCAAAAGCAATTGGTCGACTGGGACAAAAAATATGTGTGGCACCCATTTACCCAGATGAAGGACTGGCTTAACGAGGAACCGCTCGTGATCGACGCCGCGAAGGGAAGTTATTTGATCGACACCCGGGGCAACCGCTATCTCGACGGCGTTTCGAGCCTTTGGGTCAATGTCCACGGACACGGGCACCGGCACGTCAATCGCCGCGTCCGCGAACAGCTTGAGAAGCTGGAACACTCCACGTTACTGGGATTATCCAATACGCCGGCGGTCGAACTGGCCCGGAAGCTGGTCAGTATCGCGCCGAAGGGCTTGGCCAAAGTTTTTTATTCGGACAACGGGTCAACAGCGGTCGAGGCGGCGATCAAGATCGCTTACCAGTACTGGCAGAATGCCGGGCGCAAAGGGAAAAAATATATCGCGCATTTGGCGAATTCCTATCACGGCGACACGCTGGGCAGTGTCAGTGTCGGCGGGATCGCACTTTTTCACAAAGTCTACAGAGGTCTGATTTTCAAGACGATCAAAGTGGACTTTCCGGATTGTTACCGCGCGCCCAAAGACAAAAAATACCCGGACTACGCCTTTGAGTGTCTGGACCGCTTCGAAGCGATGCTCAAGAAGAAACACGGACAGATCGCCGCTTTTGTCGTTGAGCCGGTCGTCCAGGGGGCCGCGGGCATGATCATGTGGCCGAAAGGTGTTTTAAAAAGGATGCGTGAGCTTTGCCGCCGCTATGAAGTTATTTTTATCGCCGATGAGGTGGCCACCGGATTCGGGCGCACGGGCAAGATGTTCGCCTGCGAACAGGAGGGAGTTTCGCCGGATATTCTTTGTCTGGCCAAAGGGATCACCGCCGGCTATCTGCCGCTGGCCGCGACGCTGACAACGCAAAAGATTTTTGACGGGTTTTGCTTTGATTACAAGGATCAAAAGACGTTCTTTCACGGCCACACATACACCGGCAACCCTTTGGCCTGCGCGGCGGCCCTGGCGAATCTGGAAGTTTTTAAAGAAGAAAAAACTTTATCGAGGCTTGCCCCGAAGATAAAGTTCTTGAGCCAAAAGTTGCCAATGTTCTATAATCTTCCCCACGTCGGCGATGTGCGCCAACGGGGATTTATGGTCGGCATTGAGTTGGTGGCTGACCGGCAAACCAAAAAGCCGTACCCTTGGGAAGAACGCGTGGGCGCGCGTGCTTGCGAAGAGGTTCGCAGACACGGCGTGATCTTGAGGCCTTTGGGCAACGTGATTGTCCTCATGCCGCCGTTGTCGATGAGCCTTGAGGAATTGGCGCGGCTGACGGACGTCACGTACGAAGCGATTAAAAAAGCGACCTCATAAAATGGAGGGAAAACATGCGGGATTTAAGTAATCTGTTCGACAACAACCGCCGCTGGGCGGGGGAGATCAAGAAAAAAGACCCCAAGTTTTTTCTGAAATTATCAAAGCTGCAATCCCCCCGGTATTTGTGGATCGGCTGTTCCGACAGCCGGGTGCCGGCCAATGAGATCACCGGGCTTTTGCCGGGCGAGCTTTTTGTCCACCGTAACGTCGCCAATGTCGTTGTCCATACGGACCTTAACTGTCTCTCGGTCGTGCAATTCGCGGTGGAGGTGTTGGGGATAGAGCATATTATCCTCTGCGGCCATTACGGCTGCGGGGGGGTGCGCTCGGCCATGGAATCGGCACAGTTAGGCCTGATCGACAACTGGCTGCGGCACATTAAAGACGTGGAAGGCAAGCATAGGGGCGTTTTGGCGCGGATTAAAAGCAAAGAGAAGCGGTTTGAGCGGCTGTGCGAGCTCAATGTCCTCGAGCAGGCCCACAACATCTGCCAGACGACGATTGTCCAGGACGCGTGGCGTAAAGGGCGCGCGTTGAGCGTCCATGCCTGGATTTATGACCTGCGCGACGGTCTTTTGCGGGGATTGTGGTCCAGGCATCAGTGAGCCAGGCCACTCCGGGAGTGTCCGGCGGCATGTGTCTAACTCCGAATCCGGTACGTCCTCGGCCGGGAACGCAGAGAGAAAGAGAGTTGACAATAGTACTTCATTGAAGTACACTTGTAGCAGGAGGTCAAGGTGGAGTTTATTGAAACGTCCGTATTTACGAAAGCGTCCCGCAGCCTGTTAACGGATTTTGAATTACGTCAATTGCAGATGACGCTGTTGTTGCACCCCGGCATGGGGCAGGTTATTCCCGGTTCGGGAGGCTTGAGGAAAATACGATGGATTTCTGGCGGTAAAGGTAAAAGAGGCGGATTGAGGGTCATTTATTACTGGATCGCGGTGGACCATAAAATTTATCTGCTCTATGCTTACTCAAAATCAAAGCAGGAAGACCTGGCCCCCGATCAGATCAAGGTCCTTAAGAGATTGATAGAGGAGGATTAGTATGGACAAGACACACTTTCAGAAACTGGTTAAAAGTATCAGGGAAATGAAGCAAATTCAGAAAGGTAAATTGAAGGCTTCCCGGTTGGCAAAGTTTGACGCGATTTCCATCAAATCGATCCGCCACAAATTGCATCAGTCGCAGAGCGAATTTGCTTTTATGATCGGTGTAAGTCCGTCCACTTTAAAGAACTGGGAACAAGGGCTTAGGGATCCTGAGGGTCCCGCCCGGGCATTGTTGACCGTCGCCCAGAAAAATCCCACGGCTGTTTATCAAGCCTTACACGGTTGATGCAAGCAAAGATGCGAAAGATAAAATTGAGCAAGGAAGAAATGGCCATCGAGCAAAGCCTGGAAGAATTCGTTCCCGTCCGCGGCCGGGAGTATGAAGAAATCGTCGCGGCGATCGAGCAGAGAAAAAAGGACGCGGTCCTCAATATCAGGGTCAATCGCTATGACTTGGAAAGTATCAAGCAAAAGGCGAAGAAATTGGGGATAAAATATCAAACCTTCATCTCCGAGATTCTTCATAAGGTAGCCCAAGCTTGAGGGAGTTTTGAATTCTCGCCGAAAGGCGAGAATTGGGATTTTTGCGGCGCCGCAAGAATTCAGATTCATGCGGAAACGCACATATTGTAGTGTAAATTCACCCAATTGCCAG
>DPIG01000023.1 GCA_003522725.1 Candidatus Omnitrophota bacterium
GACCAGCCAGCTGGCCGATCCGGTCAGGTAATGATACCGGCCCCGGCCCTGGGAATCAAAATATTCCGGGATGCCGGGGTAGATCTTGCTTTTTTGCGTGTCCGCGCACATTTTGAAAATGGACCCGATGACTTCACGGCCTTCCCGCGCGAAACCCCGTTTATAAAGGGAATACGCGTACATGACCGTCATGTGACTGAAGAAAGAGCCGTTTTCCTTGGTCCCGTAGGCAAACCCGAAGGCCCGGCCCAGGTCCAGGTAATGCGCCACGCCGAAATCCGTGTTCAGGCGGTAGCCGCCCAATTTTTTGTCCCGCAAGTACCGCCGCACGCCGGCAACGACCTCTTCGATCTCTTTGTCGTCGGCCAACCCGCTCATTAAAGGAAAGACCTGGCCGGTCAACGTCATCCGCACCGCCTTGCCTTCCGCGCCTTCGGCCCTTTTCCCCTGATTGTCGTAATAGCCGTTAAACCAGCCCTGACCCTGACCCGGATTGTCCCCAAGGGGACCTAATCGGCCGGCCCGAATTTTTTCTTTGGCCTTAATGTGCTCAAAAATCCATTTTCCTTTACGGCGCAGATCCCGCACGAGATCGGCGACCTTGACGTTGACCTGCTCGCCGCTTAAGCGCGGCTGGACCGAAGGAAAATATTTCTCGAACAAAAGCTTCCTCTTGGCCGGCGCGTCGCCGTAATCGATGCCGGCGCCGGAGATCGAATCACACAGAACCAAAAGTTCCCTGGCCAGCGGGATTTCCCGGAGGCCTTCGCCCGCGGCAACGTGCTCCAGCAGATCGGCGCAATTCAAGAGGTTGCCCGCGTACAAGCTCATGAACGCGACACTTTCCCCGCGCTGCGCGGCCATGTCGAGGCCGTCGTTCCAGTCGGCGTTCTCAAGGCGGGTGATATTGTGTTCGCCGACGTTGAAAAACTGGACAAGGTGCTGGACCAGGATGTGCTCTAAAACAGACCCCTCATAAACACGGTCGTTAAAATCCTTCAGCCGGCTGCCCTCCCGCGGCGTCCAGGCCCGGTCGTAGCGCTGACCGCGGAATGTCCGCGGGTCGCAGAAATAACCCTGGCGCTCGAACAAGATACCCGTCTCGCCTGTCTGGTGGATGTACAATAAAAGTGTCAAAAACGGCCAGGCGCCGTGGTCCATCCACACGCGCGAGATCGCGTTACGGTCCGCCAAAAATTCGCCGGGCGCCGCGCCGATGATGGTGGCATTCGACCCGTCGACGCGCACGCCCGCGAAATTGTCGATCAATGCCGCGCGCACGCTCTCCGGTTCGATCAGGATCAAGGACAACAGATCTTGCCAAAGGTCCCGCCAGCCCTTGCCCCCCTTCCCGTAATCGTGGTCCGGCAAAAATGAACATCCGAATATCCGCCGTAACACCGGCTGCAAGCTGACCCAGCGCATCCACGTGTTAAACCCCTCGTCCGCCGTCCTCAAACGGATGGTCTGCGCCTTTTTCATCCAGAATTTTTGATTCCGTAAAAGCGCCGACTCAAATTCCCCGGCTGAAGCAAACCGCTCAAATATCTTTTGGACTTCGCCGCGGGTCGACCCTATCCCCATCACAATGAAATATTCTTTCTTGCGGCCGCTTCCCAGACTGGTTTTCTTAAACCGCAGCGCCCCCACCGCTTCTTGACCGTCCAGGGCTTCCCGGGGAAGAACTTCCGGCGCGGAATTTCTGACAACGGCCTCGGGGGCGAAGCACGTTCCCCCTTCGCCGTAAAAACTCCGCGCTGTCGGGAACGTCCCGACAGGGTTCTCGCCCTTGTCCGTCCTGCCCAGGACATAATAAACCGTCTGGTTGATTTTGTGCCCGTGCTCGTTAAAAAGCATCGTCGGCTCAACCAGGACGCCTTGCGGTAACTGGATAATCCTGCCCAACAAAGACGTGACATGTTCATGGTCGTGTTTATTCGCCAGCGCCCTGGCGAAAACGGGCAGGCTGAAGGTCGGTGTAAACTGGATTGTTTTGCGGGAAATATTTCTGACGCTGACGCGCATCAGTTCCACGTTCTCACCGGTGACAGGCACGAAATTGACCGCTTCCATGACGAGTCCCGCTTTGGGATGACGGCGCGTCAGTTTATGCCACAACGGCCCCGCCTCGACAAAAGAGCCCTCTGTGGATGAAGGCTGGGCGATGGAAAACGCGCCCTTACCTCCGATAAAACAAAAAAAATCGCGCACGTTATTGCGCAAATCTTCCGTTGAGACCGGTTTGGTCAGATACCGGAGGCTGTCGATCTTGATGTCGCCGCTTAAGAAAGGGGTGATAGCGGATTTGATGCCGGCGGAATCAATGCCGCACAGAGGGAAATAAATGGTCTTGAGTTCCGCGGCCGGCCGTGAAGAAAAACTGACCCCGTCCTCAAGGCGGGTGTACAACTTATGGACTGAATGTCGCATCGAATCTACCTTAAGCTATGATCCCGAATTTGAAGATACCATTGTAATACGGAAGAGGTCCTTAGACAAGCGCCTTGAAGAAGACCTTGAAGAAACGGCGTCGTGAAATTTTAAAGCGACGCCACGGCGGGCGGGATAAATTGGTACAACCGGGACATATGGACGAGATCGATCGTGTGGAATTTCAAGCCGACATCGCGCATGCCGGATTCGTCATCATTGGTGACCCAAACCACCTGGCCTTTTAAAGTCATCGGCCGCTTGCAGTCGGGCAATTCGATTTCCAGGGTGACGCTGTCATTAACGAACAGTTGCTCTTTGGTGGTGATCTTTATGCCCTGGGCGGAAGCGTCACGTAACGAAACGTTTATACCGTAACTCCTGTGGCTGTCTCTGAACCTGGCTGGAAAACGGGCGACGAAGCGCTCGAATGTCCTGCGGTCTTCCATGCCGCGCTCCGCGATTTGCATGAGGCTCTTCCTTTGTTAAGCTATTAAGCGCAAATAATCCTTCACGTTGGTCCGGGAACCTTGAAGCATGTCTTTAAACACAACACCGATCCGGAAATTATCCGTTTGCGCGATCGGGTTGACCCACTGGATCTTGCCGACCACCAGGGCCGAATGTCCTTCTTCAGAGAGATCCAGCTGAATGGCAATTTCTTTATCCACGGGAAGCCGGCGGCTGGAGATCAACCCCAACCCGCCCTGGCTAAAATCTACGGTCTTGCTGGAGTCAAACGGCCCCCCCTGCTTGCCATCCACAGGAACAGTGCAGGTATGCCGGGGGTTTTTTCTTTTATTCCGCATTTTTATAACTTTCTTATTATCTAGAACTTAAATATCGTTATCCAGAGGGCACTGCCTGTTGGCACTCCTGCTTTCAGGAAAGCGTTTCCACCGATTTAAATATAATACATTATTTCCAAAAAAGCAAATATTTGACAAAAAAATATTGCAAAACAGGGAATGGATTGTTACTTTGAAGTAAGCCCACAGAAAGGAGCCGGCCTTGTCCTCCACAACGGATTCTGTTGTACTGGCGTTAACGCTTTATTTCCTGTATCGCGGCTGGTCGCAAGGATTGTTGCGTACCCTGATAGGGCCGATCGCGCTGCTCCTGGGATGCGTTATGGCCGCAATCCATTATTCCCAAAACCATAATATCATTATGGCGCTTGCGATCAGCATCGTCGCGCCCATAATCTTAAACCTTCTGCTTTCTTTCGTGTTGGCCGTCTGGCAAAAAACGGTCAACGCCGACAAGCCCGTTTCACCGGTCAGCCGCGCCTGGGGCGCCGGCCTTTGCGCTCTCTGGGGCGGCATCAACCTCTTGCTGCTCATCGTTCTCATGGCCCTGATCCCCATCAACGCTTCCTGGATCGAAAGCGTACGCCGGGATATCTTTAATTCCGGGACATACTCTCTCATCGATCGATGGGCAAAACATCTGATCCCAAAAAAATCCATCGACATCCGCGCGGTTTCACAAGTTTTGAAAGACCCCGGCCAGATACAACGCCTGCAGTCGTCGGCGGAATACAAGGCCGTGCGGGACGATAAAACCATTCAGACGCTCCTGACAGATGAAGAGATCATGCGGGATATTCAGGACAAGAACTTCGCGAAGCTGTTGACCAATCCCAAAATGCAGGCGCTGATGAAGGACCCCGAACTGGTCAGGAAGATACTGGACATGAACGTCAAGATCATGGAACAAAAAACGCGACCGGACGAGGATCAGAAATGAACTTCTCTCTGAAATCCTTTCAGGAAATGTTTATTTCCCGATGCAAAACCGCGTGAAGATTTGTTCCAGCAAATCGTTGTCGACATAGCGTCCGGTAATGGCATCCAGAAAATTTACCGCCCGCTTGATTTCCTCCGAAACAAATTCCAGGGACAATTTCTTCTCGAGCGTTTCCTGGGCCTGCGCGACGGCCGCCAGTGCGTCGTGCAACGCGCGCACATGCCGCGCGTTGCTGATCAGGATCCCGTGAGTATCCACGACCTCGCCATGCCAGACTTGCGCGACGATCTCCCTTTCCAGTCGCGCGATGCCTTCCTTATTGAGCGCGGACACGCGCACGATCTTGCCGCCCGGGAACGCCGTCTTGATTTTGTGTTCATCGATCCCGGGCGCCAGATCACATTTATTGAGAACAATGAACAAATTCCGTCCCCGGACCAGGTCGAAAAGTTTTTCATCTTCGGCGCTAAGCGCCGCGCTTGCGTCCAGGATCAAAAGCACAAGGTCGGCGCCGCGCACGGCCAGGCGGCTGCGCCGGATGGCCTCTTCTTCGATGAGATCCCGCGGCTCCAGGACGCCGGCGGTATCGACGAGCTGAAAAGGGATCCCCTCTATCTGCGCGGTTTCTTCGATCGTGTCGCGTGTCGTGCCGGCGATCGGCGTCACAATAGCCCGCGGCTGCTTCAAAAGGACATTTAAAAGCGACGACTTGCCCACATTGGGCCGGCCGCAGATAACGACCTTGATCCCGTCTTTTAATATCCGGCCGTGGTCGGCCGACGACAAAAGCCGCTGGATATCATCCTGCGCCTCTCGCATGCGCCCGCGCAATGACAGGACCCGTTGTTTCCCGGTGTCGATGTCATCTTCAGGAAAATTAATGACGGCCTCAATGACCGCATAAACATCCATCAACTGTTCCCGGATCCTTTCCAGCTCCGTCGACAATTCACCCTTTAGCTGGTGGGCGCTGACCCGCAAGAACGCCTCGGTCCTGGAATGGATCAGGTCCAGGACCGCCTCCGCCTGGGTCAGGTCGATGCGGCCGTTTAAAAACGCGCGTTTGGTGAATTCCCCCGGCTCGGCCGGACGCGCGCCCAGATCAACGGCCAGCTTGAAAACCGTCCGCACCGCGGCAACTCCGCCATGCACGCTGATCTCAACGACGTCTTCTCTCGTATAACTTTTCGGCGCGCGCATCAGCGTCAATAACGCTTCATCGATGATCTCTCCCCCGCACACGACATCACCGTAATGGGCCGTAAAACTTTTGAATCCGGACGGCTTCTCCTTGTCCCTGGCCACGAACATCTTGTCCGCGACGGCCAGGGCGTTTTTGCCGCTTAAACGGATGATGCCTATCCCGCCCTCACCCGCAGGCGTTGATACGGCGACGATAGTGTCGTCTATATAAGTGAGTTTTAGCATAGTTTTAAGATTTCAAACCATAAATGACAGGTTATCCGGGACTGGGTGACCCGGAGATCAGAATATCAGGGATATATTTTTATCTTCCTGATATCCGGATTCCCGGATCTCCTAGTTCCTGATTCCCTGATCCCCGGATACCCTGAAACTGGCAGATGACTTTCTTATTTAAATACCGTCGGGCTTCGCTCACCAGGAAAACGGAGCCGGTGATTAAAATAATGTCCGGGGAATCCGCGACAGACGCGAGGGCTTCTTCAACGCCGGATAAGCACGTGGACGGCTTGCCGGCAAAAAGAACATTTAATTCTTCCCGGGAGAATTCATGCGCCCGCGGATGATCTGCCTTTGTGGCTATGACCCGGCCGGCGACGCGGTTTAATTCCCCGCAGATTCCAGCTCTGTCTTTATCCTCGCTTACTCCCAGAACAAGCGTCACATTTTTATAAGGAAAAATCCGGACGATACTTTCAGCCAGATTCCTTGCCGAGGATCGATTGTGCGCGCAATCAAGGATAATAAGAGGATCCTTGCTGACGGTCTCTAACCTCCCCGGCCAAAATGCCTCACGGAGCCCGGTGTAAACCGCCTCCTGCGAAACCACACAGCCCATCTCCGCTAAAGCCTCGACAATGCCCAGCACAACGGCGGCGTTGACCGCCTGATGCCGTCCTGCCAAAGATAATTCCAAATCGCGATATGGCTGTTTGGTCCCCGCGACGCGGACCATCTGGCCAGAGGGCCCTTCCCGGAGGATTTCACAACGGATATCGCGGCCTATTTCTATCGGGCGGATGGAAAATCGCGCGCAACGTTCACGAAAAACTTCCTGCGCGGCCGGCTCCTGGGGGGCGAGGACAACTTTCGAACAAGGACCCTTGATGATCGCCGCTTTCTCCCCGGCGATTTGGGCGATTGTATCGCCCAAATACTGCGTATGCTCAAGGCTGATCGGCGTGATCGCGCATATTTTTGAGGGGGCCGCGTTGGTCGCGTCAAGCCGTCCGCCCATCCCTGTTTCCAGGACAACCCAATCGACCTGTTTATAACGAAAATAATAAAACGCCAGCGCCGTAAAAAGTTCAAAGAAGCTCAATTCACCGGGCGTACTTTCTTGCCGCAACCGCGCGATGCGGGGTTTCACTTCCTCCAGCATGGCGCATAATTCCCGTTCGCTGATCATGTCCGGGAAAATGTCATCTTCGTTTCCGCCCCGGGCCAAAGAAGATTCCAGCACGCGTATCCGTTCCCGGTAATGATTCAAATGCGGCGAAGTATACAACCCGACCTTGTATCCGGCCGCGCGCAGGACGCTCGCCGTCAGAGCGCAGGTCGAACCTTTTCCCTTCGAGCCGGCCACGTGGATAATTTTAAGCCGGTCTTGCGGGTTGCCCAAAAGATCCAGTAAACAACGCACACGATCGAGCTTGAATACACACCGATCGGGATAGGGATCAGGAGATAATTCGAAATTGAAAAAAGAGGAAATGTATTCCTGGGCCTCGAGGAATGTCATTGTGTCAGTGCCGGAAGTGCCGGATGCCCGTCATCACCATCGCGATCTTCGCTTTATCCGCGGCTTTGATGACCTCCTCATCGGCGATTGACCCGCCGGTCTGGATGATGGCCTTGATGCCGGCTTTGGCGGCGAGCTGGACATTGTCGGTTTTGGGGATAAACGCGTCGGAAACCAGGATGGAATTACGGGCGTTCTTGCCGGCCTTGGCGATCGCGGCCGCGACGGCGCCCACGCGGCTGGTCTGACCGCAGCCGATACCGACGGTGCGCCGGTCTTTCACCAGAAGGATGGCGTTGGATTTAACGCCTTTGATGATCTTCCAGCCGAAGCGCATCGCTTGCAACTGTTGCGCCGTGGGTTTCTTTTTGGTGACAACCTTCAAGGCGTTCTGTTGCGGCACAGCCGCATCGCGGCTCTGCACCAGTAATCCACCATAAACTCTCCTGAAATCAAAGCCGGCGGCGGGGATTCGGGCCAGATCGATCTCGATCAACCGCAAATTCTTCTTTGAGGAAAAGATACCGAGCGCCGCCGCTTCAAATCCGGGAGCGATCACGCATTCCATAAAGCCGCTTTTAACGACCGCCCGCGCCGTCGACACATCCACATTCCGGTTCAATCCGATGATCCCGCCGAAAGCCGCGGTCGCGTCGCAACGCCAGGCATTTTTGTACGCCTTGACTAAGGTCTCATCTTCGGCAACGCCGGTGGGATTGCCGTGTTTGATAATAACGGCCGCGGGGCCTTCGCAATCCTTGACACAATCAAGCGCCGCGTTTAAATCCAGGATATTGTTAAACGACAATTCTTTACCGCCGACTTGTTTGAGACCGGCCAAACCCGAATCTTCACCAAGGTCTTTATAGAACGCCGCTTCCTGGTGGGGATTTTCTCCGTAACGCAGATCCTGGACTTTCAAAAATTGCAAGGTCAATTCTTTGGGGAATTTTGAGAATGCCTTCGCCGCCAGACTCTGGCGCAAAAATCCGGAAATGACCCGGTCGTAATTGGCCGTATGTTCGAAGGCTTCCAGCGCCAGATGAAAGAGGACCGAATCCGAAAGCAGGCCGCTGTTGGTCTCCAGTTCTTTAAGGGTCTCCTTATATTTCTCCGGGTTGCAAATAACGGCCACATTCTTGTAATTTTTCGACGCGGAGCGCAGCATCGCCGGGCCGCCGATATCGATATTTTCGATGGCCTCCTCCAGAGACACGTTCTTTTTCTTGATAACGCTCTCAAATGGATAAAGGTTGACGACGACCATGTCGATCGTGTCGATCCCCTGCCGGGCGAGCTGGGCCATGTGCTCTTTGCTTTCCCGCAACGCCAGAAGCCCGCCGTGGATCTTCGGATGCAAGGTCTTGACCCGCCCGTCAAGCATCTCCGGGAACCCCGTATAATCCGAGACCTCCTGGACGGTGATCCCCGCTTCTTTTAAACTGCGCGCGGTCCCGCCGGTCGAAAGGATAGCGACACCCAGGGCATCTAACCCTTGAGCGAAAGCGACAATGCCTTTTTTATCGGAAACACTGATGAGGGCGCGTTTGACTTTTAACATTGTTTTGATAAGAAACAAGAGGCAAGAATCAAAGAGGCAAAGAAAAACCATATTTTTTGATTCTCTGTCTCTTTGGTTCTTTTATCTCTGCTTCTTGCTTCTTTATTTCTTTGCATCTTTAACTTTCTTAATAATTTCCAAAACAAATGCGGTCAGGTCTTCCGGCTTGCGGGAGGTGATGATATTTTTATCCACGACAACTTCCTGGTCGACGTAATGGCCGCCCGCGGCTTTGAGATCATCTTTGATGGCGAAAAAGCACGTGACCTCGCGCCCGCGGATGATATCCGCGGAAACCAGAAGCCAGCCGCCGTGGCAGATCGCCGCGACGATCTTGCCGTCATCATGCATCTGACGGACGAACATAATGACCTTCTCGTATCTGCGCAGAAAATCCGGCGCGAACCCGCCGGGGATGATGACGCCGTCGAAATCTTTCGCGCTGACCTGGTCGATGGAGCAACCGACCTCGGCCGGATATCCTTCCTTGCTGCCGTAACTTGTTTTGTTCCCGGTCCCGACGAGTTTGGTCTCGATGCCGTCTTCCTTGAGCCTAAGGACCGGATACCAGACCTCGAGGACCTGGTACATGTCTTCAACGAGGATGGCGATCGTTTTCTTTTTACCGGCGCTCATTTCTTTTCCTCTAAATAGTAAGGGGCAAGCACAATTATTACAATATGCTTGCCCCTTTGTTCACATTCACTCCAACAAATATAAAGGATTGAATCACAACAACGTTATCTCGTCTTTTTAGCTTTAAAACGCTTTTTCTCGGACGGTTTGGAATAGAATCGTCTTTCCTTCAATTCCATCATAAAACCGTCTTTCTGACAGGCCCTCTTGAAAATCCGCATCGCTTTTTCAAAGCTGTGAGGGTCGGAGATCTTGACTTCGATCATGGCGCAGTCACCACCTTTATGCCGTTATGGGTTCTGATTTTCGTGAAAAACAAGGTATTATAATATAACCGGCGCGAATGTAAACAACTATATCGCCCTCGCTCCGTCCTCCCCGGTGCGGATACGATAAATGTTCTCCAAAGGTATAATGGCGATCTTGCCGTCGCCGGTCGTGCCGGTCTTGGCGGTTTTGCGGATCATCTCGACGATTTTATCGACCTGGAACTCATCGGCATAGATCTCTATCTTGATCTTGTCCTTAAGGCCGTTGCGGTGATGACCGAAGCCCCTGGCATCGGAGACCGTCATGCCGCCGATACCGGATTTTTCCAAAACCGCGCAAACTTCCTGGAGTTTCTCCTTGCGCACAATAGCTTCAATTTTTTTCATAACGCCTCTCTTTTCCCAAAAAACCGGCGCTATCATAACATAGCGGTTCTGTAACGTCAATATTTTGATAGACTTGGAAAGGAATCAGACGGGGTCGACGTAGGTATATTGCTCGCCGGCATAATTGCGCAGGGTGTACGTGTTCCCCTCGTGCTTGACGATATACTGCGGAGCGATGGGGATCTTCCCTCCGCCTCCGGGACCGTCGATAACATACGTGGGAACGGCGTAACCGGTCGTGTGGCCGCGCAACTTCTCCATGATCTCGATGCCCGTGGAGACCGGCGTGCGGAAGTGTTTGGAGCCGAGGATGGGATCGCACTGATAAATATAGTAAGGACGTACTCTTATTTTCAAAAGTTCGTGCATCAACTTTTTCATGGTCGCCGCGTTATCGTTGATGCCTTTTAAAAGGACCGTCTGGCTCCCCATCGGGATGCCGCTGTCCGCGATCAGGTCGCAGGCGAATTTCACCCGTTTGGTGACTTCCCTGGGATGGTTAAAATGGAGACTCATCCAAATGGGACTGTATTTCTTGAGCATATTGACCAGTTCGAAAGTGACCCTCTGCGGCAGCGTGACCGGGATACGCGTCCCGATACGCACAAATTCCACGTGCGGAATAGACTTAAGCGTTTTTATGATGTGTTCCAGGACGCGGTCGCTTAACGTCAACGGATCGCCGCCGGAGATAAGGACATCCCTGATTTCCTTGTGCGCGCGGATGTACTCGAAAGCGTTATTGTAAGTTTGCATGCTCAACGTGCGATGCCCGTCGCCGACCATGCGCGAACGCGTGCAATAACGGCAATACATCGCGCACATCTCATTGACCAGGAATAAAACACGGTCCGGGTAGCGGTGGACCAGCCCGCGCACGGGGGAATTCTTGTCTTCGCCGCAGGGGTCCGTCATTTCTTCGGGGGCCGTCTCCATCTCATATTGCTGTGGGATGCATTGTTTGCGGATCGGACAATTGGGGTTCTCAGGATCAATGAGGCTCGCGAAATACGGAGGGATCGACATCGTCAGCTTGGTGCCGGAACCTGCTATTCCCCTTTCTTCATTGGGGGTCAGGTTCACAAGCTTCTCTAATACTTCTTTGGTCGTGATGCGGTTACGCAGCTGCCAGCGCCAGTCTTCCCAATCCAAAGGGGTCGCGTCCTTGAAAAAGCTGATCACGCGGTTTTCCTTGGCCGTCAGACGGATGGCCGGGTGCGGCTGGACTTCTTTAACTGCGGCGATATTGGCCGTATTGGGGGAATTGGTCATGCCGGGTCTCCTCATCGGGATCGTGAAGAAATCTCCTCTAATGTTTTTTTACCCTGGGCCTGCTCCAGGCCGTATCGCTTGAGCGCGAAACCCAGGACCTGGTTCAAAACGGCGTCGTAACTTGAGCCGATGACCTTGGGAAAAATATTGAAACTGTCTTTGGGGTCAAGACTGGGCAGGGGATTGATCTCCAGAACGTACGGATTGCCTTTCCGGTCCACGCGAAAATCGACGCGGCCCAGGTCGCGGCACCCGACGCATTTATAAACGCGCACGGCGAGGTCCTGGATATTGCCCGTGAGTTCGGCGGAGATCTTCGCCGGACAAACATATTGAAGAGCGGTTGAGGAAATGCGTTCAAACGTGTAAAATTCGTCGCCCAAATTTGTGTCGCCGTCGATGGAGACCTGCACGATGGGCATCGCCTGGGGCGGCTCATTGCCTAAAACGGCGACGGTAAATTCCGTGCCCTTGATGAATTCTTCACACAGCGCGGGCTGTTTGTAGACGGTGTTGATCAAATGGACCTGCCTCTTGAGCCCCTCGAGGTCTTCAACGCGGGAATCCTGGGATATCCCCTTGGAAGAGCCTTCATGGACGGTCTTGACGATCAACGGATAACCGATCGTGTTTTGTTGCTCAAGGCCATCCGTGCTCCCGGCCACGAAATAACGCGCGGTGGGGATCCCTTCACAGATGAACAATTTTTTGGCAACGGCCTTGTCCAGCGTGATCCCCATCGTCAACGCGTCGGCACCGACGTAAGGGATCCCTTTGAGTTCCAGAAGTATCGGCACTTGCGATTCGCGGTTGCGTCCGACGGTCCCTTCGCAGATATTAAAAACGATATCGACGTTAAGATTGTCCAGCTGGGACAAAAGCTGGTGCACGTTCCCGATTTTTTTGACGCGATGCCCGCCCGCCTCGAAAGCCTGGACGATCCTTTCGATCGTGTGCGGTTTGTCGAGCTCCGCGTTGATATCGCAAGGCTCATCGGGCCCGCGGACCCAATCTGTTTTCAAATTATATGTCAACCCTATTGTTTTTCCCATCTTGTCCTCAGTTACCCCCGCTGTTTTGTTTCTTGTCTTTGATATAAGGAAACAAAACAAAGCGCGGGGGTATTTGCCCGCCTCTGCGGGCAAATAAAAAAAGGAACCCCGACTGCGAGGTTCCTTTCCCTAATATATATTTTTCAATTTATTTAGCTCTCCGTTAAAAAAATAAAAAAATTAATATTTTTTATAAAAATTTTCTAACAAAATTTAAATAACTAGATGTTATTTATCATGTATGGAAAAAAAAGTCAAGAATTTTGCTGGGATTCTCCATGTTTCTTCCGCCAAACCAAACATCCTCGATCCTGGGATTTAATCCCGGAAATGTCCTTGGGGACATTTCTCGGGACAAAAATGGCCGTTTTGCTCATTTTTTCTTTAACGGCTTTTACCCACTCCTTTGCGCGGACAAAATGCGCGAATACCGCAGCGCGAACACAAAGGCGAGATCGGCTTGCAGATGTTCTGTCCCCAGGTGACCAAAAGCGCGTTATAGTCGATCCAATGCCCTGGCGGGAGCTTTTTGCGCAACATCATCTCCGTGTCGTACGGCGTTTTCGTGCGCACATAGCCCAGCCGGTTGGAAATGCGGTGCACGTGCGTGTCCACGCAAATGCCGGGCAAGCCGAAGCCTTCCGTCAAAACAAGGTTCGCGGTCTTGCGGCCCACGCCTTTCATCGTCAGCAGTGTGTCGATGTCATTGGGCACGCGGCCGTTGAATTTCTCCAATATATCCCGGCAAATCCCTAAGATCACGCGCGTCTTGGTCCGATAAAATCCGACGGGATAAATAGCTTTTTCGATATCCGGGGCTTCAAGCTTGAGCATGGCCTGCGGCGTATGGGCCAGCCGGAACAACCGCTCCGACGCCGGAAGGGTCGTTTCATCTTTGGTGCGCAAACTCAAGATGCAGGAGATCAAAACGAGGAACGGGTCCTTCCATTTCTTGCCGACCAGCGTGACGGAGGGATCGGGAAGGCCGCGCATTTCCCTCTTCAAAATGGCGATGACTTGATCTATATTTTGGCTGGAAACAATCATTGGTTCTTAGGACTTTAGCCATCAGACGTCAGCCGTCAGACTTCAGTCTGATGTCTGATGACTGAAGACTACGAGATTCCATTTTTCAGCCGCGATGGAATCCCGATGTCAACGACAACGACTTTGCCGGTCTGGCGCGGGCCGTGATTCCTGAAAAAACCTTTTTTGGGGAAACTGAACGTCACCGTTTTGTCCGCCTTGACGCACACGCCGTAAATGTTCCCCGTTGTGGCGTCCAGTCCCGACGGGACATCCACGGCCACGACATGCCGCGCGCGCGTGTTGATCGCTTCAATAATGCCGCGAAAGGGCTCTTTGATCTCGCGGTCAAGCCCGACGCCGAAGATGGCATCCACAACGACATCGGCGCGCGCAATCTCGCTCCCGCGAAATTTTGTGTCTCCGCATTCCACGGCCGGATATTTCATCTTCTTCAGAATCTGATAATTGATCGCGGCGTCGTGTTTTAATCGCCGCGCCTTGCCGACAAGAAAAACCTTTGCCGGGATCCCGGCGTCCATCAGGTGCCGCGCGACGACAAACCCGTCGCCGCCGTTGTTCCCCAGGCCGCAAACGACACAAACGCGCGGCTTCTTTTTCCCGCGCAAGGATTTTTTGACCTCTTCCGCCACGGCACGGCCGGCGTTCTCCATTAAAACTAAGGAAGGCACGCCATAACGCTTGATGGCGAGTTTATCCAATCTCTGGATTTGAGAGACAGTCGCCATTTTCATGCCTGTCTTAATCTTTGATATGAAATATCTCAATGTCTTTCAGCGAAAATGGAAGTGTGTATTTTTCGAAATCATCATTAAGGACGGCATGAACAGAGCCATGTGCAGGGAAAGTGCCTCCTTTAATAGCATAATGGAGCCACACACTATCCATAAAATTGCTACGTCCCCTTGGCTCTGTCTCAAGAAGCTTACCATCGGCATCATAGAATTTTACTTCTTTAATTTCATAAAAGGGTTTTTTGATATCCAAAAGGAGGACTTCCTTTTTGTCCCATTGGGCAGGTTCAATAGATTTAATTCTGGCCTCAAACATTTTTCCGACAGCACCCGCCTTAAAAGAATTTAGGCTCAGATCAATTTCTTTTGTTTTTTTGGCAATCAAATAATTTAACTCGCCGGTTAATTCCGCAATGCGGCTGGCTGAATCAGGCAGGTCTTTAAATGCCACCTGAAACATCACTGCTTTCTTATCCCTTGACAAATTAGTAAAATAGATTTCCCGATCACTATCTTGCTTTGGAAGCACATCTTCCCTTGTATCAGTAATTGCCGCTGTGAGTTTTCCTTCCGTAACGCTTAAAACTTCTTGCGGAAGGGGCCCATAAATACAAATTTTATATCCTAGTCTGCTATTAAAAGGGGGGCTGTCAAAGGCCATAAAATTATTCCGATCAGAAAACTTGGTAATCTGCACTCCTGCAATCTTAAATTCCCCGGGTTGGCCGGAAACGACCGCTGTGATGGGCATGATGCTGTCTAACTCATTTAACACTTTCTTAAATTGTTTGCGGGCATGGGCTGTTTCGGAATTGTAATCAAAAAGAGGTTTATCGGCAGGGCTGATTTTGGTCTGGATAGACTTGGCTCCCAAAAGAAGCTCCAACTGCGGTTGTGAACTTATATCGCTGACCACATCCTTCCCTTCGGCAACTTCGGCCCTCATCAAGGCATCATCATTGATTATCTGATCCAATATTTGCAGTAGCTTTTTGCCATTGAAATCATGGACAAAAGATCCGCCGGGTTTCTGTTCCAATCCAATCACCTGAACCGGTTCTCCAGGTAAATAAAAACGCTGTTTTATCTTAAAGGAGTCTAAAATCCTCTCCCTCATGGCCCGGGATCTTTGATATTGTTCCCTTTGTTTGGTAACTTTAGCGGTTAACTCTTCTTCGCTTAATACTTGCACAGACGGGACGGCAGTTTCTTTCTCTTTTTTATATTCATCACTCGTGATTTCCAACGCCAGAAGGCTATTTCTCGTTTGAAAGGCAATTTTGTTGAAAAGCCCTATCTCTTTTCCAAAATTAAAAAACTTTAGCTTTTCGATATTTTTAAAATAGGCTACCCCTTCAAACGTGATGCCGCCACCGGAGTCAAGATTGTAAGTAAAATTCCCCCAAGTATCGACTCCTTCAGATTTTTCCAATTCGCATTTAATCACTTCTTTCAAAACTTCTTCGTTGGGGACTCCCTGGCCAACGGAAAAGTCAACATCAGTGCTTAGCAAACTGGTTTTGTGGATTACTTTTCCAGAACCATCGGGATTCAGATAGAAAGTGTCTTCGCTGTCAATGCAACCGCAAACAACCAGGCACAAAGATAAAAAAACAAGAAGGCGTCTTTTGGGCATACTGTTTTCCTTTCTCTAATTATCTATGAGAAAAATTTTATTTGACGAAAAGGTTTAGCTACGACTTCTCGTATCCGAGTTCCTGCAGGAGAGAATCATCGTTGCGCCATTGTTTCTGCACCTTGACGTAAAGTTCCAGGAACACCTTCGTCTCCAGAAGCACTTCCAATTCCTGGCGGGCGAGGGTGCCGACTTTCTTCAAGATCAGGCCGCCTTTACCGATAACGATCTCTTTTTGCGTTTCACGCTCAACGAGGATGAGGGCCCTGATGTGCATGGTCTTCTTCGCTTTGGGCTGCATGTGTTCGACCACGACGGTGAGGGCGTGCGGGATCTCTTCTTTCATCAGTTCGAATAATTTTTCCCGGATGATATCCGCGATGGCGAGTTTCTGCGGCACGTCGCAAACGGTATCTTCCGGATACAACGCCGGCCCTTCGGGAAGAGAATCGAAAAGGATATCCAGGAGCTTTTGCGCGTTGGTGCCGGTCTTGCCCGAGAGCGGCAGGAGCGTCACATTTTTCATCTCCTGCACGGACTTGCCTTTGGCTTTCTCCAGCAAGGCGATGTAATCGGGGACGTATTTCCCTTTCAGGTCGATTTTGTTCAACCCCAAAACGATGGGGATATCGACGGAAGCCAATTGTCCGGCGGCATATTCTTCCTCGGGCCCGGTGCGACGGCTGGTGTCCACCAGATAAACAATGGCGTCCGCGTCATGGATCGTCCCCACGGATGATTTGTTCATGAATTTATCCAGCTTGTCCCCGCCGATGTGCAGGCCCGGCGTGTCGATAAAAACGATCTGTCCGCGCTCGTCGGTATGGATGCCGCGGATCTGGTTGCGGGTCGTCTGCGGGACTTCAGAGACGATGGCCACTTTCTCGCCCAGAATACAATTCACAAGGGTGGATTTGCCGACATTGGGCCGGCCGATGATGGTTACCAAGCCGCAACGGCCCTTCGCGGGGCTGCTATTTTTTTGCGTTTCTTCCATTGCGATATTTCACCGTCACGAACGCCACGCCCGTGAACAATAAAAGGTTCGTGTAATTGAACGTGCGCCATACGACATCCTGGGAAGTGAACCCCGACGGGGCCATCAAGAGGATGCACACCCACACCCCCACGGCCCAGGACAAGCTGATATCTTCCGATGACCCGCGCTTGACGATGCGGATAATCAGCGGAATATTAAAAAGCGGCAGAACGGCCGCCGCCACCACACCGATTGAATTGAACAAAGATTGTTGTTCCATGGGAAAGGTAATTACGGTTTCATGAATTTAAGCAATCGTTTCATCCGGGCCCGGACCCGCGCCGGCGTCAGCGCGGCAGTTTTGTTCATGCCGAAGTCTTCCACGTTAAAGGAAGCCACCGTGGTCGCGTACAAGACCGCCTGCTTCAGCTCTTTCTCGCCGAATCTCTTCGCGCGGCTCAAATAGCCCATCAGTCCGCCAGCGAACGTATCGCCCGCGCCCGTCGGATCAATGACCTCTTCGACCGGATAAGCGGGAAAAGAGAACATGAACCGGTCGCAGTAAAATAAAACACCGTGCTCGCCTTTTTTAACGACAATGAGTTCCGGGCCAAAACGCCGCAGCCGTTTCGCGGCCTTGATCAAATTATGTTCGCCGGTGAGACTGCGCGCCTCGGCATCGTTGGCGACAAAAAGACGCACCCTCCTCATCAGCCGCAGCAAAGACGCTCTTTTATGATTGATCCACAAATTCATGCTGTCCAGACCGATCAACCGCGGCTGACCCATCAACTGCAGCAACCGCGTCTGGACATCGGGATCAATGTTCGCCAGGAATAAATTGGGGATCTTGCGTTGATGAGCGGCGACGCGCGGGACGTAATCCAGCAAAACGCCCAATTCCGTCGCCAGCGTAACGGCGTTGTTGTAATCGCCCTGTTTATACTCCCCTTCCCAGCGGAATGATTTGCCGTGATGCGTCACGACCGAAGTCAGGTCAACGCCTTTTCTCTTCAGGAAACGGATATGCGCGTCGGGGAAGTCGCGCCCGATGATCCCCACCAGGTGCACCTTGGTAAAAAGCCGCGCGCCCATGGCGAAATGCGCCGCCGACCCGCCCAGCAAATCGCGCCGCGCGCCGGAGGCGGTCTTCACGTTATCCAAAGCAATTGTGCCCAGAGCGATCAGATCCATTTAAAAACTCCCGTGGTCACAAAGTCACCAGTCACAAAAATATCTTTTTGGTGACCTTGTGACGTGGTGACATTGTGACTTTTCGCTACTCTCCTATAATCTTAATGAGAACTCTCTTTTTGCGTCTGCCGTCAAATTCCCCGTAAAAGATCTGTTCCCACGGCCCAAAATCCAGCTTGCCCTTGGTCACGGCCACGACCACCTCCCTGCCCATGATCTGGCGTTTGAGGTGCGCGTCGGCGTTATCCTCGCCGGTATCGTTGTGGCGGTATTGATCGACCGGCTCGTGGGGCGCCAGCTTTTCCAGCCACCGGTCGTAATCACCCAGCAAGCCCTGTTCATCGTCGTTAATATACACACTGGCGCTGATATGCATCGCGTTGACCAGACACAACCCTTCCCTGATCCCGCTTTCATCGACCGCCTTTTGCACGTCGCCGCTGATGTTGACGTAATCGCGCCTGGTTTTAGTATTGAACCAAAGTTCTTTCCGAAAAGATTTCATCGCGTTCTCCCTTAAATCCCGATGTCCACGGGTCCCCGCAAATTGCTTCCCTCCTGGATGAACTTCTCCAGGGAATCCAGCCGGGATTTTTCCCGCACATTGTTTTGGGCCTGCCGGTAAACGGCCAAAGCGTCGTCGGGACGATCCGTGCGAAGGTACGCCTGGATGAGATAGCCATACCCGGCGTAGGACGGCGAGAGCGCGATCGCTTTCTCTAAACAGGGGATCGCCTCGGCGTAATGTCCGCCCAGCACGTCAATCCTCCCCAAACCCACATAGGATAAGGCATAATACGGAAATTGGCGAATACTTTCTTCATAGTAGGGCCGGGCGCGCTCCCAGTCGTTGAAATAACACAATCCCATGTAATGATAACCGCGCGCGTCCTGAAGGCCATTTTCAAAACCAGTTTGCAGCGCCTCCCTGGCCCTGGGGACATCGCCCTTCTTGAAATATTCCATCCCCAGATGAAGATACCCGGTCGGGAAACGCGGGAAATCCTTCACCATCATGGTCGCCATCATCAAATTATTTTTCCACGCCATGTTCAGGGCCATCGTCTGGATGACGCACAAAGCGACGATCCCCCAGCGCAGGGCCGTGCCGACGCGCATGCCCTGAAGACGTCTGTCCAGATACGCGCCGGCCTTGCTCAAAAGGATCCCCGCGGCCGCCAAGAATCCGACCGAAGGCAGATACAGGAACCGGTACGCCATGGGGCTGACCAGCGGGACCGCGTTGGAAACCGGGACCAGCGTCAGCAGAAACCACGCGACGAAAAAGACCGCCGTTTTTTCTTTCCGACAAATCTGGTACGTCAAAAATATGAACAAAGCCAATCCCGCCCACGCCGCGTATTCGGCCGCTGGCGGCGCGTACAAAGGGGGTATGACCTTGACGGTCAACGGCAGAATGAACCCCGCCAGGTACTGGACAAATATATCAACGGAGAAGGTCGCGTGCGTGAAAACATTCCCGCCTAACAAACGCGCGTTATCCATCGCCGAATTGCGGAAAACATAAAAATAGATATAAAGATAGGACAACGTGATCAAAACATACCCCAGATACCGGCCGTAAAAATGTTTCAGGACATCCAATGTTTTTTCTTTCTTCACCAACACGTCATAGGCCGCCAGTATCCCGAGAAATACGATCGCCGATTCCTTGCTGAACAAGGCCAGAAAAAGCGCGACATGCGACAAGGCCTCGATGACTTTTCGCGTTCCGGCGCCGCAACGCTCCCGAAGCATGTAGCTCACGAACGCCAGCAAAAAGAAAAGCGCGGCCAGAAGGTCCCCCCGGTAGCCGATCGCGCACACGGCCTCGGACTTTAAGGGATGAACGGCGAACAAAACCGCGCCAAACAAGGACAAAGCCGGATCTTTAAGGATCAAAAAAAGGATAAAATAGACAAGGACGGCGTTAAGGACATGTAAAATTACATTGTGAAGGTGATATCCGAAGGCAACGCGTTGCCAGAGCCAATAATCGAGGAAGAACGTCGCCGAGAGGACCGGCCGGTAAGCGATCGATCCTGTATGGGAGTAGGTGTCCTTGTTAAAAACATCGTCTGATTCGGTGATGTATGACGGGCTGAATAATTCAGGGAAATTGCCCCAGGAATCATAGAAGGAATTTTCGACGACCAGTATATAATCATCGCCCACAAAGCCGTTGGACACGCTGTTTCCGAAGGTGACCAGGGAAACCAGGATGATGATCAGGATGGACCGACGGTGTTGGGCCATTTGAGCGGATTCTCTTCTAATTTAAAACCAGCGGGTTGAATTGTTTAATGGCCATAATCGTGTACGCCGTGCCGGCCACCGAACAGGTTTTAGTCCCCGACGGCGTACTCCAGCCGTGGCCCGTGTCGGCGTTCTCCAGCGTCGCGTAAGGCAGGCACCCTTCCCCCTGTCCTTTGGCCGACGGACTGGCAATGATCAGTTTGTTCAGTTCTCCCGTATAAACGCGCGCCTTTTCGGCATAATAACCCGCCTGGATGACACGTTCTTTTTGGGCAAAATACCGGCTTAATATCTGATAGGAAACGATCATCTGCGAGGTCCACTCGGAAGAGATCATCCCGCCGCGGGGCATGTTGGCGTATCGGGCGAAATCAAATCCGGTCACCTCGATCCGCACGCCGCTGGGCCGCGTGAAGTTCACCCTCACGACGCAATGCTCTTCGGCGAAATTCATGATCTCCTCCGGGTCCATGCCCAGCTGTTTTAATTTCTCGGGCCCAAGGGCCGCCAGCGACCACGCGAAGGTGTCGGTGGCGATCGTCGCATCGCCCCGGCCGCGGTTGATCGGCGGCGACTGATAATCTTTCCCGTGCGGGATCATCGCGTAAGTTCTAACCCAGGACAAAATTTTCTTTTGGGCGGTCTTATATTTCTCTTCCTGGGTCAACTGGTGCATCATGCCGAAAAACGCGTACGCGTCGAGATTATGCTCGGTGGAGAACCAGGAAAATTCCGGGCCGCCTTTCAATCCGCCTTCCGGGTCTTTGTCCTGGATGGTGATCAGCCAGTCGGCGATCACGCGCGCGACCGGCAGGTAATAATCGTCTTTTGTCTTGTGGGTGTATTGCAGGATACTGATCCCGATCCAGATGTTCGGCCCGCAGTGGACGGTATATTCGGCAATATCTCCCGAATCGTAGTAATAGGCGTTGGGGAACCCTTTGAAATTTTCTGGTTCCGGCGGAGCCGGAGGCAATTTCCGTTTGAAAAAATTAAGGACCCGCCGGGCGTCGCGCTCGTTGTCAAATAAAAGGAAAGTATCGACCGCCAGGGCCTGGTCATAGATGAACGCCCAATCCTTGATGACCCCAACATCGCCTTCAAAACTAAGGATCAACCCCGTTAAGGGGTTCTGGTGGTTCTTGAGCCACTGATGCATGCGCTCGACAACCGTCTGGTGCATGTCGCTTTTCTGGCGTTCCAGAAGCCGTAACCTGTCGGTGATGCGCGCTTCCCTCTGGACCAACTGCTCATACTCATTGCTCAATTGCCGGCCCCCGGCGAGGCCGTCGGCGTATTGTTTCATTTGTTGAGAGAGCATTTCCTTTTCCCGATTGATCTCCCCGATCGCGTCCCGGATCCCCGTCTCCTCCTGCTGGGCCCGCGCCAGACGATCGACCAATCTTTCATTATCGATCCGCAGGCGGTAATTGTAGAACCCGACGATGACAAAACCAAGAAACAAGATCAGTACCGCCAAAGCGAGAACGTGCGTCGAAACGCTCAACAAACGCGCCTGGCCAAGCATCCGGTCGCAATCGGCATAAGCGATCTCGGTAAACTGCAGCCCCAACGTGTAATGGGGGGCCTTTTCCTCACGAAGGGATCCTGTCGGCCGAACGAGGTCAAGATGACGGAACCAGGCGATCTTCGCCCTGGCCTTGACCGGCGGGCGGTGTAACGGGATGCGCATCGACACCTCAACCTCAATATCCGTTTTACCGATCTGATGAAGGACCGCCGCGTCGAGATGCACCGTTTCAAGACAGATCCCGCCCTCGCTGACGTTACAGGTGTACCCCTGCTGCCAGGGAGAGTCCGCAGGCCCGATGATCCGGAATTCAACCGGGAGAATGCTTTTAAGGCGGATATACTTTCTTTTATTGGTGGATCGGGATGATGTGTTCCTGGAGTGCATTGCGATCGCCCGTGGAAGTTTGGGACGGCTGAAAAATTTCTAGGAGGTCCATGCTCACGTATCTATGACTTCAGAGCGCGTCCTGGCTTTGATCCGCTCGAAGTACCGGGTAAAACGCCGGTCGCCGCGCAGGTTGTTGAGATCATTGTCCGCCTCAAGATGCTCAAAATCATCATAACCGCAATGGATGGCTTGCTTGATCGCCCTGAAGGCTTTGTCTTTTTCATCCAGCAAAGAATAACTGCAGGCGAGGTTATACAGGACGACCGGGTCTCCGGGACGCAACTGATATAACCGTTCATCCATGTCCAGACCTTGCCGATAAAAACCGTTACGCGTGTAGAGATCCCCCAGCGCGGAGAGGACCTCAACGAAGCAGGGACTCTTCCCCAGGATCCCCTCATAAAACCGGATCTCGAAACTCGCGTCGTCGATCTCCTTTTTATGACTCATATTTTTTCCATTGGAATGAATATTAGGGGCAAGTAGTCCCTCAGGGACTCCCTGCGGTCGCAAGGAACAAGGGTCAAGGTTTTTTCCCTTGTTCCTTGACCCTTGACCCTTGACCATTCTCACTGTTTAAATAATTATTGATCCGGCTGACGGCTTCTTTAAGGCTGTCATAAGCGGAGGCGTACGAAATGCGCACATGCCCCTCGCACGACGGCCCGAACGCGGTCCCGGGCACCAGGGCCACTTTCTTTTTTCGCAAAAGGTTCTGCGCGAAGGCCATCGACGTCTCGCCGGTACTTTTGATCGACGGGAAAACATAGAACGCGCCCTGCGGCATGTGGCATTCCAGACCGATCTCGTTTAAAGCGCGCACGATGTAATTGCGCCGCCTCTTGTACTCCGACTTCATCTCCTGCACGCTTTTCAATCCGCTTTTCAAAGCCTCCTGCGCGGCCACCTGGCCCGTAATAGGCGCGCAGAGCATCGTGTATTGATGGATCTTCGTCATGGCCGCTACCACCTTCGCGGGCCCGCAGACCCAGCCGATGCGAAAACCCGTCATCGCGTAGGCCTTGGAAAAACCGTTGAAATATAACACAGAATCTTTCATCCCCTTCAAAGAAGCCAGCGGGACATGGTCGAAATCGTAGGTCAGCTCGTCGTAAATTTCGTCGCTGATAATCAGCAATTTATTCTTTTTAGCGACCTGGGCGATGGCCTGCAACTCCGCTCGCGTGTAAGAAGCGCCGGTGGGATTGCAGGGATAATTGATCATCAGCGCCTTGACGCCTTTGCCGCAGGCCTTGCCGATCTGCCGGGGAGTAAGCTTAAATCCGTTTTCGATGCCCGTTTTCAAGATAACGGCTCTCCCGCCGGCCAGCTCAACGACCGGCCGGTACGAAACATACACGGGTTCCGGCACCAGGACTTTGTCCCCGGGGTTAAGGATGGCGCGCATCGCCAGGTCCAGGCCCTCGCTGACACCGACGGTAATGAGGATCTCCTCGTCGAAATCATAATTCATCCCGTAGCGTGTTTTAAGGAAAGCGGCGATCTGCCTGCGCAATTCCGGCATCCCCTTGTTGGAGGTATACGACGTGTATCCCTGCTCCAGGGAGAAGATGGCCTTCTCGCGGATATGCCAGGGCGTGACAAAATCCGGCTCCCCGACGCCGAGGGAGATCACGTCCTTCATCCCCAGCACCAGGTCAAAGAACGCGCGGATGCCCGAGGGAGCTAATTGTTCAACCTTTTTTGAAATCTCTATCATAAGAAATCTAAACTTTCTGCGTGACGGTAACGGTTAAGGCTACGAAGCCCGTTTCGTTATTTGGCTATGGTTACGTAACCGTAACCTCTAAACGATACGGGCATCATTACCTTTACCAATTAATACGAGATATTCAACCTCTTCGTCCCCGCCTGCTTCTTGAGGACCTGCCCGTCTTCCTTGTATTTCTTGAGGAGAAAATGCGTCGTGGTGCCTCGGACGTTCTCCATGGGTGAAAGTTTCGAGGCCACGAAATTGGCGACCGTGTGGATATTCTCGCCTTCGACGACCAATAAAAGATCATACGCCCCCGAAAGCAGGTAACAGCTCGTCACTTCGGGAAAACTGTAGATCCGTTCCGCGATGGAATCAAACCCGACATTTTTCTGCGGCGTGACGCTGACTTCAATGAGCGCGCGCACCACGGATCCCGACTCTTTGACCATATCGTGGTTGAGCACGGCCTTGTATTTGAGGATCGTCCCGTTTCTCTCGTACTTCGCGATAGCCTTTTTGACCGACGCGACGTTTTCTCCCGTCAATTTCGCGATCTCCGCCGGGCTGATCCGGGCGTCCTTTGATAATATCTCCAATATCTCATCCATCACCGACTCCCGTCATTTTTCTCCCGCCATGATCCCTGGCTGGACGAGGCTCGCCCGCCTCACCAAAATCATAGATTTTGGTGGGCGAGGCGGCCTTCCCCTATTCTTTCTGAATCTTCTTCTTAAACGAAGATATCCGGTCTTTCAGACCCTTGTTTTCTTTCTCCAGCCGCTCCACGGATCCGCGAAATTGCGCCTCAAAAAGAAAAAGATTGTCGTCCGTGGAAGAAGATCTTAGCTCCATCTCCAGCCGCGCTATCTCGCGCTGAAGCTGTTCCCTTCGCGCTTCCTTCTGACGGATGCTCTGCCAGACTGCCCCTGGAAGCTCCCCCAGGCCTTGTCCCATCATGGCAAATTCCGGCGACGTTTTAAGAAGCCTTAACTGATTTTCCAGCAAAATATTTTCCTGTTTCAAGAATTCCAGTTCATAACCGGGCCCGCCGCTTTGCTTCTTTAATTCTTCCGCTTCGCCGGCCAGCCGTCCTTCTTCGATTGTGTTCTGTTCAAGCTCTTTCCGCATTTCGGCAATCTGACGGTCGCGCGCCTGTTGTTTTTCCCGCAAGGCCAGCTCCCGGAGCCTTAGCTCGATCTCAAGTTGTTTTTCCTGATATTGCATATCATAAGATTGTAACAGCCGCAGGCTTTGCGGCTGGCCGGGTTGCGTCGCCTTCTTTATCCTTTGTCCCAACCCTTCCTGGCCACGGGCCTGTTTTTTCTCCACCGCCACCGCCGCGGCACGGGATTGCCTGACTTTTTCCTGAAGGTCGAGAAATTCGCGCTTCAATGACTCCGCCTGCGGGACAAGTTCCTCGTTCCGCCGCAACTGGGACTGGATTTGCTCTTTGACCACGCGCAGCTCGCTGGAACCTTCATCGGGATCAAACAGCGACCCCGGTCCCGCCGGCTCCTCGGCCGGCGCGTCGTCGGTCCGGGCATGAACGTCAAAGGGCGCCAGCGATATCGCCGCCCCTAATATAAAGACTATGATTATTTTATCAGGCATGGTTGTTGTTTATTATACAGACTCCTCTTGACCGCGGCAAGATGAAAAGCGGCAGG
>DPIG01000006.1 GCA_003522725.1 Candidatus Omnitrophota bacterium
CCTCCCAAAACAAACGTCAGGACAGCGTCGTTGTTCACCAGGCTGACTGTATCTTTGACGCCCGGGAACCCGAAGTCCGCGAAAACCTCATCAGAAATAATCGGAATATTCTTTGTCCGGCAAATGCGGTTCAAGGCGGACAATTCATCCTTTTTAATAAACGACCCCGTCGGATTATTGGGATTGACCAAAACAATGGCTTTTGTGCCGGGTTGAATAGATGCTTCCAGTTGTGAACAATCGATAGCCCAGTGGTTAGTATAAACAAGGGGATAAAAATTTAACATCACGTCATTTAAATCCCCCAGGAACTGAAAAAGCGGATAGCTGGGCCGTGGGAAAAGGACCTCTTGCCCGGCGTCGACAAGCAACCGGAACAAGTAGGAATACGCTTCCGAGGTGCTGGCCGTCAAAAATATTCGCTCCACAGAAACATCGTGTCCTTGGCTTTTATAATAACTGGCAACGGCCGCGCGGGCCTCAAGGGAACCCTGCGGCTGGGGATCGTAACGCAAATTCTTGTCGGAGGCCAGCGGCCGGAGAATTCTTTCGGAAGGATAAGCGAATCCGCAACAGGTAGGATTGGATTCGGTCAAATCAATGATAGGGACATTCGCCTTTTTAAGCTGATCGAGGGCCCCGGCGATGCGGTTGGAAGATAACGGCCAGTTGGTACGATTGGAGAACATGATTAAATCGGGAATCCGGAGATCTGGAAACCCGGGACTAGGAAAACCGGATAACCGGGTATCCGGATACCCCACAGTCACGGATAACCGGATTACCGGATAACCTAACATTCAATTAAAACTGTCAAGTTAACTTTCAAAGAATACACATTATTTACTGGATTCCCGTTTGATCCGCTCGAGCTCTTTCTCTTTTTCCCTCAAGGTTTGCTGCAGTTTGTCATGGTCCGTCTTGGCGATCCACTTCGTATCCTCTTTTTTCTTGCTCAATTCCATGCTCTCCTTGCGCAAGTCCATGATCTCTTGACGGTCATTCTCGCGCTTCGCCTTGAGCTGGGCGATCTCGGATTCCGCCCCCCGGCGGCCGCTGTGAAGCCCTTCCAGTTCTTTCTTTAGTTCCCCGATCTGCTGCTTTTGTCGTATATTCTCGGCGTGATCCCAGTTAAACTGCTCCTGGACCTTGGACAATTCGTCTTTAAGCTGCTGGTACTCCCTGGCTTTCTTATCCAGTTCTTTTTGTTCCCGCGCGTGCCATTCCCGCTCCTGGGACAATTTCTCCTGCAGTTTCTTGACCTTGACCTTTTCGACAGTCAATTCCTGTTGACTTGTCTTTTCCCGCTGTTCCACGGCCGTGATTTCGTTACGCAGAGATTGAATACTTTTCTGCAGTCTCAAAATGGTCTCCTGCTCCGTTTTAGGCGCGGACAACGTCTCGTCCTGCGCCTTTCTTTTTTTCTTTTGCGGCCTCTGGGTGGTGGGGATCAGGATCAGCATCCCCAAAAGGACAACGACAAAAACAATGCCCAGGATAATAAAAAAAGTGGTAAAGTTCATCCCCTTATTCCCCTCCGGAGCCCTGGAAGCGCAACAATTTTTCCAAATTTTCCCGGGCACCAACGGATTGGGGATCCAGGGCGACAGCTTCCCTGAAATGCGCCGCCGCCTTTTCCTTATCGCCCAGATTTATATAACCGACTCCCAGATTATTATGCACAGCGGCGTCATTACGATCAATAACCAAAGCTCTCAAGTACCAGTTGACCGCTTCCTGATAATCGCCGAGGCCCTCGAAACAATGCGCCAGGTCAAAATGGATCTCTTTGATAAACCCCAGATAAACGGACGCGACCGGCCGCGGCCCCACTTTGACAAGATAGCCGTCCATGATCGTCAAAGCCCTGCGATACGTTTCAATGGCCTTGATATACCGGCCGTTTGCGTAATACGCCTTGGCCAACAAAATGTGCGCGCGGCCGAAATCTTTCTCAAAACGGACTGTGCATTCGAACAAGGGGATTTCCCCGGCCCAACAGGCATTCTGCCGCAGGGTCATTGCCAGAAAAAGTACCACCGGCAGACCAACGCCTCCTTTGGCCAGGAAACTCCTGCGGCGCTCCGGCATCCCGATCAAGAAGAAATCACCAAGCCCCAAAACAAACAGGAGAACACCGAACAAAGGGAGATAGAGAAAATGTTCGGCGGTCAATATCAAAGAATATTCATTGATAAGCGGGACGATATTCAAAACAGGAAGTAACGTTATGCCGAACCATCCAGCTCCCAAAAGAAGCAACCGCCGATGGGGTCGGGGAGCCTTGAGGATGATCCCTACGACCGCGGCAAAGACAACCAAAAATATCCCAATCGAAACACCATTGGGCCGTAAAATATCCACATTCCGGTAATAATGCAGATCGTGGGGGAAGAAGATGGCCCCCAGATACATCAGCACCGTGCGCGGGATCGACAGGGCGCGCAAAAACAATTCATGATCAAGCGCGACCGCCGGCATGGCGCCTTCGGGAAGGAGAATTTCGCGTACCAGAAAATACATTATCAAGACTACAAAATAACCGCCGATCCTTACGGCCCGGGGGGTCAAAGGGCGCGGTGACGATGACGGAGACATCATTTCCAACAAAACAATCAAAATGGGCAGGACGACCGCCTGCTCTTTGGCAAGAAGGGCCAGCGCGAAGGCCAGTAACGATAAAACACGGGATATTATGGAGTTTCTCAGATAAAAACAAAGGCTCGCCAAAACAAAAAACGCGAACAGCAGATTCGAGATCCCCGATATGCAGGCGACCGCTTCGCTCTGGACCGGATGAAGCAAGAACAGGACCGCTACGGCGAACGCAAGGCCCTTCTTATGATCGCACAACATGTTCATTAACCCGTAGACAAGGAAACTATTGGCGATATGAAAAAGGATGTTTAAAAGATGCCACCCGGCGGGATTCGACCCGAAAAGCGCGTATTCGATTCTATAAAACAGCTCCAGTAACGGCCTGTAATAGGCGTTAAGGGCGGATGACCCTCCGCTCTTGAGCACGGCTGTCCCGGTGCCATGAATAATTTCGTTCCAGTCAAAACGTGTGATCAGCGGGTTATCCCGGATGGAAAGAATTTCATCGTGGACGAAAGGATAGGTGACGGTCTGGCCGTAAGCGAGGAGGCCCAGCACGGACAGAAGAAGAAAAACCTGGAGGGAAGTGAATTGTTTAAGCGGGGACCATCTCACTTCAACTCTTCTCTCAAGCGGCTGACGCGCGCCAGCAGCGCTTCGAATTTCTTGTCCATGTCCGCCAGAAGAACATCCGCGCCGCCGAGATCATTGTCCTTGCCCTTTTTCTCAAGCTCCGCCAGGACGGCGGCGAGCTGGTGCGCCGATATATTCGCCGAAGAGCCCCTGATGGCATGGGCCAGTTTTCTGACCTGGGCGGCATCATGGCCCTGCAAGGCTTCACGCAACTGCGTTCTTTTCTGCCCAAAATCCTCGACAAAGATGTCCAGCAGCTCCCAAAGAAGCCCTTTATCGTTTTGAACTCTTTCCAGAAACTCATTGATATCCAGGATTTCCATGTTTACTTCTTTCTGTCCCGGTCCGGATGCGGGCTCGTCCCGGACACCCTGACGTTGATCACAATGGCGAAGATATTGAACAAAGCGACGACGATTGTCAAGACCGCCATGCAGGCCATCATGATCAAGGACCAGTCTCTTTTAAATTCGAGGCCCACGATCTCAGTGCCGACATACCCGATGAGCATCAGCGCCAGGGCGATCGTCGCCCCCGCCGCGATAAAGATAAAAAGGGAAAACAGGCAGGAGATCAGGACAACGTACAGATTGTACAAGGGGACATTCCCCTTGCTGATCTTGCTGGCGGCGATACCGATACGTTTCATGGAAGTATTTTATCATTACCGGGCCATAACGCAAGGACTCGGCCCATATTTACTTCCCAAAGATTTAATCTCTTCCTCGACCATATGGATACGGTCAGAGATAAAAGGATGGCTGCGCAAGATAAGCGGGACGTCGGGGCCCTGGGAACCGGCCTCCAGGATTTTGAACGTCTCAACAGCGGCCCGCGGGTCAAAACAGGCGCGGTACATGTATTTGATGCCCAACTGGTCCGCCTGGTATTCGTCCTGACGGCCATAGGCGGAAAAAACGATGTTCATGACCGCGCCGGAGCTCAACTGCGCGATCTGCTGGGCAGTGCCTTCGCCGATAGCGTTCAAAGCGATCGTGCTGATCAGATCATACCCGAGCGCCGCCTGGAATTTCTTGACCGTATGCCGCGCGGCGCAATGTCCGATCTCATGGGCCAACACCGACGCTACCTGATCGTCGTTCTCGAGCTTTTCCAGCAAACCTGTATAAACGTAAATATTGCCGCCCGGCGTGGTGAAGGCGTTCATCTCGTCTTCCTCGATAAGATAGAAATGATATTCATAATCCTGCCGGTCGGAGACCTTGGCGGCACGTTCACCGATACGGCGGACCCTGTCGATCTGCGCCGGATCCCTGGAAAGCTTATATTTCTGGATAATGCTTTCGTGCACGCTTTTGCCCATGGCGACTTCCGAGGGCGTGGAGATCATGATGAATTCTTCGCGGCCCGTGGCGGGGTTGTACATCGTGGCGCAGCCTTGAACGCAGAAAAGAGCAAGAAGAAAACTGACGACCAGCGACCATCGACTATCGACTATCGACCTTCGGGTTGGCACAGAACGAAACAATCTCATCGTATTATCCATAGTCCATGGTCGATAGTCCATGGTCTATAGTCTTGATTACCGTTCAAATTTGACTACCTTCTCCCACCAGGCGCTGCTGTCCCATTGCCGGATCTCCCGCCATAACCGCCGGGCGGTTTTTGTCTTCAAATGATCCGGCGCGGTCTTGAAAAATTTCGCGGCCTTCAGATAGCCGTGGTCGTAATATTCTTTGGCCTGGAGCAGGCACTCAAGGATATCGGCATCCCGGGCAACCAGACTCTCCTTCGTCCGCTGGGCTTCGTATTCCTTGCGCAAGGTCTCCAGCTCTCCCTTGACGGAGCTGTCCAGGTCTTTGACCTGATCTTTAAAGACCATTTTTTCGGCCTCTTTAAAATCGATGTAAAAATGTCCCATCTTGTGCAGATCGTTGATGCGCGATTCATGTACGTCGTTAAACAGCGCCATGATCATCACCCTGGCGACGTCCGCCTTTTCCAGATGCGCGATGTAATAGGCCATGACGGTGCACCGGAAACAATGTTCGGCAACGCTCTCGGGGTCTTTGATCCCGGCGACCCACCAGCCGCTGCGTTTGATCTTTTTAAGCAGTCCCGCTTCGGCGAAAAGGTTAACGGCGTTCAAAACAGCTTTGCCGCTCTTATCTGGTGACTTTTTTTTGTTTCGTGATTTCATAACAAAAAATAGTTGCGGCGTGCGCCACGTTGAAAGAAAGAGTGTTGATCGGCATGGGGACCGTCAACTCCAAGTCCAGATACTTGCGGATAACATCCCGGATCCCCTTCTGCTCCGACCCGACGACCAGGCCCAGAGGATACGGTAAACTGGTTTCAAACAAATTTTGCCCTCCTTCGACCACGGCCCCGGCGATGGTGTATCCGGTTTCTTTGGCCGCCGTGACAGCCTTGGCCAGATTGGCGACCTTGGCAACGGGCACGTAGTTGTCCCCGCCGGAGGCGACCCGCAAGACGGCTTCCGTGACGCCGACCGAATCATGCGTGGGCAGAACAACGGCGAACCCTCCCAGGCAGCCCAGGCTCCTGATGATCGCTCCCAGGTTTTGGGGATCATTGAGGCCGTCCAGAAAAATAAAGGTGCGCTTTTTCTCCCGCGCGGTTTCCAGCAATTCATCATAAGGGACATAGGCGAAATCATCCACATCCACCAGGACCCCCTGGGTATTTCTGGTCCTGCTGATCTTCGCGAACCGCGCGCCCGGGACCGCGAAGACCGGGATCCCGTGCTGTTTGGCTTTCTTGTAGATGTAGGCGGCCTCCGGCAGGCCAGGCTGGAGAAAGATTTTGTGGATGCTCTGCGGGTTCGACCGCAGGCGCTCCATCACCGGATTTTTACCGAACAATTTCATCATTGACCGCGCACCGGCTCATCACCCGCGATCTTTTCGTCGCGCTCCTTGACTTCTTTATTGTATTGATCATCCAGGGCGGTTTTTTGTTCCAGATATTGCGCGTAAGTAATTTCTTTCTCCAGATACTCTTTTTCAACCGCGTCGAGCTTTTCTTGATAATTCGCGAAATGCGGGTCCTGGACTATGCTCGAAGGTTCGTTGATATAATCCTTTAACTCGCGCTCACCGGCATAAGTGCATCCGGCCAACGTTGACGCCAGGAATAACAATATCATTTTCTTAAACATTGTTTCTCTCCTTTACCTTTTGATCCTTAACCCCAAATAGAGGACAGGTTTTAAAATACTCCACCACCCCACGACGGGACGCATCTTTGTGTACCCCAACTTTTGTGATGGATAGATCTTCGTAACCGGCGCCTCCTTGAATTTATACCCGAGAGTAACGGCCTTGTACAACAAATACGGTTCCAGCTCATAATGATCCAGCCACTTCTGATCGATGTTGATCGCCTTATTCTCGAATATCGATAACCGAAAAGCCCGAAAGCCGTTGGTACTGTCGGTTAAAATTCTTCCGACAAAAAACGACAATAACACCGGATGAAGACGGGTCGCCACTTTCCGGTAAAATGGCATATCGCCGCCGGCCCCGTTGGGGCTTAAATAACGGGAACCTTGAACAAAATCATGGCCTTCCCGGACAATCGGGTCAACGAGGCGAAAAATCTCATCGGGATTGTCCTTGTCATTCCCGGCCATAATGACCAGGATCTCGTATCCCCGCCCAATAGCGTATTTGATGGCCGTACGGATGGCGGCACCGACGCCGCTGCGGCGTTCATGCCGGATCGTCTGCACCCCGCGCGCGGCGAAACCACGGATCATCCCGGTCGTCCCGTCGGTCGAGGCATCATCAACGACCAGATAATCCGCCCTGTCCCTCGCGGGACTTTTCAGAAACCGTTCGATCGCGCTTTTTAATTTGACGTTTTCATTGAAAGCAACCGGGCAAACGAGGATCTTGTTCATAACGCTTCTTGCTTCTCGCTTCTTACTTTAAAGTCGGCTTCTGAATATTGCTTTCCGCACGAACATTTTAAACTTTTATCAAGTTTGCGCCCGCAATGGCAGGCATATCCTTTGACAGAGGCCGGATTACCGTATACGACCGCGAAAGGCGCAACGTCCCTGGTCACAACACTCCCCGCCCCCACAACAGCGTGGTCACCGATCCTGATCCCGCACATAATGACCGCGTTGCTGCCGATCGTCGCCCCTTTGCCGACGACCGTCTTTTCCAGCACCCAATCCTTTTTTTTGCTTCGCGGATGCCGGTCGTTTATAAAAGCGACGTTTGACCCGACAAAAACGCCGTCGCCGATAGTGACCCCGTCAAAAACAGACACATGATGCTTGATGGTCACATGATCGCCCACGACCGCGCCGTCTTCGACAAAACTGCCGTCACAAATATTACAATCACGCCCGATCACCGCGCCGGCTTGAATATTCGTAAAGGCCCATAGCCGGGTGCCCTTGCCGATTTTGGCTTTTTTATCGACCAAAGCTGTCTTGTGCTTGAAATAATTCATTTATAGCTCCACGCACGCCCCCTGACGCTCAATGGAATTCTGCAGAGCGATCAGCGTCTTGACCACATCGAGCCCCTTGCCCGCGTCGGCGAGATCCGGCGGGACGCCGCGCTCGACACAATCAACAAAATACTGGTCCTGGGTCTTCAGCGGTTCGATAAGATCGACCCTGGGGATCGTGATCCCCCCTTCCTTCGACAAAAGTTTGAACTCCCCGTAAGTCAGGTAATACGCGCCGGACTTCTCGACGTGCTTGTCATAAAGCTTGATCGGGCCGACATCGTCAAGGTCGTCCCAGGTGACCATCTTCTTCTCGCCGACAATAGTGATCTGCCGCACTTTCCTGGGATCGATCCAGCTGACATGGACATTGGCGATCGCGTTGCCCGGATATTCCAGGGAACAAAAGGCCAGGTCATCACGCTCCGTACCCAAACATTTCTGCCCGCGCGCCGAAACGTTTACCGGAGATCCGTCGAAGAGATAATTAAAAATGGAAATATCGTGCGGCGCCAGGTCCCACAACGCGCTCACATCATAACGGAACGGCCCGAGGTTGGTCCTCGTCGAGTGGGCGTAATGAACACGACCGAGCTCGCCCGAACGGATATATTCTTTTAATTGCCTGATCCCCGCGTTAAACAAAAATACGTGGCCGACCATGAGGACCTTTTTCTTTTGGGCGGCCAATTGTTCGAGATGGGCGCATTCTTCCGTCTTCAGAGCCAGCGGTTTTTCGCAAAACACGTGTTTGCCGTGCTCCAAAGCTTCCTTGGCGAAATGAAAATGCGTATTGGTGGGAGAGGCGATACAAACGGCATGAATATCCGTATCCTTGAGGATATCCTTATAATCCGTTGTTGTTTTAACGCGCGAAAAATTCTCCTGGATTGTTTTCAGGCGCTGTCCGCTCAGATCCGCGCACATGACGGCGCGCGAATTGGGAAGTTGCGAGAAGATACGGATATGGTTGGGCCCCCATTGTCCGCATCCGATAACACCGATATTGATCAAAGCCGACTCCCTCTAACCCCTAAACCCTGTCCCCCGAACCCTATTTCGGACGCTTGATGCTCACGATCTTGTATTTCAGCACGCCCGCCGGCACCTTGATCTGCGCCTCTTCCCCGACGCTGCGGCCCATCAACCCCTTGCCCACGGGAGAATAAATGGACAGCTTGTTTTCCTCGTAGCTGGCTTCTTCAGGCGAAACCATCGTGTATTCCAGCTGTTCCCCCGAATCGACGTCCTTGAGGGTTACGACAGCGCCGATAAAAATTTTATCGGACGGGATGTCTTCATCCTCGATGATCCTCACCGCCGCCAGCTTGGCCTCCAGCTCGGCGATCCTGGCCGCGTTATGCGCCTGGGCGTCTTTGGCCGCGTCATATTCGGCGTTCTCGGAAATATCTCCCTGCAACCGGGCCTCGCCAATGGCCTTGGCTATCTGGCGCCGCTGTTTTTGAAGACTTTCCAGCTCATCATGCAATTTCTGATAACCGGCTCGCGTCAAGTAAATTCCGTGCGTCATAAGGAATCCTCTTACATCTTTTCAGCGGCCCGCAGCATGATGGGGATGATCTCCCGGGCCTCTTCTTTGGTCATACGCCCCAGCTTGGCAAAACGCCATTGTTCGTTCTGGTCCAGGTTTTCCCGGGTCAATTGCAGCTTCTTGGCGCCGCCATTGTAGGAAAAAACCCCGACGGTGACACGCGTTTTCTCGAATTCTTTCGTTTCCTTGAATGTCTCCACGTCCAACGACTGGTCATACGGCATACAATGCACTCCTTTCGATTAAACAACAAGAAAATCAGAACCCCGGGAATCCCGGTAAAACGGATTTCATCTTCTGGGCCGCCACACCTTGGGATTTCGCGATGGCGGCATTGAGGCTGCGCAGCAGTTCAGCCTGCAACCGCGCTTTATTGGCGGCGTTCAAAAGGGTCTCATCGATCTCGATCGACCTGAAATTCTGGGAACCGTTAATGGTGATCCTGATCCCCCTGACATCCTGAACATCCACGGTCACGGCGTCGAGTTCACGCTTGATCACGTCGGCCTGCCGCTTCATCTCCATCAACTGTTTCATCTTGTCCAGCATAAACAACCTTCCTCCATTTTAATTCTGCCATCTTATATACTTTATAAACGATTTTCAAGACTAATTTGCCGATCACCTCAAGCGCATACCGAGATCGAACAGCGTGGCCACCAAAAATGATTTCAGAAAAATAATGGCCAAAAAAGCGATGATCGGCGAAATATCGATGCCCATCGGCGGCAAAAGCCTGCGGATCGGCTGCAAGATCGGTTCGGTCGTGCGGTTCAGAAACTGGACGACCGGATTAAAAGGGTCCGGGTTCACCCAGCTGACCAACGCCCGGATCAGGATGAGCCAATAAAGGATCGAAAGGAGAAGTTCAACCACCCGGGCAAAGGCGATCACAAAATTGCTCAAGACAAACATGCGGCACATCCTTTCTTATCCATGGATAAACTTACCGGCTTTGGGGCTGGCAGACGGAAACGCCACTAAAACACTTTAAACAAATTTCCGTCTATCACTTTCTGTTCAACGCGGTCCAGCAAACGTTTGGTTTTTTTGGTGATCTCCTGCAATTCATCCATGACCTCGTTGATCCCGCGGGAAGTGATCAAGAGAGATTGTGAACTGTCTTCCATGACGCTACTAAGCCCGACGACATCGATCTGGCTCAATTGATCGGCGGTCTTGGTAAACGATTCAGCCGCCCTGGCGAAGACCTCGGCCATGTCCTCGACATCCAGCGGGTCCTCCCCGATAACGGGATTTTTCAGATCGGCCTTCGGCCCTTCACGCAGGACATCGATCTCGATCAATTTCTCTCCCAAGATCCCTTCCGTCTGGATCGTAAAGCGCAAATTATTCTCCAGCTGTTTTCGGTATTGCGAAAGAATATTGAGCGTCACCTCAACACGGCGGCCGTCGAACTCCTGGTTAAGGAATTCGACGTTGTCCACCGTACCGACGTTAACACCGGACAGGCGTACCGGCGCGCCCTCCATCAACCCGCCAACATTGCGGTAAAACACAGTGACCTGAAATTTGGATTGGGCCAGCCCCTTATTGCCCCCCAGGATAATGACAAACGTCACCAGGAGAAATATGCCCAGAAAGAAAAATAATCCGGCCAGCAACTCTTTGGTCAGTTCCTTTTTTTCCATTAACTGATGAACTCCTTTACGAACACATTGTTGGAGGCCTTGAATTCCGACGGCGTGCCCACGGCGGCGATCCGGCCATCTTGCAAAAGCGCCAGACGGTCGGCGATGCGCAACGAATTCTGGATGTCATGGGAAGTGACGACCGTCGTGCAGTGCAGTTTGCGCGCCACGTCGCGGATCAGATCCGAGATGTCCCGGCTGCGCAACGGATCAAGCCCCGAGGTCGGTTCATCGCACAGCAATATCCTGGAATCCAGGATGACCGCCCGGGCCAGGGCCACGCGTTTTTTCATACCGCCGCTTAACTCGACCGGATACTTCCCCCCGGCCCCTTCCAACCCGATCAGTTTCAAAATATTCTCGACTTTTTCCCGGATAATCTTTCCATCGAAAACGGTATGCTCCCTCAAAGGGAAAGCGATGTTCTCAAAAACGTTCATAAAATCGTACAGCGCCCCCTCCTGGAACAAGTAACCGATGTCCTTACGCAACCCCAAAAGTTCCCGCTCNNCCTGGATCACGGCTGTTTCTCCTTCTCGAAATAGCGGAACTGATTTTTCCCGTACTTGGTATAAAGACGTTCATACGGACGCACATCGAGCTTGTCGATAAAAACCTGCGTGCCTTTATACTCACCGACATGATACACCTCGGAATCCATCAAGCCTTCGATGCCATCGGCCGGGTACCATAATGCCTCTTCGAATTCGATGGGCTCGCCGTCGCGGATCCACTTCGCTTCGAGCGCCGGCGCCGAAAAACTCTGAAGATTGCCCACGTTGCCCGTCCGGGTGACGCAACCCGCCAGAAACAGCAGACTAAAGACTAAAGACAAAAGACCAAAGACTCTCATTCTATCCCCACAATGTCAGTATGACCTTGGTTAATACCGCATTAGACAAGATAACAAAAATATAGGAAAAAGCAACCGCCTTGGTAGTGAACCGGCCGACTCCCAGCGAACCGCCTTTGGTGGAATATCCCTGATAACAGCAGATCCACCCGATGATGACGGCAAAAAAGAACACTTTGGCAAATCCTCCCCAAAAATCAACATACTGGATCGCCTTGATCGTCTGGTTGATATAGAACGTGCCGGGGATACCGGCCTCCAGGGTGGCGATAAAATAGCCGCCGGCGATCCCCACAATCTCGCCGATGATCGTCAGGATGGGCAAGACCAGAAAACAGGCCACCATCCGCGGGACGACCAAAAATTCGACCGGGTCGACGCCCAGCGTGCGGGTGGCGAGCACCTGGTCGTTGACGCTCATCGTGCCCAATTCCGCCGTGATCCTTGCCCCGGCCTTGCCGGAAAAAATAAGCGCGGTAAAAACGGGGCCGAGTTCCCGCACCAGAGAAAGTCCGACCAGATGCGCGATATATTCCTTGGCGCCGAAACGTACCATCGCCGTGTAACCCTGCAAGGCCAAAACCGCGCCGGAAGCGAGCGAAGTCAGGACGATGATCATCACCGACTGGATGCCCTGCTCATACATCTGCTTGAGAACTTCCGGCCAGCGGATACGTCCCCGGGCGATGTGCCCGATAATTTCACCGAGAAAACACACCGCGCTCCCCGAACGCGCGACATATCCTGTTCCCCAATCGATCAGCGCCTTCATGCCTTTTTATCCTCTTTCTTCTCAATCCAGATCCGGGCGAATTCAGAGGTGATCTCATGTTCCAGGGTTTTGGAAATATTTTTACCCGATTCGGGGCGGGTGGGACGGGGGGATGTCCCCTGCTCCAGAAACGTCTGAACGCCGCTGACCTTCGCCCCCAGGGCGCGCACCGAGCACTGAAGAGACCGGTCATCCGTCACGACAACGATATTTTTTTTGTGCTCCGCCTCTTCGACCATCCGGATGATCTTCTCGTCGGCAGTCTCTCCCTGGGCAAAAACTACCCCGATGGATGACGCCGCACCCGGACTCCACACATCCGATCTCCCGTCAAAAACGATCGTAACCGTATTGCGCAAGCTCCCCTGCGGGGCGCGGGACCCGACCCACTGGACCAGATGCCGGCGCTGGTCCTCAAGTTTGTTCAGGGCCCCGGAGGGCAGAGGCATCTGATGGATGATGTTGTACCCGTCCAGAAGATAATGTAAGGACATAGCTAAGCCCGCCGAGCAGCCCGATCAGGACCATGAATACAAAGTTAACAAGTGAAATACCGGCCGCGATCTCCGAACTCACGCCGATCTTGCCAAAAAGATAGACGGCCCCGATCTCCCGCACGCCAAGTCCGCCGATCGACGGGAACGAGGCCGCGACACACGTCAGAGGAACAAAAATAAGAAAATAGATCAGGTCAACGTCCTGGGAGAGTGAGCGCGCGATCAGATACCAGCACACGGCATAAACGATCTGCGACAAACAGGAAACGGCGATCGCGCTAAATCCCTCGCGGCGCTTGCCCTTCATCAAAGCGATATCATAATGAAGGCCCATCAAGGCCTTTTGGACCTTCGGTAATCTGGCAAAAATGCCGCAACAAAAACTGTAGAGCTTTTCGTTGAACAAGACGCAGGCAAACCCCCCGGCCAGGACAGCCATCCCGATGATCGGGACCACAATGATGCTCTCCCGCAGGAACCGATATCCGAGGATAAAGGCCATCACCGAAACCACCACGATCGCCGCGAACCCGCTCAAGCGATCCAGCAAGACCGAAGCGACGACCCTCGTCTTCTGGGTGCTGTTGCGGCACAAGCCGTAAATCTTGAGAATGTCACCACCGATGGTGCTCGGCAAAAAAAGGTTGCCGAACAGCCCGGCGAAATAATACCGCACGACGTCCCGCGCGGGGGAAGTGACTTCCAAAGCCTTGATGAAGATAAACCAGCGCGCGAGAAGGACAAGATTAACGACGAAAAAAATAAAACCGGCATAAACCAGATATTCAAGGCGCGCGCCGCGCAAAATCTCCCATATCCGGCCCAAGTCGATCTTCGAAAAAAGATACCACAACAGCCCGCCGCTTAGCAGGACACGTACCAGAAACGAAACCGCGTTTTTCACACCATTGACCATTAACTATCCACCATTTACCGATTTTTCAAAACACTCGCGATAACCTTCTTCCGCGATGTAAGAACTGCGCACCAGGGGAGCGCTCATGACGTGCCAGAACCCTAGTTCCCGGCCGATGATTTTGTACTCTTGAAATTTCTCCGGCGGGACAAAGCGCTGGACACGCAGATACCGCCTTTTTCTGCCCGGCGCGAGGTACTGTCCGATGGTGAGCATATCGCATCCCACGGCGGCCAGGTCACGCATCAATTCCGTGATCTCTTCATCAGTTTCGCCCAACCCGACCATAAATCCTGATTTGATAAAAGCTGACGGAGCGAGTTTCTTGAGATTCCCTAACACCGCCATCGACCGATCGTAATCCGCCTGGGGACGAACGTCAGGCGATAGGCGGCGCACGGTTTCCATATTGTGGCTGATGACCTCCGGGCGTGCCGCCGCGAGTTGCTCCAAAAATTCAGTCTTATTGGAAAAATCGGGAATTAAAACCTCGTTCCTGGTCCGCGGCATCAGAGAGCGAATGGCGTGGATGGTTTCGACGAACTGGCCCGCCCCTCCATCAGCCAAATCATCACGGGCGACCGAAGTGACGACGACGTAGCGCAAGTTAAGCCGTTGGACGGCCAAGGCAACCTGACGCGGTTCCCGCGGATCAACGGGCGCGGGGTGCCCCGTCTTGACTCCGCAAAAGCGGCACGCCCGCGTGCATATCTCACCCAAAATCATGAACGTGGCGACACCATGTCCCCAGCATTGGCCCAGGTTGGGACACAACGCGCTTTCGCAGACGGTGTGCAGTCCCGCCCGGCGAAACGAACCTTTCATTTCCCGGACCTTCGCCATGTCCGGAAGACCCTGCTTGAACCATGACGGCAACGGAGTAACGACTGTCCCGGCGTTGTCTTCCAGAAGACAAGCCATTATTCAATCCCTTTTTGCCGGCGTTCAAGTTCCTTAAGCTGCGCGCGCAGTTTGATCTTTTCCTTGATCCCGGCGTAATCGACGATCAGTTTCCCGTCGAGATGGTCCACTTCATGCTGGATGACCCGGGCCATCATTTCATCGTAAACCTTTTCATGGGGTTGATTGTTCTCATCGATATAACGCACGACGATTCTTTCCGGACGCCGGACCATCACCGTCACGCCGGGGATGCTCAAACACCCTTCCTCAATGACATCAACGCCGGATTTTTTGATGATCCTGGGATTAATAAAGGCCAACGGCCCGTCACCAATATCCGCAATAAAAATCTGCTGGTTAACCCCGACCTGGGGAGCGGCCAATCCGACCCCCTTGTGCTCACGCATGGCGGCCAGCATGGCCTGGAGCAAAGATTGTTCCGTCGGCCCGACATAAATGACGGGAACGGATTTTTTGCGCAGACAAGGGTCTCCGTATAATCTGATTTTAAGCGGCGCGGCAGTCATGAATGATGATCGAGCGGGAGGCAGAACAATTACTTCTTGATCCTGTTTTTGGCATCCACATGAACGGTCCGAAGCTTGGCTGTCTTCGCTTCTTTCGGGGTCATGTACGCGTAACTTAAAATAATGACACGGTCGCCGACCACCCCTAACCGGGCCGCCGGGCCGTTAAGACAAATGACACCTGAACCGGCCTTGCCGGCAATGACATAAGTATCAAACCGGTTGCCATTGTTGATATTAAGGACTTCCACCCGTTCGCCTGGAATAATGCCGACCGCCTTGATCAAAGTTTCGTCGATGGTGATGCTGCCCTCGTAATGCAGTTCCGCCTCGGTCACGGTCGCGTGGGCTATTTTTGACTTGCAAAATTGAATGAGCATAATAACATTCTTTCTTCAGTAAGAAGCAAGATGCGAGAATCAAAGAAGCAAAGATTTTTTATTTTCTCTGCTTCTTGCCTCTTTACTTCTCTGTTTCTACTCATGACAATTGCGTATTAATCCGCGTCAACAACTGATCTTTCGACATCGCCCCCACCATCTGCTCAACGGGTTGGCCTTTTTTAAAAATAAGCAGCGTCGGGATCGACATGATGTTAAACCGGGCGGCCAGTTCCTGGGCCTCATCGACGTTGACTTTCGCCACTTTCAATTTACCCTGGAGGTCTTTCGCGATCTCTTCCACAATAGGGCTGATCATCCGGCATGGTCCGCACCACTCGGCCCAAAAATCCACTAGAACCGGCAGATTGGATTTGAGCACTTCGGCCTCAAAATTTTTATCAGTGACATGCGCAACGGTCATCTCTGCTTCCTTTCTGTTCATCGGTATTAAATGAGGGGGCGAGATGTTTTTCCCACATTCGCCCCCTCATCCTGACGAGCGAAGCGAGGAAGGATCTCCTGAGATCCTTCAGCCCTTCGGGCTTCAGGATGACCAGTCGAGGATAATGAAAAGCAACACCTCGACCGGTCATTATAGCCGGGGAGCGCCGGGAGGGCAACGATAAATTTCCGCACCTAAATTTCCGCACCATCACGCTGCTTGTCCGGCACGGATTTTGATCATTAAAACCGTTCTAGGGATTTTTGTCGCTGGGAGATTGCTGCTGGAGCGCGCACTGTTCGCGCAATTCCACCAACTCATTTTTGATTGTCACCAATTCTTTCTCCATGGCGGCCTGACGTTTGTCCATTTCATAAACCTGACGGGCCACATATTCAGCGGGCGGCTCGACCTTCACAAACCCGGAAGTGACTTCCTCTATCTTCGCCCCTTTGGGGACCAGATATGTGCTCCCTCCGCCCCGGTCCACATTTTCCATCCAGGGAGGGACTTCCCCTTCCCTTTTATCTTTATCCGATTTATCCGACTTTGGCGCGGCCAAAACAAACGTCTGCCCAAAACCTGATAAAAGGACCACTGCCAAAAATAATTTTATAAACCGGGACATATCCGATTCACGCCTCCTGCCCACATTGTATCGCGTCGATAAATTTTTTCAACTTAATCCCCATGATCATTTAAATCGAGTATCCCCCCTCATTCTTTTGCATAATCACTTCAGATGTCAGGGCATCCCGTTTTTTGATCTCCAGAACGGTATGTTGGGCTACCAGGGGCGATCTGATCAGTCCCTGCAAATTTTTCTCCCCGGACACAATACGCAATACCTGTCCCACTTTAAGCTCCTTGAACACTTTTTCCAGCGCCTTCAGCGATTCCGGGAAGGTCAACTTGATGAGATCCAGCTCCTTCTCGATTTCCGGCTCTTCGATGAATCTGCCTTCCAGGTAAGCCTTGGTCTTGGCATACCTGGGGTTGTTCAACACTTCTTCCGCCGGGCCGTGTTCGATCAGGTTTCCCAGATACAAAAATACCACATAGTCGGCCAAACGCCGCGCCTGCCGCAGGATGTGCGTGACCAAAACGATCGTGTACTTATCTTTAAGCGCGAGAAAACGCTGTTCGATCTGCTCGGCGGAGATGGGGTCGAGCGCCGAGGTCGGTTCGTCCCCCAGGATCACCTCCGGCCCGACGGCGAGCCCGCGCGCTAAACACAAACGCTGCTGCTGGCCGATGGACAACTTCGCGGCCGAAGTGTGCAGACGGTCTTTGACCTCATGCCACATGTGCGCCTCCTTGAGATACCGCTCAACGGCCGCGTTCAACTTTTCCTTGCTTTTCTCGCCGTGAACGCGCAACCCGTAAACGACATTCTCATAAATGGACATCGGTAATACCTGGGGTCTTTGCGACAACAACCCCATGCGTTTTCTTAAATGCGTGATCTCGGTCTTGGGGTCGTAGATATCCTCATCATCGACAAAAACTTGCCCGCTGACGCTCACGCCTTCCTGCAGATCGATCAAACGGTTAAAAGATTTCAACAACGTCGTTTTCCCGCAGCCCGATGGCCCGATGATCGCCGTGATCTTCTTGTCCGGGATATCAATGGAGATATTGTTCAATACCCGCGTCGACCCATAACGCACTGACAGGTCGCGTACCCGAATATGATTTTGACTTACTTCGCTCGCCATGCTTTGCTCCCGCCATTTACGTCATTTCCCTTTAGAGAGGAAATGGCGAGGCTCGTCTCGCCAAATTTTATGTAAATTGGGCGGACGGCCTATTTAATAACATGCTTGTTCATGCCTCTGGTGATCAACCTGGCCAGAATGCTCAAAGAAAAAACGATCGCCGTCAAGATCAGCGCCGCGGCATAACCACGCGACTGGACCTCCGGGAACGGCGTGCCCAGCTGGAAAAAGACGGCCAGAGGCAGCGTCGCTACGGGTTTGAACAATGAATAAGGGAGCGAATCCGTAAACCCGGCCGTAAACAAAACCGCCGCCGCGTCGCTCATCCCGCGGCCGAAGGCCATCAAGACCGCCGTCAAAATCCCCGGGAACGCCTGGCGGAAGATCACTTTACCCGCCGTTTCCAGACGCGTCGCCCCCAGCGCCAGAGAAGCTTCCTGCAGTTCAAAAGTGACCATCTTCAAAACTTCATCCATGCCGCGGGCCATGATCGGCAGGACCAAAAGCGCGACCGTGATCATCCCGGCCAAAAGTGAGGCCTGCAGTCCGAAAAAGATCATCAGCGTAAAACCAAAAGCGCCATAGACAACCGAGGGGATACCCCAGAGCACGTCGAGAAAAAACCTGACCGCCAGGGCGAAGCGGGATCTGCGGCGTAAATAAAGGTTCAAATAAAACACGATAGGCAAAGCGACCGCCGCCGCCAGGATGGTGGCGCCGATCCCTAAAAGCAATGACCCCAGGAGCGCGTTGAGGATCCCGCCGCCTTTGCCCATGTAATAGCCGCCCTGCGGAGTTTTCGTAATCATCTCCCAGCTTAGCGTGGGAAGCCCTTTGACAAGGATCGTCGCTAAAATAAAGACCAGGCTCCCGATCACGATCAATACCGCCCCGAGCATCAGGACCTTGAATATATATTCTTCGACCTTGCGTTTGTCCACTATGTTTCTCTCCGTTCCAGATGGAGCAGGATTCCCCACGCCGCCATGTTAAACACGACGGTGATAATCAGTAAAATGAGCGCCGCCAACATGATCGCCGCGTCGTACAAAGGCACCGACATCATTTCTCCATAAGTGTTAGCGATCAAGGCCGGCAACGGATAGGTAGTATCAAAGATCGATCTCGGAAATCCCTGTAGCGCGCAGCCGGCCACCATCAAGACCGCCATCGTTTCGCCGATGGCGCGGGAAAGCCCGAGGATCACGGCCGCCACAATGCCCGGCGCGGCTTTTTTAAGAATGACCTTTTTCGTTGTCTGCCACGATGTCGCCCCCAGCGCGAGGGAAGATTCCCGCACGCCGAAGGGGATACCGCGCATCACCTCCTCCATCAGGGAGATCATGAACGGCGTCACCATGACCGCCAGCACCAGCCCGCCGGCCAAAGCGCTAAAGCCGGTGTAATTATCCGAAGCGAACGGAAAGAACGGGAAACGGCCGCTAAAAAACGGCATCAAATGGTCCCTGACCAGAGGGACAACGACGAGCACGCCCCAGACCCCGTAAACGACCGGCGAGATCCCGGCCAAAAGTTCCATCACCGGCTTGATGACATCGCGAAGCCGTACCGGGCAATATTCCGCCAGAAAGATCGCCGTCAAAAGACTTAACGGCACGGCCACGACAACCGCCAATCCCGTGACCCACAACGTTCCAGTGATAAAACCGGCCAGTCCAAAACGGCCTTGAGATGGATGCCAGTCCGACGAAAACAAGATCGCTTGCCAGGAACCGGCCGCCAAAACGGGACTGGCTTTATGATACAATCCCCAAGCAATGCAAAAAAGAAGGCTCAAGACAAAAACACACAGCAGGAACATCAACCGCCGCGCCAGCAGATCTTTCCAATGACGGATGTCCATCTAGGGCAGCTCCTTCAAGATCTTGTCACGTTCCGCGGGAAGAAGCGGCAAACTCGCCCCCACTTCGTCAACGATCCGGGCCCCTTCTTCCGATAAAACAAAACGGATGAATTCACCGGTGAGCGGGGCGGCGTTCTTCCTGATAAAAAAATAATTCTTCCGCGTGGCCGGATAACGCCCCGCGGCAATGGCCGCGACGGCCCGCGCGCGTGTTTCACAGATCTCATCCGGATCGGCCTTGCCGTTCTCGTTCATATCGATGGCAACGACTTTGAGCCCCGGCAATACTGGACCTTCCCGGGTAAAAACAAACCCAAAATTGCTGTAACCGATCCCGACCGGGTCCCTTTTGACGGCATCCAGCAATCCGGGGTCGCCGTACACACCGACACCGCGCAGGTCCTCCTGCTTCTTTCCGAAATAAGCCGCCCAGCTGGCCGCCGCGCCGGAGGAATCCGAACGCGTATACACATGGATCGGTTTATCAGCCTTCGCCTCAATAATCCGGCTCCAACGCGTCGCTGTTCCGTCAATATATATATCCGCCAACGCCTGGCGTTTAATGCCTTTTTCCGAAAGTTCCTTAAGATAAAAATTCTTTTCGCTAATAACGGGAAAAATGGCATCCTTGAGGATGTACACGGGCTGGATATTTTTTCGCAGCTCCGCCGGGTCGGGATCACGCGAGACCATCCCGATATCCGCCAACCCCGTGATGGCATCCGCCGCGCCTTTACCCGCGCCGCCGGCGGAAATATCGATCCGCACACCCGGATATTTTTTCTGGAACGCCTCGGCCCACGCGACCGCCGTCGGATAGATCGCCCACGCGCCGGAAACAGTCAGCGACCCTGACAACCTTTCGCCGGCAAGAGCCGCTGTGCCCTTCGCCAAAAGAAATCCCGTAACCAATAAAATCAAAAACAATCTTTTCATTTTTCCCTTAGATAACGAAATTCATCACCTTATTTCTGTCGGCCTCATCGCCCAACCGCAAGGAATCCGCCAAACTCGTCTTGTCCAGAATATTCGAGATAGCATCGCGGACATCTTTCATCACCATGCGGATGCCGCAACAGGTATCGTCCCGGCATTCTTCACATTTCATGTAAGCGGTTTGACTGACGCAGGAAACCGGGGCCAGCGGCCCGTCAAAGATACGGATCACTTTTCCCAGCATAATTTCTTGTGCCGGCCGGCCGAGAGAATAACCGCCGCCCTTTCCTTTTTTACTCCGCAAAATGCCGTTGTTTTTAAGGTCCAATAAAATTTGTTCCAGGAATTTCTGCGGGATCCGTTCGCTTCGCGCGATCGCGGAAATCAGGACAGGTCCCTCCTGATGATGCCGGGCCAGGTACACCAGCGCATTTAAAGCGTATTTGGTTTTCTTGGATATCATTGTCTATTAGTCTATGGAACAAGTAGAGTATACAATGAGACATTTCTTTGTCAAGGACTTATTGGAAAAGGTAGTCTAAAAGGGGGAAACTAAACTTCAGGGACGTGCTCGAAGGGTCGGGGAACAACGAAAGACCCCCGCATCTTGCTCTCGCGAGACGCGGGGGTTGTTATTGAGCTTCCAAACACAAACGTCTTACTTTACTTCCGTTGCCGCGGTAGCAGCCACTTCATCTTCGGCGATTTTGGAGTATTTCTCCGGGTCACCGGCAAAATCCTTCTTGCAGGCCGGACAGCAGAGGTTATAAATCTTGCCGTTGTATTCATACTTAACGGCTTCCCCCATCTCACCGACTTTTTCTTTGCTGACCGGACAGATCTTGTTGCCCACCTCGACCGCTTCAACCGCCGCCGGTTGTCCGGCCTGTTCTGTGGCCGCGGGCTGGGCATAAACAACTGTCCCTCCGGCGCCAAGCACGGCAATAGCGGCCGCGACCGCGATACTTTTGGTATTCATGCTTCCTCCTGGTATTATGTTAATGTTAACGAATTGATGATTGTACTTGAAAAGCCCTTCGCTTTCCACTGAAAAATAAATCAACCTCGCCGCGAGACCTTCGGGACGAGGCCAATAGTCAAGGAGGCTTGCCGGTCGCCGTCATGCCGGGAAACGCCGCCCGCAAACGGCTCTCGGCATCGACCAGAAAATTTCCGCCAGCGACGACCATTTCACCTTCGGTCAGCCCTTCTTTGACCTCCACCATCCCGTCGGACTCCATGCCGGTTTTGGTTTCCACCGGCTCGAAATACCCCTCGCCGCGCCGGAGGAAGACGACCTGGCGCAACCCCGTATCCATCACGGCGTCGCGCGGCACCATCAAAACATCGTTGAGCTCAACGGGCATCGACACATCGGCGTACATGTTCACTTTCAAATACTCTTTGACCCCGGGCAACCCGATGCGCGCGATGACCGTACGGGTTCGCGGGTCCACCTCGTCGCCGACACTGCGCACGATACCCTCAAACGACTCACGGTATGCCGGGATATCCACAACGGCCTTCTGTCCGACATCAACGTACCCCAAATCTCCCTCAAGGATCCTGGCATGGATCCACAAGGGCTGCCACTTCTGGCCCAACAGGATCTCCGGCCGGATCTCCGCCAACTCATATTTGATCAACCTCAATTGCTCAAGCTGCGCGTCCTGAAACCCCATGTGCCGCAATTCGTATTCGGCTTTCATGAGCCGCTCACGGGCCTTGCGGAAGTCCTCGCCGGGCGCCCGGCCCGAGAACTCCCCCCAATCGTCGGGGAATTCATCCCTGGCCGTCCGGGGACGGCGGAACACGGCATACTTGCGCCAGGCCCCGATATACTCCAGCTGCGCCTTGTAAAGGTCCATATCATCCGTCACGTAGCCGTAAGTCCGGATCGTTTTGACAAACGGTTTCTTCACGACCGGCGTCAGCTTGACGCCCAGCAATTGCTGCTGATAATCGCTAAGCCGGACCGCCGCATGATCCCCGACAACGCCCGCAGATTGTTTGGATGATTGCGATTCTTTCTTGACCAGGTCCATCCCGCAAATCGGGCACTTGCCCGGACGGTCGCTGGTATACTGCGGATGCATGGGGCAATAATAAATATGACGGCCCTGGCCCGCTCCTCGCGGGGCAGGCACATCCTCGCGCCATGCCACCATGCCCCAAGCCGCGGCCAAAATGCAGACAACGACAACCATGAATTTCCATGCTTTGGTGTTCATCAAGAGAACCCCATCATCCGTCCGAGCTGGTAAACCGCCAGCGAGGCCAAGTAGGCGAGGATGGCCATGTAGACGAACTGGAACAAGGGCCATTGCCAGGAATTGGTCTCGCGCCAGACGATGGCGATCGTACTGACGCATTGCAGGGCGAAGACATAAAATACCATCAAACTTAAACACACCAGCGGCGTGAATAACGGCCGCCCGTCGGGCCAATGCGCGGCCTGAAAGGCCTCACGCAAACTATTTTCCTTAGCTTCATCACCGAGGTTAAAGACGATGCTCATCGTGGAGACGAACACCTCGCGCGCGGCAAAAGAACCGACCAGCCCGATGCCGATGCGCCAATCGTATCCAAGCGGTTTGATGACCGGCTCAAGCGCCGTGCCCATCTGTCCGGCAAAGCTGGCCTTGAGCGCTTCACTGCCCCGCAACCCTTCGTGGCGCGGATAACTCATCAGCACCCATAAAATGACCGACAGCGCCAGGATAATGGTCCCCGCGCGTTTTAAGAACAAACGGCTGCGCTCCCACATATGGATCACCACCGCGTGCCACGACGGCCAGCGGTACGGCGGCAATTCCATGATAAAGACCGGTTTTTGCGACCGGAGCAATGTTTTCTTGAACAGCCACGCCATCAGGCACGCGCCCACGATCCCCGTGACATACATCGCCAGCATGATGCCCGCCTTCTGCATCCCGGTCGCCGCCGGCATCAACACCGCGATCATAATGGTATAAACGGGCAGGCGCGCCGAACAGCTCATCAACGGCGCGACAAGGATCGTGACCAGCCGGTCTTTCGGGCTTTCGATGGTCCGTGCCGACATAATCCCGGGGATCGCGCAGGCGAACGAGCTCAACAGCGGGATAAAAGATTTTCCGTGCAAGCCGACCTTGCTCATCACCCGGTCCATGATAAACGCGGTGCGGGCCATATAGCCGGTGTCCTGCAACAAGCTGATAAAAAAGAAAAGGACCAGGATCTGCGGCAAAAAGATCACCACCCCTCCCACGCCGGCGATGACCCCGTCGACGATCAGATTGCGCAACTGGCCGGCGGGCATGGTCCGCGTGACCCAGTCGCTCAATGTGGTGAACCCCGCGTCGATCCAGTCCATCGGATAAGTGGCGATGGTAAAGATCATATAAAACATCAGCGCCATAATGCCGAAGAAAAATACCCACCCCCACAATTTATGCGTCACAACCGCGTCGATCCGGTCAGTCAAGTCCTCTCTCGGCTGTTTATTTTTATCATGGACACACTGCCTGACGACCGATTTGATCCAGTCATAGCGCGCTTCAATGGCCGCGGTGCGCGCCCGCAACCCTTTCAACCGCAGGCGTTCCTGGATCACGCTGATCTGGCGGATAAGTTGTTCCTTATAAAACCACCTGGAGGGACCGGCTTTTTTCTCCTCGTTCTTGAGCTTGGCGCCCAAAGACAGCAGGATGAGCGCTTCCGCGAAGGCCTCATGAGGGCCCATGTTCTCGTGCTGGACCAGCAAGCGCACCAGGTGCTCGACTTCTTCTTCCAGGTCCGGCGCCATGCGCCATCCGCGCTGATACGAAACCGTGACGCCTTCGGCAATGATCTGCTTTAATTCCTCGATGCCTTTGTTTTTGCTGGCCACCGTCGGGACAACCGGCATGCCCAGGACCTTTGACAACCGCGCGGCATCGATCTCCCGGCCCTGACGTTCCACCTCGTCCATCATATTGAGCGCGATGATCATCGGCAAACCCAGGTCCTGCAACTGGCTGACCAGGTACAAATTCCGCTCGAGGTTCCCCGCGTCGACAACGCAAATGACCAGATCGGGCCTGGGGGTATCGGAGGTGCGTCCCATCAAAACATTGCGGGCCAGCTGTTCATCGGGAGAACGCACCGCGAGGCTGTACATCCCCGGGAGGTCGATGACATTGACCACCCGGTCATTGGCCAGCATCAGCGTCCCGGTTTTACGCTCGACGGTGACGCCGGGATAATTGCCGACTTTTTGGCGTAATTTGGTAAAGGCGTTAAAAAGCGTCGTCTTGCCGGAATTGGGGTTGCCGGTCAAAATAACGGTCCTGATAAGGGTGTGGGGAGATGATGAGATATCGGCAGGCATACCAGCGTCCTAAGGGATGACCTCGACCTGGATCAGTTCGGCTTCTTCCTTGCGTAATGATAAATGGTAGCCGCGGATCTTGATCTCGATGGGGTCGCCCAAAGGCGCGTAGCGGACCACTTCCACATGCTCGCCGGGCGTGACACCCATTTCTTCAATGCGTTCGCAGTCGTCGCTTTCCACAAAGAAATCGCGGATATGGCCCTTCTGGCCAATCAACATCTTGCTGAGCGAAACTGTATTGTTATTTTTCGACATACTAAATTTCCTGGTTCTTATTCCGACGAATTACAGGTTATTGGGGTATCAGGGTATCAGGGAACCGGATATTCGGGAATAAGGATATTAGCGACGCAGGTTTGATTTGTCCCAACCCCCCGCCTTATTCTTTCCCGCAACCGGGACAATGTCCCTTGCCCTTGCCGCGCAAAGACTTTATTCCTTGCCAAACAAGATACCCGACGCTTAATCCTGCAATCAGCCAAACAATCATATTCTGGAGCATAGAGGCCCTGGTTTATCCGCCAAACATTTGTAGAGGGTGGATAAATAAGTCTTCCTGTGACGTATTTAACACTCTAAAATAACAAATGTCCGCTGTTTGGTCAATGATTATTATCCGTTAAGTAGAGACGTTGCATGCAACGTCCCTACCTCAAAAGGATAACCGGATTCCGGCGAGCGTCCAGCCATTGCAAGAAACGGAGGATGCCGGCTTCTGACATGGCCACACATCCCGCGGTCGGCTGCCCCGCGCCGCGCCAGACGTGCAGAAAGATCGCGCTGCCCATCCCCGGGACGACAGGATTGGCGTTATATTCGATCACGACCGCGTATTTATAGAGGTTGTCCCGACGCCGTAAAACTTCGTGCGATACCCGCGGCACATCACCGGCCACCCATTGGTTGTATTGCAGAGAACCCGGAGCATCGATCCAGAAATCCCGATCCGTCACGCGCTGGTACACGAGCCCCGTCGGCACCTCCTCTTCATACCCGAACGCCCGGCGCAGCGCGAATACCCCCGATGGCGTGCGGCCGTCGCCCTCGCGTTTTTCCCCCGTGGGGGCCAAGCCTTTGCGCCCGATCACAGCCTTCACAGGGTTTATCACTTGCGTCCAGCCCGCCCCGCCTCCGGCGGGGCCCGCGTCATTGCGTTCCCAGCCGGAAACCCGCGCCGCCGCCTTACCCGTCGTTTCCACCACGACGGCCTGATGGACATCGCCCGGCAGATCATCCAGTTCTGCCGGGATCCCGTCGGCGCGAAGCGGCGTTGCCACGGCGGCCGACATCACAAGAAGATAAAGAATCCGATACATGTTTTCAGATATATTGTTAAGAAAGTAATGTCACCCACCGGCAGATCTGTCCGACGATAATACCCAGATACGTCCCGATGATGTTGCCCAGGACCGCCATCAGCAATCCGATCGGCGCCAGCCCGGGCTGGTAAATCTCCGCCACGACCGGCGCGGAGGCCACCCCGCCGACGTTCGCCTGGCTCGCCGCGGCGGCCAGCATCATCGGCGCTTTCAACAACCGCGCCGCGGTCAAAAGGACCGCCGCGTGCGCGAGGATAATCATGGCCCCGGCGGCGATCAAAACGGCCGACGCCCCCAAATGCGCGATACTTGCTTTGGCGCCAATCGTTGTCAAAACAAAATACAACAAATAATATCCGATTTTCGTTGAACCCCTCGCCTCACAACGGCGCAGCGGCGTCAACGACCCCGCCAGTCCCGCCGTCGAAACCAGGATGATCGTCCAGGCAAAAGGCGAAATGACTCCTGTCACAACGGGCAGTCCTTGCGACACCCATTGTAACCCGGAGCTCGCGGCGAAGGCCAGCCCAAGGAGCAGGATAATATTTTTCACATTGAGTGTCACTGTCTGCGCTTGACCGACACCCGCCATCCGCCGCCGGATATGGTCGATCACGCCGCGGTCGGCGCGTAACCAGCGGTCGAATACGGCCTGCCTTGTGGACATAGTGACCAAAAACCCCATCCAGACGTACGGGACGACCGTGTCCACGACCACCATCGGCAGGAAAACGTCGTCGGGCGTGCCCAGCGCTTCCTTGGCGGCCACCATGTTGGCGCTGCCCCCCGTCCACGAGGCCGACAACGCCCCGAACCCCATCCAGAACATGTCACCGACGAACGGACGAAAGATCAAAAACGACAGCGCCGTCCCCAGCATGATCCCCAGACTCCCGGCCAAAAACATCAAAACAGCCGTGCGGCCGAGCCGCGCGATCGCCGGAAGATCGACGCCCAAAAGGAGCAAGAACAAACTCGCCGGCAACCCGTATGTCGTGACCAAGCCGTACAACGGGCTTTTGGCATCAATGAGTCCGATGGAAGAAACGCACATCGGGAGAAAATAGATCCAGAAAACGGCGGGGAGAAATCCGAAATATTTTTTCGCGCGCGGATGCGCGGCGGCGGACAATA
>DPIG01000032.1 GCA_003522725.1 Candidatus Omnitrophota bacterium
TCGGGACGCTCATCGCCTTTGCCGTGGCCTACAGCGTCTATCCCGCTTTCTTGAGCCTCAAGAGGCCTTCCCATGAAAAAACGGATTTGTTCGTCCGGAATTTCTACAAACGCCTTTTCAGTTTCTTCGAACCCTGCCGGTGGATCATTTTCGGCGCCATCATCGGTTTGGCCGTCGTGACACTGCCCTATTTAAAAACGCTCAACCTCGACCCCAGCCTGATCTCGTTTTTCTCCCCCAAAAGCGAGATCACCGCGGGCCTTAAACACATCGACGCGCGCGGCGGCGGCAACCCGCTGGTGATCGTGATCAAATCCGGCACCGGCGAGCCTTTGAGCTCCGGGGCCAATTTCAAAAAAATGCGGGAACTCCAGGACCAGCTGGAAACGCATCCGGACGTGGGGACGCTGTTGTCCATGCCGTTGCTGGTGGAAGAGGCGCGGCGCGGATCGTCCTGGAGCTTTCTTTTTTCCAACCAAACGCTTTTGAAGTGGCTGGCCTCGGCGAAATATGACTCGATCGCCAGAGGGTTCATTACGGACGACCAGAAGTCGGCGCTGTTATTTTTCCGCATGAACGAGGAAGGCCGCAAAAAACATCGTCTGGAAGTCGTCGCGCAGATCAAAAGCCTTATTGAAAAAAAGGGCTTCGACCCTTATTTGACCGGCGGGATCTACGCTTTGCAGGGGAACCTTTCCCGCCACGTGGCGGGAAGTCTTGTCCACGGCCTGAGACAGTTGCTTTTTGTGTTCCTGATCATCGCCTTCATCGCTTCGTTGAAGGTAAGGACGGCGCTGGCGATGAGCTTCAGCCTCGGGGTGATCCCCTTGTGCGTACTGGGGGTGGTCGGCGTGCTGGGGCTGCCGCTGGATATGATCGCGGCGCCGGCGGCCAACATCGCGATCTCGATGGGGATCGACGCCATGCTTCATATGGTCAACGCCTCGCGCCATTTCTTTAAACACGAAACCAACGCCTCCGTGTTATGGCACAAAGTGCGCGAACGCATGTGGGAGCCGGTTTTGACCTCGATGTTCATCGTTGCCAGCGGCTTCGCGATATTTTTCTTCTCGTCGTTCCCGCCCACCCAGCGCTTCGGCGGACAGATCGTGCTGGGCACGGTCATTTCCGCGTTCTCGGCGATATTTATCTTCTCGCTTCTGGCCCAGCCGCGGGGCAAGCCCCACAAGGCTCATCCGCGCGCGGCGCCCCCCGCCCCTTTCTCGCGCCTGGCGAAATTCAGGGATTCCTGAACAGGGGGACACAATACCTGTTTCCCGGAATTAAGTGTCCCTCTATTTCCGCGCTCACCATTAATGTGCCACCCACTCAATTTTGCGATGAGATTGGACACAGTCACGCAAATAAAGATTGATCAAATTCTGATACGGCACGCCCAGTTTATCCGCCATCGACTTGAAATAAGCGACGACATCCGCGCCTAAACGGATAGTGACCGGCTTCTTTAAGCGTGCGGCGTAAGGGTTGCGCCGTGCCTTCATTTTGGAAAAATCATATTCCGCTCTCATGGCTTTTCCTCCCGATATCTTTGGGCTTCATGTCTGGTCGCTTTTCTGGATGAGATAATTCTGATAACTGGGCATATGCCGATTCCAGACCGGCACCGCCGGTAACGCCGCCTATTAGAGGCGATTTCTTTTGTAACCGGTTTTAAATTAATTCGGGTCCAGTCGTGTGTCCCCGGAGGTCGGAGGTCCGCCCGGAGGTCCGGAAGTCCCGTGCAACTCAAAGGGCAGCCGAATAATAGGTTATAACAAACTCTCACCCTTTGCGACAAGAACCCTTACAACCCTTTGACTCATAGTCTCGAATGGCTTGACGCTGATTATCAATATCACGCAATAAGGATCTGTAATTATCCTCCCCTGGGCTGCCAGGAACAATACCCTGACAGACGGCTTCCGCCTCATCTAGCAAGCCTAAAGAGTATTTAATTTTTGCGATTGAGCACCTGCCGTTATCATCAAGTTTTTGTCCATCTAATAAACTATTTAAGTCTTGATCAACCACCTTCCTTGCCTCGAGAAAATAGTTTATTTTTAAATTCAGAAATGTCGCCCCCAAAAGCGGCAAATAACCAAAGCCGAAAGACAAGCTGAAAATAAATCCTAAGGCAAATATTAACCAATATCCAAAATTGTATTGTTTAAATATCAAACCACATAACAAATACAATAAAATGAATACGATCCCTTTAATAAGAGGAAAAAAGAAAATTCTCTTCATATCCGTTTTTTCATACCACTGCATCCATTTCTTAACAGCCACCTCATCTTTTTTAGTAATAAAGTCCATAGGATTGGGCATGATTAACCTCCTTTATCTGCACTCTTAAAGTTATCCTCCCCGGCGACGCTTTAGCTAACCTCTTGTCATCGCAACAATTATAGATCAAATCCTTTTGAAAGTATTTGTTTTATATTCCGCTTAAATCCAATTAGTTACATAAAGCGTCTGCTGATCATTTGTCACTGAGTATTCCGAGGACACGTACGCAATTCAACCAATTAGGTACGCGGCCCCCCCGAACCGAACTCCCACTTCTGGGGCAACCCGGAGCTGTCCCCTTCTACCCTTCTACGAGCGAATTCGGGGACAAGCGAATTCGTATGGTTCTCGATTGATATTATCTTGCTGGAGTTGCAAGAGAAAAGATTTTGCGCGGATAATCTATCGTGAGGATAAAATGACTTAAAAAACTTTTTGTCCCAAGCAAGACAACATGGAGATTGGGCATAAAATCAATGAGCACATTCTTGGCGGTGAAACTCCCCACCTCTATACTGGTTGTATGAGAGTAGGCCGTCGTAAGCCCGTTGCCCGTCTTAACTTGTTTTACCTGACCTGCCATAAGGTCATGCCCGAGAAGCGGCGCGTAACCAGCCGGAATAGCACATTCATCAGCGCCGGTATCGATCAAAGCCAACACGGTAATCTTTTTGTTAGTATGAGGATTGGCGATTATGACTGGCAACCAAGGGCGGGGAGTGTCATTTTGACTTACTAATCAGAGCAGAAAATACT
>DPIG01000010.1 GCA_003522725.1 Candidatus Omnitrophota bacterium
GGCCGGCTACAAGATTTATCGTGACGGCACCTTGGTCGTCAGTCGTCCGTCGTCAGCCGTCAGTTATTCTGATTTGGGTCTAACGGCCAACAGGACCTACAGCTATACCATCAGCGCCTTCGACGCCGCGGGCAACGAGTCAGCCAGATCAACCCCGATTGATGTCACGACACAGGCGTCGCCGGATACGACATCACCGACTGTTCCGGCCGGCTTGATGGCCACGGCGGTTTCGGCAAACCAGATCAACCTCTCATGGACAGCCAGCACGGACAGCGTAGGTGTAACCGGGTATCGGATCTTTAGAAACGGCATTCAGGTTGGAACCTCAACTACAACGACCTATCAAAATACCGGCCTTTCTCCAAACACCAGTTATTCATTTACGGTTTCAGCGTACGACGCGGCGGGCAATGAGTCGAACCAATCATCGTCCGCGAGCGCGACGACACAACCCACGACAGATACTACGGCACCGTCGGTCCCAGCCGGCCTGACGGCCACGGCTGCTTCGTCAAGCCAGATCGATCTGTCATGGACTTCCTCAACGGATAGCGTGGGGGTGACGGGATACCGGATCTTCAGGAACAGTATTCAGGTCGCCACGTCAGCGACACCAGGCTATTTGAGCACGGGACTTTCGGCCAACACGAATTATTCATTTACGGTTTTGGCCTACGACGCGGCGGGCAATGAGAGCGGACAGTCAGTCCCAGCAAGCGCCACGACCCTCCCGACGGGAACCGTTTCTGGCGATATTAACACCCTGCAATCCCGCTTGGCCTCCACGTATGCCACCGGCAGTACTGCCAATGCCGCTACTTACCTGGCAACACAGCAGACGGACGGCCGCTGGACAGATATCGATTATACGGCCCGGCGAGTGGGAGGGGCTTGGGCGCCCCTGGAACATCTGAAGCGGCTGCGTGTGATGGCTATCGCTTATGTCCGGACCGGGACGTATTACCACAATGCGGCCGTGCTCAATGGAATATCAAACGGCCTGGTCTACTGGTCTACAGCAAAACCTGACCCCGCTGACTATTACTTTAAAAATATCGGTCAGCAATTGGAACTTGGGCCGACCCTGATTATCATGGAGCCCTATTTATCATCTTCTCTGGTGAGCGAGGGAGCCGCCTATATGAACGATCCAGGGGGATCGGGATCAAATCTGGTGGATACAGCCAGCGAGACGATCTGGCGAGGATGCCTGAACGAATCCCTGACCAATGTCCAGAAAGGTCTAAACGCGATCAAGAATACACTGACAGTGGTTGCCGGGAGTGAGGGGCTTCAAGCTGATTTTAGTTTCCACCAGCACGGACCACTCCTTTACAACGGCGGCTATGGCCGGGTGTTTACGGATAGTCTGTCCTTTTGGGCGTCCATGACTCGGGGACTTACCTTTGCCTTCGAGTCAACGCGGATGGATGCCCTCTCTGGAATCATTTTGGATGGATCCCAATGGATGGTGCGGCGCGAGTATTGGGACCAAGCGGCTCGTGGCAGGGATATCACACGCCCTAATACGGGTACGTCATCCTCCTTGTCCACATCCCTCAATCTCCTCATCGCTATGGGAACGGCGCGAAAACCTGAGTTCGAGGCCTTTCTGAGCCACATCAAGGGCGGTAACGATGGAGCCCTCACAGGGAACAAGCATTTCTGGAATTCGGACCTTCATGTTCATCGTCGAAACGACTATCACATATCCGTCCGCCTTAGCTCTACCCGCACTGTTGGAACGGAATATAACAGCGGCGAGAATAAACTGGCGTACTATCTTCCTTTTGGCATGACAACGATCCTCCGCGCGGGGGACGAGTACTACAATATTTACCCCGTCTGGGATTGGGCGCGAATACCAGGCGTCACCTCCCCGTACAAGAGTATTATTCCTACTATAAAATCCGGGTCGGAGTATCGTGGTACGACTAATTTTGTCGGAGGCGTTTCTGATGGTACTTACGGGGCAGTTGGTTTAGACCTTAAGCTCGACGGCGTAACTGGTCGAAAGGCCTGGTTTTTCTTTGACAAGGAATTCGTGGCCCTTGGAGCTGGCATAACAGAAGGGAACAATATTCCAGTTTTTACTTCTCTTAATCAAACACTCCTAAAGAGTGAGGTTAAAGTTAGTTATGATGGAGGGGTGGGAAGCACGGCCGCGCGAGGACAACAAACTCTTAATTCACCTAAGTGGGTGCATCATGATGGTGTTGGTTATGTTTTCCCGGTGTCGGGCAATGTGGAATTAAAGAGTGATCGACAATCAGGCAATTGGAATTTAATTGGAGTCAATTCCGGAATTGTGGCAATGGACGTATTTAGTTTATGGTTTGATCACGGAGCTAATCCTGCGAACGCGCAATATGAATACGTGGTCGTGCCAGGAATTAATCAAAGCGAGATTGAAACTTATGCGAGAGACATACCAGTGCGTACTATCCAAAATACGCCGGATATTCAGGCAGTCCGCAACGACCGTCTGGGGATCGCTGGAATGGTTTTTTACTCCGCGGGCGACGTAGAAATCCGTGACGGACTGTCCATCCGGGTTGACAGGCCCTGCGTGGTTCTTGTGAAGGAATCAGCGGGGCAAACGGCGGTGACCGTCGCTGACCCGACAGGTCTGGCCTCGAATGTGACCGTCACGATTCTCTACGCCGGCGGCATCTCGCAACCGATGGTGTTCACTCTGCCAGGGGGAACAGAGAAGGGACGCAGTGTCACGCAGATCCGTTGAGCCTTTAACAGCGGAGAGGGATAACACGATCCCGCCGGTCCCAACCGGCTTGACGGCCCCGGCTGGGACATCGGGGCGTATGAATATACCGCGCTGTAACTCCCTATAATGAATCCCGCGAACTAATCCCCCCCTGCGGTTGACACGACGGATATTTAATGCTACAACTGAACTCATGGAGAATAAAAATAAGGCGATATAAGATCGCCTGGACGGGATTATGATTATGAAGGATAGAGAAAAAAAGAATTTTATCGCTGAAGATGAGGCCGGGGAATGGCTTCTTCTTACCCCCGCGGAAAGATTGCTGGAAACAACAAAACTTTGGCAGTTGTATTTATCCCTTGGAGGGCGTCTTGACCCCGAACCCGATCCTCAAAGTCCTTTCTACTTTCAAGACCTATGAAGTTAAATGCCTTCTTATCGGAGGGCAGGCATGTATTATTTACGGAGCCGTTGAATTCAGCCGCGACTCGGATTTTGTTATATTGGCGGATCCCGAGAACATGGAACGATTGAAGAACGCATTGAAGGCATTAGAGGCGAAACCTGTTTACTTCCCTGAATTCCGAGTGGAATATCTTCGCAAGGGACACGCGTGCCATTTTCGATGTGAGGCGGAAGATGTCATGGGCTTGAGAATTGATATGCTTTCTGTGCTGCGCGGTTGCGCGCCCTTTGATGAGCTTTGGAAACGTAGAAAAACAGTGACAATTAATGATGGGACAGATGTTGATGTCATCGGGCTTAGTGATCTTGTCCAAAGCAAAAAGACGCAGCGTGATAAGGACTGGTTTATGATTAAACGTTTAACCGAAAATGACATTGCTTTAAATAAAGATAATCCTTCCCCGGATCAGGTTAAATGGTGGTTTCGTGAAAGCAGGACCCCCGAACATTTAAGGAAATTGGCGGAGAAATATCCCGATATCATTAAAGAGACGCTTTCTCAACGGCCCTTGCTTGATCACGCGATACAAGGTGACCTCGCCGCCCTTTCCAAGGCTCTTTATGAAGAAGAACAACTGGAGCGCCAGAAGGATATCGAATATTGGAAGCCGCTTCGAAAAGAATTAGAAATGTTACAACACGATAAATGATTTTTAATGCTACAATTTAACTCATGGAGAATAAATCCAGGTTTCCTTTGGGGAAATTGCTCATCGAGAAAGGGATCATCACGCCCGATCAGTTGGCTGTCGCCCTTAAAAGACAGAAGGAAACCGGGGGGCTCCTGGGCGCGATCCTTTTAGAGTCGGGTTTTATTGACGAAGAAACAGTATTCTTGCCGACGATCGCCGGCCAACTGGGGATCGATTTTGTCCGGGTCAAGGATATGGAGATCCCTCCGGAGGTCATCGGGAAGATCCCCGCGAAGTTTGCCAGCCATTATAAAATCATGCCGGTCAAGTTTCAGGACGATACGCTGACCATTGCGACCCCCCAGCCATCGGATGTGCACGTTGCCGATGAAATCGGTCTTATTGTTAATGCCAAACTGGACCTTGTCCTGGCCAGTGAAAAGGACGTCCTGGAGGCCATCCGCCGCTATTACGGCGTCGGGGCCGAGACTATCGAACAGATGATGGACACGGCGCTCCCGCAGCCTGCCGCCGCCCGCCAGGAAGTTTCCAATATTGAGGCAATCGATTCCGAAGCTTCCATCAGCAAGTTTTTGAACCAGATCCTTCTGGAAGCCTGCAAGGACCGGGCGACCGATGTCCATATCGAACCCTTTGAGGATGAATTGCAGATCCGTTACCGCGTCGACGGCGTTTTGTACGACGCGCGGGTCCCGAAAAATATCAAACATTTCCAGGATGCCATCATCTCGCGCATCAAGATATTGTCGAATCTCAACATCGCCGAGAAACGCGTCCCCCAGGACGGGCGTTTCAAGGTGCGCGTGGGGGACACGGACATTGATCTGCGCGTTTCATTTTTGCCCACGCCTTACGGAGAGAGCGTTGTCTTGAGGATCTTGAATTCCGCCCGGCTTTTTGGCCTCGAAGAACTGGGGCTTGCCGGGCATGAACGGGAAATCCTTCAAGGGCTTCTGAAGAAACCCCACGGGATCATATTTCTCACCGGCCCGACGGGAAGCGGCAAAACGACGACCCTGTATTCCTGCCTTTCGCAGATCAACACGGGGAAAAGGAAGATCATCACCATCGAAGACCCCATCGAATACCAGCTCAAAGGGATTACGCAAATCCAGATCCAGCCGGCCGTGGGGCTCACCTTCGCCAGCGGCCTGCGTTCGATGCTTCGCCATGACCCCGATGTCATGATGGTCGGCGAAGTGCGTGATATGGAGACGGCGGAGATCGCCATCCAGGTGGCCTTGACCGGGCACCTTATTTTCTCGACGCTCCATACCAACGACGCGGCGGGCGGGGTGGCCCGGTTGCTCGATATGGGCGTGGAGCCCTATCTGATCACCAGCACGGTGGAATGTTTTATCGCCCAAAGACTGGTACGCGTCGTCTGCCCCAAATGTCGTCAGTCCGCCAGGATATCCGATGAGATGGCGCGCGAGTTCTCGGAAGAGGTCAAGATCGATCCCGGCGCGGTCATTTATGAAAGCCAAGGCTGTGAGGCCTGCGGGTTTACCGGTTACAGCGGCCGTCAGGCCATTTATGAATTTCTTGTCTGCAGCGAAGAGGTCCGTCAGTTGATCATGGAGCGCTCCGCGGCCAGCCGGATCAAGAAGAAGGCCGTTGAGCTTGGCATGAGGACTTTGCGCCAGGCGGGCTGGGAGAAGGTCAAAAGCGGGCTCACCACACCGCAGGAAGTCATCCGGGTAACGAAAGAGGAATAAGCCGCGGCCAATGACGAAATTTTTTTATAAAGCCAAAAACGGGCCCACACAGATCGTTGACGGTTTCATCGAGGCGCAGACCAAAACGGTCGCCATCCGCGAGATCGTCGCGATGGGCCTGACGCCTCTGGACATTGTTCAGGCCGCCACCGGCGAGAAGCCACTCACGTTACGCGCGCGAAGCAAGCCCGCGCCGGCCGTTTTAAAGAATCTGCGTTTATCCCTGCCCTCACCCAGGTCCGTTTCCCCGCGGGAAATTGTTTCCTTCACGCGGCAACTCTGCGATCTGGTTGAGGCTTCCGTTCCTCTTTTGCGGGTCCTTCAGATCGTTTCCCGTCAGACGCGGCAACCATATTTTAAGAATATCATTGAAGAGATGTATCTGTTTGTCCAAAATGGCGGCTCCCTTTCCGGGGCCATCGCCCGGCACCCGGACATTTTTCCCGTGTTCTACGTCAATATGGTGAAAACCGGAGAGGTGGGGGGGCAGCTCGATAAAGTTTTACAGCGGCTGGCGGACCACCTTGAAAAAGAATATGAAACCCGCGGCAAGATCAACTCGAGCCTGGCCTATCCGCTTTTTGTCCTTGGGGTGGGGGTCCTGACGGTCTTTGTGCTGCTGACGTTTGTCATCCCGAGATTGTCGGTGATGTTTGAAGACCTCGACCAGGCGTTGCCTCTGCCGACGCTCATTTTGATCTCTTTAAGCGGATTTTTTGCCCGATACTGGTGGTTTCTCATCGGTATTTTTGTTATCATAAAAATTTATTGGGACCAGTGGACGCGCTCTATTCAAGGGAGGCTTTGGTTCGACGGATTTGTGCTGAAGATGCCGCTTTTGGGTGCATTCATCAAGGGGGCGGAAACCGGCCGTTTCGCGAGGACCCTGGGGACGTTGATCGAGAGCGGAGTGCCATTGACCAGCGCTTTAACCGCCATTTATCCAACGGTTGACAATATGATCATGCGTGATGAGATCGAGAAGGTTTCCAGGGCCGTCACGGAAGGCCAGGCCCTGAAGTCGGCCATTGGCCAATGTCGTTTTTTCCCCGAGATGGTGGCCGACATGGTCGGCGTCGGGGAAGAATCTGGCCGGCTGGAGAAAGGTCTGTACAAGATCGCCGAGACGATGGAGCGCCAGACCGACCAGACGGTGAAGGTGATCATGTCGCTTCTGGGGCCGGTTGTCCTGATGGTCATTGTGTCTTTGGTGGGCTTCGCGGTCATCGCGATGTTGTTGCCGATCTTCAGGATGAATTTGTTAATACAATAAATAAAGGGTCAAGGGGCAAGGGAAAACTGTGGTCTCCCTGACCCCTGACCCTTGCTACTTGACCCTACAATAGAATGGAGAGAATCGGATGACTTCCAAGAATAAAAACGCATTTACCCTGATCGAAATCATGCTCGTCGTCATCATCATCGGCATCCTGGCCGCGATGGTCATACCGAATATCGCCGGACGCGGTGAACAAGCGCGGGTATCGGCCGCGCGCGCGGATATCGACGCGAATCTGACCTCCGCACTGGATTTGTATGAACTGGACAACGGCCAGTATCCAACGACGGAACAGGGGTTGAGGGCTTTGTTTGAGAAGCCTGCTTCCGCGCCGGAGCCGATCAGCTGGAACGGTCCATACCTGAAGAAAAAAAGAACGCCGCTCGATCCCTGGGGCAGGGAATACAGATATGTCTCCCCTGGTATCCACAACACGGAAGAATTCGATCTTTTTTCCTATGGTCAAGACGGCGTTGAGGGAAAGGATGATATCGGTAACTGGGGTTCGGATTCCGCGGATGAAGCAGGCAGATAAAAGGTGGCGGGGCTTCACGGTCATCGAACTTCTCCTGGTCGTCGTCATTATCGCCGTGATGGCCGCGTTGGCCGTGCCCGATTTTGGCAGCACCTACGCGCGCGTTCAATTACGTAAAGCGGCCGATGATTTGGCTTACCATATGCGTTACGCCCAAAGTTACGCCATCACAAAAAATACGCTGACACGTTTAGAGTTTGATTCTTCGTTCACGCAATACTGGCTGGCCCGGCACTCCGGCGATGAGGCCGCGCAAGACACCTTCATCGGGCTCACCGGCCGCATGGGCGAGGTTGTCGGCGTTCCCCGCGACATACAGATTTCTTTCAAAGACGGAGATCCCGTCCTTTATTTTTATCCCGACGGGACTATAGACAAACGGCGCATTGATTTTTGCCGCGTCCACCCCGCCTATCGGCGGGGTGAAGAATGCCTTTTTATTTCCACTCAAAAGCAGCGGGGACAGGTACATGTTCTTAAACAATCGGACGAGAGTCTTTAGCCGGGATCGCCGGGGATCGCTTTTAATCGAGGTCCTGGTGTCTGTCGTGATCCTTTCTACCGCTTTGACGCTCATCATCCAGTCGATGACCGCGGGACTGCGGGCCATTCAGTACGGCGCCGGCTATACGACGGCGATCATTCTATTGGACAACCAGATATGCGATCTGCTGCGTCAAGGAACGGTCAGGTCGGGATTAAGGGAAACAAAAAGTTTGGCCTGGCCCGCCGGATCCCGGACCGGATACAGTTATTCCATGCGCGCCGAACCTTCGGACATCGTGGCCGATAACAAGATCGTGGAGGTCGACGCGTCCGTCGCGTGGCGTTCCGGCAAGAAAGACAATCAGATCACTGTGACAACTTTTCTTTCCGTCGCTTCTAATGAATAATCTACGTCGAGCGTTTACCCTTGTCGAACTTCTTCTGGCGTTGAGCATTTTTTCCATGGCCGCTGTGTGCGTTTATGGCACATTTTGGGCGGGTGTCAGGATCAATCAGCGGTCCGAAGGCGAGAACGCGGCCTATCGCCAGATACGCCTCTCCCTGGATCTGATGTCCGTCGACCTGGAGAACGCGGTCCCTTACGATTTTACGAATTCCTACCCCGACCAGACCGCCTTTAAGGGGGAGGCCGACGGCGTAACATTTGTTCTGGCCTCCGGGGAAGGGTTGAAGGTCACCCGCTATTATCTGGATTCTCCGCAGGAGGGCAGCGTTCACAAAGTCGTTGTAGGCGCGCGGCGCGACCGTAATGTCGACACGCTCGTCGATTACCGCGAACAAGAAGTAAGGCTGCGCAACCTGGTGCGCGAAGAATGGGATTTCCCGGAATACGTCAGCGGCGTGATCGCGGAAGAGCACGCGGCGGAGGTCATCGCCACCGATGTTGGAGAAAACAGCCTTAAGTTTTTCTACGGCTACCTGCTGAGTCCTGCCGGCGGCGAGGGCAACCAGATGGACGATGTTTATGAGTGGCGTGAGAAATGGACGCAAGGGGATGTCCCTCTTATGGTACGCATCGAGGTGGATTTTTTTCTCGCCGGGCCGGCCCGGCGCATGGTCACGATGCGCAAAGATATTTTTATCCCGCACGGTTCCTGGGGAAAGGCGGAAAAATAAAAATGTTTGAATTCCCCATGAGAAAAAAGAAGTGTTCTGTGCCAGAACACTTCCCTGGACGAAAAAGGAAGCGTTCTGGTACAATACTGGTCAGTGTCTTGTGGATCCTGGTCATTCTGACGGTTTTGACCGTAAGCTTGGGGCGCAATACGCATGTCGAACTTTCGCTGGTCAAACATGCCGTCGGCAAGGTGAAGTCGAAGTATATCGCCTGGGCCGGATTTGTTTACGCGGTGGAACGTATCCGCGAAGATTCCGCGGATACGGACGCGGCGAAACAGGACACGCTTTACCAGTGTGGTGTCCGCTTGGGTGATGAAGAGTCCCCGCAAGAGGCGTTCCAAAATATCACCGTCGGTGACGGGTATTTTGACGTGCAATACGTCCCCGGCGGGCAGGAGGGAAAGAAAATTTATTACGGACTGCGGGATGAAGAACGCAGGATCAATATTAACGCCCTGACCGTTCAAAATTATAACATCTTGAGCGCGTTGGTTAACGTCCTGGGGTTTGACGACGAAACGGCCAAAACAATCGCCTGCGCGGTTCTGGACTGGAAAGATGAAGACGACTCTCCCGTCGATGCCGCGTATGGCGCTGAAGACGATTATTATGGCAGTCTGGCCGGAGCGCGGCGGTGTAAAAACCGTTCTTTTGATTCCCCGGAAGAATTGCTTTTGGTGCGGGGCATGACACGGGAAATCTATGACGCCCTGAAGGATTATGTCACCGTTTTCCCGAAGCAGGGAACATTGCAGGTGAATTTTGACACGGCGCCGGCAGTCGTTCTGACGGCTTTAGCCCGCGCGATGAGCACGGTGCTTCCCAACGCGGCGCCATCCGACGCGGATGCCCTGGTTGAGAAAATCCTGCGCTACCGCCAGGGAGAAGACGGCGCCGTTTTTACGCGAGACGACCGGGTTGTCGGTCTTAATGAAATGTCTGTTAACGCCACGGAAAGGAATTTGTTCCTGGCAATGTCCCAATTTCGCACGTACACCTCGAACTACTTGCGCGTCCGTGTCAAGGGAACCGAAAAAGCGAGGGGGGCCCAGGCGGTCGTCGAGGCGGTGGTCTATCGCAACGATCTTTCCACGCTAAGCTGGCACAGGGATTAAGATGTCCAGGAATATTTTTACTTCCATTGAAATTACGGACAGCGGTATCCGGCTGTTTCAGGCCCGGACGGCGCGTCATAAACAGGTCCTGTGCACCTGCGATGTTAAACCTCTGCAGAATTTCACCGACGGGGAGATCGTCGAGAAATTATCCGAAATTACGGCCCTGCGCGATATCCAGCCGCAGCGTTTAAGTGTCGTGATCCCGCGGCGTTTGACCATCCTCAAGCAAATGCGCCTGCCGTCGCAAAATGAACCAGAGATCAGGAAGATGCTGGACCTGCAATTGGCCGGCCAGATTCCTTACGCGCTGGAGGACGTTATTTATGATTTTGTGGTCGTGGACCGGGAGCCTTCGGGGTATGTGCGCGTGCTGGTGGCGATCGTGCACCGGCAGGATGTCAGCGAGAAATTCCTGAAATTATGCAAGGAAGCGGGATTACAGCCGGAGCGGTTCGTTCTCAGTTCTCTGGGAATAGTCCATTGGCTTAATTATCAGCAGGGAAAAATGCCGATCCCTGTGAACCAGCCGGTCCTCGTGCTTAATATTGACGTTGACCATACGGAAATATGTTTTTGCCATAACCAGAATTTGCTTTTTTCGCGCAGCGTCAATTACGGCGCCCGGGACCTGGCGACGGAGAATATGCGGGGGCTCACCCGCCAGGTTGAACTGAGCCTGAAGAATTATCTTAAGGATAATATGGGGCCGGGCGTCAAGCGCATGATCGTGCTGTCAACCTTGCCGGAGGCGTCGGCGCTTAAAGGACAATTGGAGGAGATGTCGCTTATCCCCGTCGACTTTTATTCACCTTTAAATAACATCCTGTGCCAGAAAAATATGAGCCTGGGGGCGCTGAAAGGCCAGCCGTGGGTTTCGATCGCGGCCGGCGCGGGATTCCTGCTCTCCGACGGGAAGAAGGCGCTCAACCTCATCCCGCAGGAAGTCCATAATATCAAGCGATCGAAGCGCCGGCAAATCCAGTGGGCGCAATTCGCGCTGCTTTTCGTATTGACCGCTGGTCTGGCCCTGTCGGTCCCCGGCGTCGAATTCCTCCGCAAGGTCAATTATTTGAACTCGTTGAAAAAAAAGGGCGAAAGGGCCAAGCCGGAACTGGATCGGATCAAAAAGCGGATGAGCCTGGTCAAGGTTGTCCAGGAAGAATTGGGAAAACGCGTGGTCGTGGCCGATCTGATCCAGGAGCTTTACCGTCTGGCGCCTCCCGGGGTATCTTTTCAGTCGCTTTATCTTAACGAGCGGGGGCAGTTCGTCATCCATGGGTACGCGGGAACAAGCGCCAGCGTCCATAATTTTCAGCAGAATTTGGTGAAATCCGTTTTGTTTAAGGCCGTCAACCTTGAATTCGCCACCAAGCGGAAAATCTTCAACACGGAGGTCACCGATTTCCAGATAACCTCCGGGGTGAATGTCAAGCATGATTAGGCGTTTAAGCTCGCGGGAGCTGAAGATCCTCGTTGTTTCATCGGTCTTGGCCTCGACCTATATCGGCTATATCCTGCTGGTCAAGCCGGCGAAAGAAAAGTTTGTCGCGCTGGATGAGGAGATCATGGCCCAGCAACGACGACTGGCGAGAAATTCCACGGAAATTAAGAAGGCCGATGACATGGAAAGACTTTTGGCGGTCTATGAGCAAAGATTCAAGCAACCCGCCAGCAATGAAGGGACAATGTCTTCGATCCTCTCCGAGATCGAGACGGTCGCCGCGGATCTGAAATTGAAGATCGCCAACCTTACCCCCAAAAGAGTCAAGGAAACAGCCTTTTCCAACCGGTTTTCGGTCAGTTTGGCCATTGACGGTGAATTCCTGGATATCCTCCAGTTCCTCCACACGCTCCAGAGCGAGCCGCATCTTTTCGACGTTGAAGAAGCGCGTTTCGACAAAGGGACGCGCCAGCAAACCACTTCCGTTAAAGCCAGCCTGGTTTTGGGAAAAACGTTTGTTCCTTGACAAAGGAACTTGAAAAAGAATGAATAATCGTTGACAGTGCGGAGGGACTACGTAGAATGAAATTAGTCGACTCTCCACACGGAGAGTTAGGTTTAACCATCTCAACGGCAATGAGTTATCTGACCGCCCTCCATCTCGAACGTGAACCATTTTCTACAAGCCCGGACCCGTCTTTTTTTTACCGCTCCAAGGAACATTACACGGCGCTCAACCGTCTGGAGATCGCCATCCGCCTCAAACGTGGATTGAATTTGATTTTGGGCGATGTCGGGACGGGCAAAACCACCCTCTCGCGGGCCCTGTTGCAGGCATTCTATGGCGAAGAGGATTTTATCTTTCACTTGATCCTCGACCCGGCTTTTAAATCGGAATACCAATTTCTCGCTCACCTGACCAAACTCTTCGGCATCAGCCCGTTCTTTCGTTCCACTATCGACCACCGGGAAGTCATCGAGAAATATCTGTACCACAAATGCGTCGAAGAAAAAAAGACGGTTGTCTTGATCGTTGATGAGGGGCAGAAGCTCATGCAACCCCAGTTGGAGGTGCTGCGCACGTTGTTAAATTACGAGACCAACGAATATAAGCTTTTACAGCTGGTCATATTCGCCCAGATGGAATTACTGCCGCGCGTCAAAAGGGTGCGCAATTTTATGGACCGCATTAACGTCAAATATATGCTGAATCCTCTTGATGAACAGGAAACCGGAAAGTTTATCGAATTTCGGCTGAAGCAGGCCGGTTATAGCGGCGAAAGGAGCCTGCTGACCGCCGAGGCGGTCAAAAAAGTGTACGATCATACTCAAGGGTATCCGCGCCAGATTGCGCTTCTTTGCCATAACGCGATGCAGCATCTGATCATGGGTGAGCATGAGATCGTCACGGCCGAATTGATTGAAAAAATCATTACCCAAGAAAAGATATGGAATTGATGAAGGAAGATTCGCTGACATCCGAAGAAAAACTGCTGCGGCTTATCCGCAAAAAAGATAAATCTTCCGGGGCGGCGTCGCCGCCTTTTCAGGAAAACCAGACCGTGGTTTCTCCCGATTTGCCCGAAGAGACGCAAGGATCGGGGAATCAGATGGACGTCCTCGCATTGTCCATCCGCGTCCTGGCCGTGACGGCCTGCATTATCCTGGTTTTTGTTTTAAACAAGTACGTCCTCCTCCGGACGAAACCGCCGGCAGGGCAGGCGCTTTCATCGCCAACACAAGCCGCTGAAGATATTTCTCTTTCCGCGGGAGCGAAGGAAGAATGGGAATTGCCCGTCGCGGCCATTGAAGTACGTCCTTTCGATTCTTATAAACCGGCGATGGAAGGCCGGGACATTTTTCAGGCCCCATGGGAGCAACCTGCTCAAGATATCCCCGCTTCCGGCGTTCCCGGCACTGAACTGGTCAAGCAGTTGAAGCTGGTCGGTATCTTATTGGACAAGGACCCCAAAGCCATCGTGGAAGATCTGGGGACGCAGCAGACGTTCTTTGTTTCTCCGGGCGAACGGATCGGCAATGCCATCGTTCAGGAGATCCTTCAGGATAAAGTCATTTTGATTTTCGGTCAAGAAAAAGTGGAATTGGTGCCTTAAATAGGGTAAGGTAATGTAATCGCTAATATTCAAGCTCTATGCGCATAAAATTATTTACATTTCACACGATCATCCTGAGTTTTATCCTCGCCGGTGCCGGTGTGTGCCCGGCGCAGGAACAAGTCTCTCCGGGAGAGACGGGAAACGCCCCGCCTGTTGCCGAGGAATACAGGCCCGAAGAACTCTCAAGCCCTCCGATCATTTCTGTACAGCCCCTTTCGGCCGACAGGATCCATTTAGCCGAAGGCTCCCTGAAGGGAGGGGGAGAAAAACAGGTCATTGATGTCCTGGATTTAAAAAACATGGACATCCTCGATGTGCTTAAGCTGATTTCGCAAAAAAGCGGACTGAACATCATCGCGGGGCAGGACGTGCGCGGACGCATTACGGTTTTTTTGAAAGATATCGAGGTCATGGATGCTTTGAAGATCATCGTGGAATCTTACGGGTGGGCGTATGTCAAAGACGGTGGTATTTTTAAGGTCATGACCGCGGCGGAGTATGAGGCCAAATACGAACGCAAGTTCGGCCAGAATACGGAAACGCGCATCAAGCAGTTGCTGTTCGTCAAGGCGAGCGACGTGGCCACGATCCTTAACGAGGTCAAAAGCCGCGCGGGGAAGATCATCTCCGAAGACAAATCCGGGACGGTCATTCTCATTGATGACCCCAAAAAGATCGACGCGATGGAGGAGATTATCGAAAACATCGACGTCCCCGTCGAGACGGAGGTGTTTGATCTGGGATATGCGAAGGCCGAAGATATCTCCAGCAAGATCGGCGAAGTGTTGACCCCCGCCATCGGCAGCATGAAATTCGATGAACGTTCCAACAAAGTCGTCATCTCGGATACGGCGCAGACTTTGGCGAAGATCCGCAGGATCATCGACGCCTTCGATGAGAAAGACAAGCAGGTATTGATCGAAGCCAGGATCATCCAGATCGCTCTTAACGATGAGCATAAAATGGGCGTGGACTGGGAAGGGATCATCAGGGATTTTCACAGTCTGGATTTAACCAGCAATTTTGATGTGCTCACTTCCACGGACAAAGCCGGAAGGTTAAGTATCGGGACCCTCGCCAGCGACGATTACACCGCCCTGTTCGAGGCCCTGGACACGGTCGGGACGACCAACATCCTTTCGAGCCCCCGCATCACGGCTGTCAACAATAAGGAAGCGAAGATCCTGGTGGGGTCCACCGAGCCGTATGTCACCACGACCACCACGACTCCATCTTCCGGCCCGACGACGACCGCCGAAAGCGTCAACTTTATCGATGTCGGTGTCAAGCTTTACGTCACTCCGACCATCCATGATGACGGCTTTGTGACCATGAAGATCAAGCCGGAGGTCAGTTCCGTGACCAGTAATTTGACGACCAGCAACAACAACACGATCCCTGTTGTCGAGACCTCCGAGGCCGAAACGACCGTGATGGTCAAAAACGGCGTGTCGATCGTCATCGGCGGGTTGATCAAGGAAGAAAAGATCAAGTCCACCCGCAAGGTGCCGTTTTTGGGAGATATCCCCGTGATGGGCTTCGCCTTCCGCAGCCAGAATGATGAGGTGTCGAAAACCGAGATCGTCATCTTTTTGACGCCCACGATCATCACCGGTGACGTCGAAAAAGGAGATCTGGCGGAGGCCGCGTCGTCACGACAGCAATAGCCCGGCAGGGGGGATCGGTCATGCGCAAATTAACCCACGCGGAACTTATCGCCCGTCAGCAGCAACAACAAACGCCCCGTTTTCAACTTCCGTTCACGGCCGTTTTGAACAATATCCGCAGCCTTCATAATGTCGGGTCAATATTCCGCACCTGCGACGGGGCGGGGGTGGAAAAATTATGGCTGTGCGGCATCACGGGGTATCCCCCCGACGCGCAGCTGGCCAAGACGGCCTTGGGCGCCGAGAGACGGATCAACTGGGAATACCGCGCCGATGTTTGTTCAATCTTGAAAGAGCTCAAGGCGAGGAATTACAGAATCGTCCTCCTGGAGCAAACGACCGGGAGTATTTCCCATGATGAATTTGAGCCCGGCGGCCCGGTTTGTCTGGTCGCGGGCAATGAAATAGAAGGGGTTGCCCCGTCCGTTGTGCCGCTATGCGACGCGGCTGTTGAGATCGAGATGGCCGGATTGAAAAATTCTCTGAACGTTTCGGTCGCCTTCGGCATTGTGGCGTATCACATCCGTTCGCGCCTGAAAGCCCGGATGGTCCTGTCATGTTAAAGAAAACAAAGATCCTTCTGATTTTATTGCCGGCTTTGTCCGTCACTATATCTTCCGGCTGGACTGATGAAGGAGAAAAGCCCCGGGTCATCACCGGAATTCAGTCGCGCCATATTTATTCCGGCAATATCGAAACAACCGGCGGCGATATCGGCATCACTTCGAGCGACTTCGATCTGACGTATAAATTCAAAGTGGCCGGACAATTACCCGTGGATATTTCCCTGGACGTCGGCCACAAGGACATCAACGCCGATACGCCCGTTGATCTGCCGACACATCTGGAATCACGGCGATTGGGGCTTTCCACTAAATTCCCCGCACCCTGGGTCGGAGACGGTCACTTCTTTATGGGGTTGGATATTTTCCCGACGCTTAACACAGATGGCTGGGACTGGAAATCCGGCGCGTTCCGCATCCCGTTTCGCGGCTACTTGATCTTCAAGGAGAGCGATGACCTTATCCTGATCGGCGGCGTTTCGGTACGGCCGGAATATGAACGCGAGGTCCTTCCTGTGGTCGGGTTGATCTACCGTCCCAATGACCGGTTGTCGTTCAATTTTGCCTCCGATGATCCGAACATCTCTTGCAAGTTAAATGACGCCACGCTTCTGCGCTGGGAAATGGACTACGCCTGGGACGAATATGAGGTCACCCGCGGCGCGCGAGAAGGGGTTGTCCTCCGTTATCAGGAAATTTCCTCGGGTTTTGGCATTGAGCATCAATTTAACGCGGTTTTTAAAGGCATCGTCAGCGCGGGCGGCGTATTTAACCGTCAGCTTGAATATAGCGACGAAGTCGGCAAGGTCGCGCCTGACACGGGTTTTTATACCAGCGCGCGGTTAACAGCCGCATTTTAACCTTCCATATTTTATCCTAATGATCATCGCCCAGAATATTTCCAAACATTTCGGGAAGATCGAAGCGCTCAAGAATATTTCTTTCGAGATCGGGAAAGGAGAGATCGTTGGTTTTCTCGGGAAAAACGGCGCCGGGAAAACGACCCTGATGCGCATCTTGACCACTTACCTGCCGCCCACCTCCGGCAGGGTATTGATCGCGGGCCAGGACATCGGGAGAAATTCTTTAAGTATCCGTCGCAAGATCGGTTACCTGTCCGAGAATCCGCCGCTTTATTTGAACATGACCGTGCGCGAATATTTGAGGTTCGCCGCCCGGCTTAAAGACATCCCCGCGCGGGATACACGTGCGCGTATCGATAAAGTTCTGGATGACTGCCGGCTTTTGTACGTCCAGAACCGGCCCATCGCCCATCTTTCCAAAGGGTATAAACAAAGGATCGGTATCGCCCAGGCCATTATCCACGAGCCGGAGGTACTGATCCTCGATGAGCCGACCAGCGGGCTCGATCCGGTGCAAATTCAGCAAGTGCGTAACCTTATCAAGGATATTGAGCATAAACGCACCGTCCTTTTAAGCACGCATATCCTCTCGGAGATCGAACAGATCGCTCGGCGGATCCTGATCATCAACCGCGGTGAGTTGATTAGGGACCAGTCCATGGAAGGTCTTTTGAAACAAGAAGGAGCCGCGACCCTGGAAGAAGTTTTCCTGAAGTTAAACCCGCCGCAGGCCCCGTATAATCCCGAAGGGATTTTTACGGGGCAGGCACAACGGTTCGATGACTAAGACCCTGGCCATAGCCCAAAAAGAATTGTCCGCTTATTTCAAGTCGCCGGTCGCCTACCTCATTTTGATCGTGACCATTACGGTCTTTAACATTTTCTTTTACATGATCATCGACCAGAACAGGGAGGCGACGCTGCGTGACGTCTTCGCGGTCATGGAGTTCATGTTCGTCTTCTTGGTGCCGCTTTTGACCATGCGCGTTTTTGCCGAAGAAAAAGCCGCCGGGACGATGGAATTCCTGATGACCACACCGACGTCCAACACATCCATCGTGCTGGGCAAATATCTCGGCAGTCTTTTGTTCTTCAGTTTGCTGTTGGCACTGACGGTCGTTTATTATTTGATCATCGAATGCTTCGGGCGGCCGGACCGCTGGCCCGTTGTGACGGGATTCCTGGGGTTGTGGCTGGAAGGCGGATTGTTCATAGCCGTCGGTATCCTGACCTCCTCCTGGACACGCAGTCAGGTGGCCGCGGCCATCACCTCTTACGCGATCCTGTTCCTGCTGTATTTCTCGGTCAGCCTTGTCCCCTATGTCCCTGAATCGGTCGCGCCGGTTATCCGTCAGGTCAACACGCTGACGCACCTGGCCAATTTTAGCGTTGGACTGATCACCCTCCAGGATGCCGTTTATTATTTAAGCGGCATCGCGCTATGCCTTGTCTTGACGAGGATCAGCGTGGAAAACAGGTTGTGGCGATGAAGAAAGATATTAAGAATATCCCTGTTCTGTTCGCGGCGGGGCTGGCTTGTCTGGTTTACGGCGCGGGGCGTCTTTACATCGCCATGCGCCTGGATGTGACCGGCGTCATGATCTTTGTCATCGGGCTCGCGTGCGTTCTGGTCTGCGTCTTGCGTCCGCGGGGAGATGGACAGCCGCGGGTCCGGATGGAGTCGCTGCGCGCGTACAGTCTATTGGCCGCGACGGTCGTTCTCCTGGCCGGCGTTACGGCCGGGATCAATTATCTCGCTTACCGCTGTGAATTCCGCCGGGATGTGACGCGCGCCAAACAGCATACACTTAGCCAATACACCTCCGAGATCCTGCGCAACCTTAACGCAAGGGTTGAAGTGACGACGTTTCACGTCAGTATGCCTCCCAAATATTTGGAGGACCTGTTCCAGGAATACACCCGCGTTTCAGAAGGAAAAGTCAAAACAGCCATTTTCGATCCGCTCGTTGACATTGGCACCGCCGCGCAGTTCGGCAACGTCATCAGCGGCCAGGAAAAGAAGGTCATCGTGCAATCCTCGGGCGGCCGCAAGGACATCGACTTTACGGACGCGCCTTTGGCCGAAGACCAGTTGACCAACGCGATTCTGCAGGCCACCCGCCAGACGCGCCGCGTGTATTTTCTCTCCGGCCACGGGGAATATGACATCAACAGCGATGAGGACAATGGCCTGAAAATCTTTACACAGCTTTTGACAAAGAACAATATCGAGAGCCGGCAGTGGGTGTTCGCGCTTGATGGCCCGGTCCCGCGGGATTGCGATGTTTTGATCATCGCCGGGCCCAAAGAGCCGCTTACCCCGGAAGACGAGCAAATCATCGAACAGTATCTGGAAGAGGGAGGAGACGCCCTGTTCTTGATCGAGCACACCCTGATCACCACGCCCGACAAGACGCTTACCGAAGAAGAACTGCGTAAAAGCCCGTCTTTAAATAACATCCTGACGAAATGGGGCGTGCGGATCGCCGATGATATTGTTGTGGACTTGGCCAGCCACGCCAGCGGGGATGTGGGATCTCCGGCCACGCGTAATTACCCGGCGCACGATGCTATCGTCAGTGATATGGATTACACGTTTTACATCCGTCCGCGGTCCATTTCGATGTTGGGTAATCGGCGAGGAACGATTCGTCTCGCGCCGCTGGTCCTGACGGCATCGACCAAAGAAAGCTGGGGAGAGACCAACCGTAACCTGACGGTTAAATACGATGACCTGCTCGACCGCCCGGGTCCGGTCCCCATCGCTTTTGTCATCTGGGAACAGAAGCAAGGAGGTGATCCCTCGGACACGCGCATGGCGGTCTTTACGGATGCGGATTTTTTAAGCAACGCCTTTATCAAACAATATAGCAACGCGCAGATGGGACTCAATGTCGTCAACTGGATCTCGGAACTGGATTATCACGTGCTGGTCGACCACAAAGACATTACGGTGGAACGCCTCGACCTGACCAGCCGGCAGAAACGGGTGGTGATCGTAATCCTTTGGGCCATGCCTATTTTTATTGCCGGCTGTGGCATTATGGTGTGGATGCGCCAGAGAATTGGATAACCAGACAGTTATATCATAATATATATCAACAAGTTATATCATTTCAGACCGCGATTTTTCATTCCAGAAAACGTTTCCTCCCATTTCGAGCCCACACATAGGTGTCCATACAAATATGTGGTACACTTAAGATGTTGTTACTCAATATCGGGTGTTGCTAACTTGAAACCTGGTATTGAATAACAACAAAATGACTTCAGCCAATAATAGGGGGTGCCTCTGCTTATGGGGGCGCCACCAGCTGATGAGAAAGGAGGGGATCAAAATGTACGATGCCATCGTGTTCGAACCGTTAAGGGATATGATAGCGCGCGTGGCGCACTTTGTCCCCACTTTGCTCTTGGCTCTGACCATTCTTATCGTCGGCTACGTATTGGCGCACGCCATAGAAAAACTACTGACGAAGGTGTTGAGAATGATTGAGTTTGACAAGGTGATGGAGAAAATGGGACTCGTGCGTATTCTTAAAGTCGGCGAGGTTAAACACAAGCCAAGTGAACTGATCGGCTCATTGACCTATTGTGTGCTTATCATCACCACACTGGTCATGTCGGTCAAGGTTTTCGGTTTAACTTCTGTATCCGGGATGCTGGATTCGGTATTGTCGTTTATTCCAAACGTCATTGCCGGCGTCCTTGTGTTGACGATCGGTATGCTTATCGCCAAAGCCGTATCGGTGATAGTATTCGTCGTCGCCAAGAACGCGGATATGCCGCTCGCGGATAGTGTAAGCCGCTTGTGCAAGTACGCCATCATGGTTTTTGTCGCGATCATGTTCCTCAAAGAGATCGGCTTTGTCGCGCTCTTTGATGGTCATTATACGATCTTCATCGGCGGTATCGTCTTCGCCATTGCTTTAGCCTTCGGGCTGGCGGGCAAAGACATCGCTTCAAGATACCTCGATGTTTTAAACATCAAAAGACCGGACCACAAATAAGCGGGCAATGCTGGAAGTGTTTTACAGGCGGCTGTCTTCTGACAGCCGCCTTTTTGTTTAACCGCTATTTCTTTAAGTTAAGGGAAATAGCGGTTAAACACCCTAAGCGAACGACGAGCGTTAGTGAGGAGCGAAGCGCAGGGTTACCTCTGACAAGCAGTTGCGGGGAACCGCTTTCCCCCAAACGGCCCGGAGGCCTTGTTTTTTGGTTTTGGCGTTGTATGCTTTAAGCATCTCCACTGGAAGGATAACGGAGACTATCCGAAAAGGTTGTTTGCCGCCATTACCTTATTATGGGAAATGGCGGCAAATAACCCTAAGCGACCGAACGTGAGTGAGGGAGCGAAGGGCAAACTCCGGGAAACCGGAGGACGCAACCCTGAACCAGAACAGAGTTCGGTTCAGGGTTGCCATGTACCGAACTTCGTTCTGGTACATGGCAAAGTTACGGGTCTAAAGGTAAACAGCCTACGATCGCCGGACCGTAAACGCCGACAACGTAACCATTACCTATGACCGCCGAGCTGCCGAAGAGACAATTTTATTGTCGTTGGCAGCTTTTTTTATCCGCCCCATGCTAACAAGGGCGAATCGGGGTAAATTCCCGGCGGCCGAGCGCAAGTGAGGGAGTCGAAGGGTCAACACCATTATCGATAACAGGAGATCAAAAATGAAAATTAAATATCTGAAATTCAGTCTCGTATTTATTATGAGCGGGGTTTTTGTTTTGGGCATCCAGGGACAACCCGCGGCCCAGCAGCAGCCAAATGCCGCGGGAGATAAAGGAAAACCGAAATACGCCCAGGGACGGCTCATCGTCAAATTCAAGAGCGACGGCCCCAATGCCCTCAATGAGGACGCCGGGTATCTCCTGGAGGGCAACCAGAAATTCCAGGCGTCGGTTTCTGATGGTTCTGACTCTTTGGACAAACTTTACAAAAAGCACCGGGTTAAGAAAGCGAAGAATCCCTTCATGGACCGTCATGGCCTTTCGGGGCGTGATGCCAGAGAGAAGCAGGAACGCGGTCAGCGCTTCAGCAGGGCCATGCATCAATCCCGAAGCCAGCGCGCCCCCAGGGATGCGGCATTTCCCGATTTATCCAATGTTTATGTGCTTGAGGTCCCCCCGGAAAGTGATATCGAAGCCGTTGTCCAGGAATTCCAGGCCGACCCCCACGTGGAGTACGCCCAGCCGGACTATCTTATGAAGGCCAACATGGTCCCTAACGATCCCTACTACTCTTCCTATGGTTCCTGGGGGCAAAGCTATGATGACCTCTGGGGGTTGAAGAAAATGCAGGCGGCCCAGGCCTGGGACCTCGCGCAAGGCGAGGGCGTGGTTGTGGCGGTCGTGGACACGGGCGTGGATTATAACCATCCCGACATTGCCGCGAATATCTGGACCAATATCGGGGAGATCCCCAACAATGGCATGGATGACGATGGCAACGGCTTTGTGGATGATATCCGGGGATGGGATTTTGGAAACTCGGATAATGATCCGGGGGATGTTCATGGCCATGGGACGCATGTCTCCGGGACAATTGCCGCCGTTGGTAATAACGGAATAGGAATGATCGGCGTGGCTCCCAAAGTTAAAATTATGCCGGTTAAAGGTTTTATGGATAGTGGCGGAGCGTGGAGTTCGGACCTGGCGAAAGGCATAAAATATGCCGTCTATAATGGCGCAGATGTCGTTAATAATAGCTGGGGATGTGAAACTCCCTGTCCCAGCAACCCGTTCGCAGAGGATGCGGTACGGACAGCTTATAATCTGGGGGCAATGGTGGTTTTTGCCGCCGGGAATGATAACGCAGATGTGGCTGACTACAGTCCGCAAAACATGACCGAAACAATCGCGGTGGCGGCCTCGAATTATCTTGACCAAAGAGCAAGTTTTTCAAATTATGGTCCGCTCATTGATATAACGGCCCCCGGGGTCGGGATACTTTCCTTAAGGGTGAATAGCACAGGTTATTCGGTTTATTCCGGGACATCGATGGCGGCCCCGCACGTCAGCGGATTGGTTGCCTTGCTTTTGGATTCCGATCCCATGTTAGATCAACTCCAAATAAAACAGCGGCTTTACGACAGCGCGGATGATCTGGGCGCCGCGGGATTCGATCCGCTGTTTGGATTCGGCCGCATCAACGCGATCAAAACTTTAACCGGGGCGAATAACGGGAATCAGGCGCCGGTCTTGAGTCCTGTCGGTAACAAGAATGTAACAGTGGGGCAGTTATTGAGTTTTAATGTCTCTGCCATTGATCAGGATGGAGACGCCTTGACCTATTATAATAATCCCGTAATATCTGGTTCCAATTTTGCCAACCAAACTTACAATTGGACACCGACAAGTTCTCAAGTCGGCACTTATAATGTGACCTTTACGGTCAGTGACGGTATTTTAACCGATACGGAAACGATCGCGATTACGGTAAAAGCACCAGTCCAACCCGCGCGGATCACCACACCGACACCGGGCAGTCAGATCACGACCTCCAGCGTGACGTTTGGCTGGAGCGCGAACCCGGCGTCGACGCAGTATTACCTGTGGGTGGGGACGGCTCCCAATACCAATAATCTCCGCAACCTCAACGCGGGCAC
>DPIG01000075.1 GCA_003522725.1 Candidatus Omnitrophota bacterium
ATGGCTGCCGGCGGCGGGTTGGAAGGACTGGTCCCGCTCTTAGAAGAGATCAGGCAAAGCCGTGAGGCCTTTAACCCGGAGAACATGACCACTATGCGCAACACCGTCGAGGAACTGAAGTCTCTCATGACCGAGGTCAGGTCGCTGCTGGATCAGGAAGTCAACAAGCCGGTCGTCCACGGCTGGCTGGAGGAAGAGACGGAGTAAACCAGAAGTGAAGTAAGAAGTAAGAAGCCCGCCAAATTTTGAAAAATTTGGCGAGGTCTCGCCACGCAGANNATGGAGATCAAGGTCGTTTTTGAGAAAGACGAGGATGGAATGTATGTCGTGACATGCCCGTCCCTGCCCGGATGTGTTTCCCAAGGCAGAACGGAGAAAGAGGCGTTGAAAAACATAAGAGAGGCCATCAGGCTTCACGTAAAGTGTCTTGCCGAAGACGGGCTACCTTTATCAAGACCCAAGGGCGCAAAAGAGAGGCTGATTGAGGTAATGGTATGAGCAGATTGCCCTGAGAAATTCTACGAATTTCTCAGGACTAGTCCTGGGCAATCTTTCAGATTGACCAGGGCCGGTCGTTTCCGGCAAGGAACTGATTAAGGCTTTGCTGAAGATCGGTTATTACGTCCGTGATCAGGAAGGCAGTCATATCCATTTGAGACATCCGCAGAGGTCGCCGCTGACCGTACCGAACCACAGAGAAATAGCGCGGGGCACTTTAAGAACCATTATCAGGGATTCGGGATTGTCGTTGAAAGAGTTTAATGACTTTCTTCATCGGTAAAACCTTAAACATCGGCGAACGAAAGGGGGACAGAAAGGGGGACACGATACTTAATTCGAATTAAGTATCGTGTCCCCCTTTTTGTTCCCCTTTTTGTTTGCACGTAGGGTTAGGGGGCTTGGATGAAATTTATTCGAGCGTGAGCGGTTTGAGCGCGGGCAGCAGCCGCAGCGCCGGTGTCAGTCTGGATACAATTTACGCGGGGGTCACGACCATTCAGAACAATACCATCGGGTTGAACACGGATATCACGGCGTTGTTGACCCGGTTGGGAAAAACAACGGACAGCGAGGCGGCCAATACGTTATTCGGCAAGATTGCCGCGATCGATACCTCGACCAACAATGAAGAGGCGATCCTCGCCGGGGTTGATGATATTAAAAATTATGTGGACACGCTGGAAGGTTCGCTGGGGTCCAGCGCGGATCCCATGAGCGCGGAAACGATCTTCGGCCGGCTGGCGGAGATGGAAGATATGATGAAGGACATGGGCGCGGGTTCGAAAGAAGTTGAAGATGCCAAGACCAAGGCGAAGAACCTGGCGAGGCTGATGGAGGAGATCAGGGTGGATCTGTCCAAGGGAAATATGGCGGAAGCGAGCGCGAAACTGGCGGCGTTAGGCCAGGGGTTGACCGCCTTGAATAATGATTTGAGCGGGTTGCCGGCGACAGCGGGCGAGGCGTCGGTGGGCAGCGCCTTCGAAGACCTCAAGACGATGGCGGCCGGCGGCGGGCTGGAAGGACTGGTCCCGCTTTTGGAAGAGATCAGGCAGAGCCGCGAGGCGTTCAATCCGGAAAACATGACCGTGATGCGCAACACGGTGGAGGAATTAAAGTCTTTAATGACCGAAGTCCGGTCACTGCTCGACCAGGAAGTCAACAAGCCCGTCGTGCATGGGTGGCTGGAAGAGGAGACTGAGTAAATGCCCCGTCCACTTCGGGGGTGGACGGGCGGCTGAAAACACAGGGTCAAGGGGCAGGGAACAAGGGTCAAGGAAAGAATCCATGACCCCTGACCCTTGTTCCTTGACCTTTAAATTGTTTACGGCTTTTGTTTTGTTACAGGCCAGAGGTTGACAAATGGTGTAATTACGTTATAATTACATTGGAGGTGGATAGAAAATGAAGGCAGCCATTATCCCTGTAGGTAATTCCAAAGGCATAAGAATACCAAAGTTTGTATTGGAGCAGTGTCACATCAAGAATGCCGTTGAGCTCGAGGTAAAGGGCTGCAACATCATCATCCGGCCGTCCCGCGGAGAACCTCGGGAGGGATGGGAAGAGGCTTTTGTTAAAATGGCCGAAGCCGGGGATGATCATATCCTGATGGATGATAACCTTGACCTGTTAATGGAAAATTGGGAATGGTCGTAAGGCAATATGATGTTTTTCTTGTTTCCCTTGATCCGGCCATGGGCCATGAGATCAAAAAGTCCCGTCCGTGCTGCATCATTTCACCGGATGAGATGAACCGACATATCGCGACGGTAATCATCGCGCCGATGACGACGCAATCCCATCCCTATCCAAGCCGTGTGGCAGTGGCATTCGCGCGAAAGGATGGCTGGGTCGTGTTGGATCAGATGCGCGCTGTGGATAAACGCCGGCTCATCAAGAAACTTGGCGCGCTCGACCGGGCCGTAACCGGGAAAATAAAAGCAGTTGTCAAAGAGATGCTGGTGGATTAGGCTGGCTGCCGAGTAGGCTCCCTGCGGGAGGAGGAAGAGACGGAAGATACAGGGTCAAGGAAAGAATCCATGACCCCTGACCCTTGTTCCTTGACCCTTAAATTGTTTACGGCTTTTGTTTTTGTTTGGTTGACAACATAATCTTCTGATGTATACTTTTATGTGTACACATAAAAAGGAGGGGCGAATGAAAGCCACCGTAAGAGAGCTTCGGGCATCCACAAGGGCGATTTTAAGCGCCGTCAGGCGGGGGGACACTGTCCTGGTAACCAGCCGGGGTAAAGCCTGCGCCAAAATTGTTCCGGTTTTTGAACGAAAAAGGAAACAGAACCATGATTCCCTGTTCGGCATCTGGAGAGACAACAGAGAGGTCAGGCCGGTCAAGAAATACATAGACAGGGTCCGGAAAGCCCGTTATGCTCGTTGACACCGACGTCCTCATCTGGTATTTGCGCGGGAACGGGAAAGCAAAAGACGTCTTGGATCACCCCCGCCATTTTGCCGTCAGTTGCGTAACGTACATGGAAATAGTGCAGGGCCTGCGCAATAAAGAAGAGTTAAAGTTGTGGAAATTTTTTTTAAAAGAACGGGGAGTGCAACATATTTTCGTTGATGAAAGAATTTCTTCAAAAGCGGTTTATTGGATGGAAGAATTTTTCTTGAGCCACAACTTGAGGATGGCCGACGCCTTGATCGCGGCCACGGCGGACAGTTGCGGCCTGGATTTATTGACGGGAAATTATGATGATTACAAATTCCTGCCGGGACTGGCCCTGAGGTCTTTCAAGGCCCGCTAACCGGGGGGGGCATGCCGATGACCGGTCGTGCGCAAGAAAAGGGGGACACGATACTGAATTCGAATCAAGTATCGTGTCCCCCTTGTGGTTTAGTGGACAGTGTGGCGTCGGACGTAATACGCGAAGGCGAGGGCTATTAAGGAAACAGCAAGTAACAGCCAGGTGGTCGTCATTTTTGTCCTCCTTTCAAAAGAATTAATCCACCCAAGAGAAATATTGCCGCGCAGATTAATCCCCAAAAACTGACAAGAAGCTTGTCCGGAAAACTTGTAAATACGTATATGCCGACAATGAGTTTGGAGATGTCCAGAAAATATTTTCCAAGGTTCGTCGTTTGATCCTCGGTGAGTTCCATGGTTTAAGTATATTGTATAATCTTCCCAAGTCAAATAATTTTCTCCCCTGAATTTTTGTGAATAAATAGATGCAATTGATTTTGAAGAGGCATATAATATGCTCAATAAAACAAGGCCGTCCCGCTTAGCTTCCAGGAAATTTGGCGGGGCGAGCCTCGCCATTTCCTTCAACAGGAAATGGGAAAATGGCGGGAGCCTACATGAAAAAGAATACTAATATTTCTATTATACTGCTGGCCTTGTTCACGGGATTTGCCGGATCGGCCGAGTGCGGCGTGGTCATCAAAGTGCGCGCGATCAACCCCCTGGATGAAGAAGCTCCGGTCACGATCCATTATCCTCTCCCCGGAGGGATCACGGCGGAGGATGTCATCGGCAAACGCGTCGCGCGCGGGAAAGGCCCCGCCCGGCCCGCGGATTTTCAGATCAACTTCGACGAAAGCGAAAAGGCCTATTTTGTCGATGACCAAATGACCCTTGCTCCCAAAGAGATCGTTGTCCTGGAGGTTGAGGCCAGAGACGTCTGGACAGTCCCGCAGAAAACCATTGATGATCTTAAAATCCAGGCGGAAACCCTCGTCAAGGCGCGGCCGCGGGGAGAAGGTGAGGAGGAATCCAGGCCCGACCCGGTCGCCGTGAAGTTGAAGGAAGAAATATTCCGGCAATTAGAACAGGTTGTTGAGGCGCAGAAAGCGGGCGGCATTACCCAGGCGGGTGTCCAGGGGCATATCGACGCGTATCAGAAAAACCGCGAGATCCTCCAGCAGGTCGGCATGGACCTGGCGATGTTACGCAATATAACGAACGCGCGAGAGATCCCGGAGGAGGGCGGAGAGTCCCGGTCCCCGCAGGGAGCAAACGAAATACAGACGCAGCCGCAAGCGCCGTCTCCGGTCGCGCGGGGCGCTGACGCCGTCACTGGGCCGGAACCTCAGAAAGAAACTGTTGCCGATAAATTGAAAAATTTGTTTAGATGGAAATGAGTTCGCGGGTAAATGGAAGTAAAAAAGAAAATATGTGCAGAAAGTCTAAGGATATCCGGAAACCCGATAATCCGGAACTGGGACATCCGGGAATCCGGATATCAGGAAGATTTCCCGGATACCCTGATTCCCGGATACCCCAGTCCCGGGTAACCAGATCTCCGGATTACCTTAGACCTTATGCCTTGTTTGTCTTTGGTCTTTGGTCTTTGGTCTTTGGACTGGCGTCCGCCGATGCCAGCGTCACGCTCAAAGTCTCCGCTTCCAACCCTTCGGAATTCCAGGAGCAGACCTTGACGGTCAAATCGTACCTGCCGAAAGGGATCCGTCCGGAGAATGTCCTTAACGCCGGGGGGCTGGAGATCGGTTACGACGTCAAGAAGGGACAATGTTACGTGCACAAGGGACTGGTCCTGCCGCCGAAAGGGAGCGCGAATTTTAACGTCGAGATCGACGACATCTGGCTTGTCAACGAGGAAGACCTGGGACGTCAGCGCGATTATGTCTACAAATTAAGAGACCAATTGTTGAAATCGGATTACGCCGAGACCGCCAGGGCCGTCGTTGGTGAAATCGAGGCCAGGATCCAGTCCGTCCTGGACAAACAGGAAGAGAACCTCATCGAGAAAGTCCCGTCCATCGAACATATCGGCGCTTATGAATTGAACCAGGAAACGATCGGGGAGATCAAGGAAGATATCGGCATTCTGGAAAGCATGGTCATGGCTCTTCTTAAAGGCGGGACCTCCGGCGGCGCCGCCGGAGGCAAGACAATCGGCCGCGGCAAATCGTTGCTGCAGTCCGGCAAAGAACCCATCGCCGGTAAAGGGAAATCGCCCGTGGGCGTTTTCGACGCGCCCCGGCAGGACATCGCTAAAGACGCCGGCGCCGTCACTCAACAATTTGGCAGCATGCGCGCCGGCAGTTGTCTTTCCCAGGAAGCGGTCAAGTACGCCAACATCAGAAATGTCTCCCTGGAAACGCCGGACAACGTTAAACTTTTCGTCACGGTCCAAAATCCTTCCGAAACGGAGCCCCAGACCCTCCCCGTGCGGTATTATCTTTCCGAAGACGTGAATGTCAACGACGTCGTCGATGCTGGCGGCCTGGACGTCGGTTTCGATTTCGAAAAATCCCTCTACTATGTTTATAAGGACAACGTCCTTTTGCGGCCGGCGGAGAAAAAGACCTTCGATATTGCGTTGCGCAATAAATGGTATCTCGACAAGTTTTATTTGTTTACGCTGAAGGTCCACGCGGAGAACGTGAGCCTGGCGCTGGAATCTCTCCATTTCGGGATGGTCCGGCAGAAGAATGAGGGGGTCCAGTCTCGTCTGGACCAATTGCTCCAGGCGCAACCCGCCGCCGAGTTGACGGAAGAGTATGTGGCCACGTTCCGCGCCGACCAGCAGACGTTGAATGATATCGAGGGAGAGATCCGCAAGCTTGAGGACATGCTGGTCAATTCAGGCGCGCTTGAGGTGATGACGCCCGAATCCAAAGAACGGCTTTGCGAAGAGGAGCGCGAGAAAAGGATCATCCTCGCGCAGAAAGGCGCCGAGGTCGTCAAGGAGTTCAAGATTGTGGCCTCGACGATGTTTAAGGGCAAATCCCCCAACCGCAGTACCACCTGGCAGTTGATTAGCGGGATCGTTATTTTCCTGGGGCTGATCAGCGGGTCTTTTTATTACGCGCAGATCAAAGAGCAAAAAAGCGTGATGCTGGACCCCTTGACGGGTGTTTTCTCCCGGGGCTATATCACGGAACGCTTCCGGGAAGAATTGAAGGTCGCCAGGAACACGAACACGAAGTGTTCTCTTCTGGTCATGGACATCGACAAGTTCAAGTCCATCAACGACACGTACGGCCACGCCGTCGGGGACACGATCCTCAAGGAATTTGTGATCGCGGTGCGCAAAGGCATCCGCGCGACGGACCTTGTGGGCCGCTTCGGCGGGGACGAGTTTTTGATCATCCTGCCGACCGGGGACAAGGAGCGCGCCTGCAAGATCGCCGAAGGTGTGGCCAGGATCGTTGAGAAAACCATTGTCAATATCAACCAGCAGATATTCCATGTTACCACCAGCATCGGCGTGGCCACGTTTCCGGATAACAGCGGGACCGCGGAAGATATGTTCAACAAGGCCGATGGCGCGCTGTATCAGATCAAACGCAAGGGCGGCAACGGCGTGGCGGCGGCGTAATTTTTACAGTGACCAGTTGTCAGTGTTCAGTGACCAGATATAATCGGCACTGACCACTGACCACTGACCACTGACCACTGATTATGTTCAACGTCGTTCTCCTGGACCAGGCGCACGTGATTTTTGACGGGAAGGCCAAAAGCGTCATCCTCCCCGGCGATGAGGGGGAATTTGAAGTGCTGGATTTTCACAAGTCGGTTGTGAGCGCTTTGAAGCGCGGGGAGATCGTCATCGATAACATGGGCTTCCCCATCGCGCGGGGGATTGTGCGTTTTCAGAAGGATCAGCTGATCGCGCTGGTGGAACTATAAATTATGAGAAATCTCGTCATCCTGTTTGTCATGTTTTTCACGATCCTGGGGCCCTTGTTCGTGATCACGGCCGTCGGTTTTAATTCCATCAACGCCCTGGGGCGGCACCCGTCGGCGGCCGCGAAGATATTGCCGGTTATGCTGATCCGCCTTGCCTTGGCCGGGGCATCAGGCATCGGCGCCTTGCTGGTGTTGCTTCGCGTATTCGGGACAAATAGTTGATAGGTGATAGGTGATAGGTGAAACCTACCACCTATTACCTTATACATGGAATCAGTGAAATGCGAAACCTTGTCATTGTTTTTGTTATGATCCTGACCATTGTGGGTCCGTCGATCGTTATCGCGGTCCTGGGGTTCGCTTCCATCCGCGCTTTGGGACGTAATCCCTCGGCGACCCCGAAGGTTTTGCCCGCGATGATCATCGCCCTTGTGTTCGCGGAGGCGGTGGCCATCATCGCGTTGTTGGTGTTGTTTCATATATTCGGGACGACGGAATGATTCAAGGGTCAAGGGGCAAGGAACAAGGGTCAAGGAACAAAAAACCTTGACCCCTGACCCTTGCTAGTTGCCCCCGACATTTGGGAGAATTTAATATGCTGATTATTTTCATCATTATTAATCTGGTCACATTCCTCGCGATGGTTCTGGTTTTCCGCCGGGTCATGATCTCTTCTTCTTATGAAGAGACCAGCCGGCTCCAGGCGCTTAACCTGGAGAACGCGCAGAAAGCCGTCGAGCTTGAGCAAAAGATCGAAGAAGCCGAGAAGCATTACAAGGAAAAGCTGGTCCGGGCCGAGGATGAGATCAAGAAAATGAAAGAAAGGGTCATCAAAGAAACGGAAGCGGCTAAAGAACAGATGCTGGCAAAAGCCAAGGAAGAAAGAGACCGGCTCATCGATCAGGCCATCAATGCCAAGGAAAAACTGCGTGAGGATATTGAAGCCGGGTTGGTGGAAAAGAGCCTGGAGTTCTCCCGCCGTATTGTCGCGGAAATTTTGAACAACGAGCATCAAAAATTGGTCTATGACGCGTTTTTGAAAGAAATACTCGAGGCCATGGAGAAAATGGACCTCGCCACGCTCAAGGGCACTGGAATAAAGCAATGCCGCGTCCAGAGCTCTCACGCCCTGGATCCCCGTCAGAGAGAAGAATTGATCAAGATCCTGTCGGAAAGGATCGGGGAGGAAGTTTCACTGGAAGAGACGACCGACAAGGGGCTCATCGCGGGAATTGTCGTTCAGATCGGCAGTTTTCGGATCGACGGCAGTCTGGCGGCCAAATTTCGCGAGGCGGCGGAACACATTCGGCATGGGGGATAAAAATTGAATTCAAACACAATGTGGGGTCAAGGGTCAAGGAATAAAAACCTTGACCCCTGACCCTTGCTGGTTGCCCTTAACATTGATTTTTTGATTTAATATATGCAAACAATCCAAATACAAGAAGTCGGCCGCATCAAGGAGATCAGGAAGAGCATCGCGAAAATCACGGGGTTGACGCGGTGCATGATCGGGCAGCTGGTCCATTTTAACGACAACGCCAAGGGGATCGTTGTCGGGTTCAATTCCGGCGAGGTCGTCACGTTTCTTCTCGGAAGGATCGAAGAGATCCGGGTTGGCGACCCCGCTTACAGCAGCATGGAACCGTTTACGGTCCCGGCGGGCGAGGCGTTTTTGGGGCGTATCGTCAACGCCCTGGCGGAGCCGATGGACGGGAGGGGATCTATTCAGTGTTCAGTGTTCAGGGATCAGGGATCAGAAAAGAAAGAACTGATCACTGACCACCGACCACTGACCACTGATCGATATCCCGTCTTCCGCAAAGCCCCGGGTGTCCTTGAACGTGTTCCTTTGAGCAGAACATTTGAAACGGGAATTTTGACCATTGACGCCACCATCCCCATCGGCAAGGGCCAGCGCGAACTGATCATCGGCGACCGCTTGACGGGAAAGACAAGCATCTGCACGGACGCGATTCTTAACCAGAGGGGCAAGGACGTCATCTGCATTTATTGTTGTATAGGCCGCACGTATTCATCCTTGCTGAAGATCGTTGAATTGTTCAAGGGGACAGGCGCGCTGGATTATACGATCGTGGTCGCGGCACACGCGGCGAGTTCCGGCGGCGAACAATATCTGACTCCCTATACGGCCTGCGCGCTGGGAGAATATTTTATGGACCACGGCCGGGACGTATTTGTCGTTTTTGACGACCTGACCAAGCACGCCTGGGCGTACCGGCAGTTGTCGCTGCTTCTGGAGCGCCCGCCGGGGCGCGACGCGTATCCGGGAGATATCTTTTATCTGCATTCGCAATTGATGGAACGCGCCGGCCAGTACAGCCCGGAATTCGGCGGCGGGTCGATGACGTTTTTCCCCGTCGTTGACACGTTGCAAGGGGATGTGACGGGGTATATCCCGTCGAACCTTGTTTCCATGACCGACGGGCAGATCTATATGAATACGTCTTTGTTCAACAGCGGGTTCAAGCCCGCCATCGACCTGGGGCTTTCGGTCTCCCGCGTGGGCAACAAGGTCCAGTGTCCGGCCGTCAAGGAATTAAGCGGGACACTGCGCCTGGAATACGTGCGCTATAACGAACTGCTCAAGATCACGCGGTTCAAGGCCAACGTCTCGGAAACGGTGAACCAGCGCCTGCGCGAAGGCGAGGCCCTCACGCAGTTTTTCCTGCAGATGAACAACGACCCTTATCCTCTGGAGATGGAGGTCATCCTTCTTTACGCGTTGCGGCGCAAGATCCTGACGGTCCTCGCCAAGGGAGAGATCGATTATTTCAAAAAAAATATTTACGCTTTTATGCGGGAAAAATTCCCGGATGTCATCCGGGACGTGGGGGACAAGAAAGAATTGACGCCGGAGTTGCGCCGCGGCCTGGATGACGCCCTCCTCGCCTTTTTCAAGGACAAAGGCATCGCGGTAAGGAACCTGGAGAGTTAAAATGCAATCGATCCAGAAGATCAAAGAAGAGATGTACCTTAACGTCGATATGGCGGAGCTGATGGAGGTCCTCAAGGGGATCGCCATCTCGGAATTCTGGGCTTTGGCCAAGAAGCAGGGCCGCTTCGCGCGGTTTATGAAGGCTTTTGACGGCTTTTTCGATATCGTGGATTTTCACCAGGTGCGGCATCCCATGGCCACGGGACAGGGCAAACTGGCCCTTCTTATGGTGACTTCCAACGAAGGGTTTATGGGGGGATTGAACACACGCGTGATCAACGCCGCTTTGGCCAACCCGGAAGCCGACGCGGCCGAATGGATCATTGTGGGAGAACAGGGGGCCAATCAACTGGCGGGCATGAACAAGCGGTTTAAAGCGTTTCCGGGGGTCGTCAGTGAAGAATGTTATGACGCCTCCGTTCAATTGCGCGATCATATCATGCAGGAAACCCGGAAAGGCGCTTTCGGGCGCCTGACCGTGTATTACCCCAAATCGGTTTCTTTCATGGTGCAGAGGGTGGAGGAAGTGAATATCTTGCCGTGCCGGGAATTGTTCCAGAAAAAAGGAAAAACATCCGCCATCGGACCTGGAGAGCTGATTATCGAATCGTCCCTGCAGAGCATGATCCAGTATCTGGTGGAAACTTGGATCGTGCAGAGGTTCTATGAAATTCTGGAAGACAGCAAGCTGGCCGAATTCTCCGCCCGGACCGTGCATCTGGAGGAAAGTTTTCAGCTCTTGCAGGAACGCGGGAAAGGCATACGGTTCCAGTATCTGCGCAGCTGGCATGAGTTGATCGACAAGGGGATGCGGGACATTTTTTCGGCGCAGAGCATACGCAGGAAAGCAAGAAAAGTCTTGAATATGAATGTGAGTGGTCAGTGATCAGTGGACAGTGGCCAGGAAAATCTGACCACTGAAAACTGACCTCTGACCACTAATGAATATGGACAAACCATCAAACAGCGCGGGCCGCATCATCGCCGTCGAAGGCCCGGTCGTCGACGTCCAGTTCGGACAGGGGCAGGATCTGCCCAACCTTTATGAGGCGATCGACACAAGGAATTTTAACGGGGAGAAGATCACCCTTGAGGTCGTCGAGCATTTGGAAAATAACGTCGCCCGGTGCGTCGCTTTGGGCACGACGCTCAACCTCCAGTATGACGCCCTCGCGGTCCCCCGCGGCGATACGGTGCGTGTCCCGACGGGCAATGAGATGTTCGGCCGGATCGTGAATGTTGTCGGTGAACCTATCGACCGGCAGGGCGAAATCCGTACCAGTGAGACCAGGCCGACCCGGCGCAGCATTTCCACCATCCGCATCAACCCCGACCGGCTGTTCGGGACGGAGCCGGAGATCCTGGAGACGGGCATCAAAATGCTGGATTTTTTCTTCCCGCTGGTCAAGGGCAGCAAGACCGGGATCCTGGGGGGGGCGGCTTTGGGAAAAAGCGTTTTGATCCTGGAGATGATCCATAACGTCGTCCAGGAACATAAGGGGGTTTGCGTTTTCGCGGGCGTGGGTGAACGTATCCGCGAGGGGAACGAGTTGTATTTTGAGCTCAAGAAGCAGAATATCGCGGACAAGGTCATGATGGCTTTCGGACAGATGGATGAACCGCCGGGCGCGCGCTTTGAGATCGCGATGACCGCGGTGACCCTGGCCGAGCATCTGCAGGACCAAAATAAAGATGTCCTGTTTTTTGTTGATAACGTGTACCGTTTCGTCCAGGCCGGCGCCGAGATATCGACCCTGCTGGGCCGTGTCCCGTCGGAAGCGGGATATCAGCCGACCCTGGCCTCGGAGGTGAGCGACTTCCAGGAACGGATCCGTTCCAGGGAAAGCGGTTCGATCACGGCCCTGGAGGCGCTTTATGTGCCGGCGGATGACTTGACCGACCCGGCGGTCGTGGCCATTTTCAGTTATCTGGACGCCATGCTGGTCCTTTCGCGCGAAAAAGTACAGTTGGGGCTTTATCCGGCCATCGATCCTTTGTTGTCTTCAAGCAGTAATCTGGACCGGGCCGTCGTCGGCAAAGAGCATTTTGACATCGCGCAGGAATGTCTGAAGGTGCTCACGAAATATGAGGAATTAAGACGCATCGTCGCCGTTATCGGCGTGGAAGAATTGTCCAAGGCGGACCGCGTCCTTTACGAGCGCGCGCGTAAACTGCTCAATTTTTTAACACAGCCGTTTTTTACGGCGGAAACGTATACCGGCAAAAAGGGGCAATATGTCGCTTTACGGGAAACGCTTGGCGGCTGCCAGAAGATCATCGAGGGCCGGGCGGACACGACGCCGGAAGAACAGTTCTATCTGATCGGGGATTATCCGGAACAATGATCTCGTATCTCGTATTTCGTCGTTCGTATCTCGTGCGAGTTTGCGAGATACGAAATACGAGCGACGAGATACGAAGGGAGTAAAGCATGTCAGTCAGGATCGGCGAAATACTGGTTGAAAAGCAGCTCATCACCGAGGAGCAGTTGACCCGGGCGGTGGCGGAACATCAAAAGAGCAAGGAGTTCCTCGGCCAGACGCTCATCCGTTTGGGCTTTATCAGCGAGGAAAAACTCCTGAAGGTCCTGGCCGGGCAGCAGGGCATCACCTTCCTGAACTTGAAGGACGTCAAATTCGACGACGAGATCATCAAAAAGATGCCGGCCAAGTTCGCCTGGCATTACAAGATCATGCCCATTACCCTCAAGGGCAACGTGCTGACCGTGGCCATGTCCAACCCCTTTGACATGTGGTCTGTCGATGACCTCGAGACAAATTTGGGATATCGCGTCGAAACGGTCCTGGCTTTGTCATCGGATATCATCGAGGCCATCCGCAAATACTACGGGGTGGGCGCGGAGACCATCGAGCGCATCCTCGCCGAAACGCCGCAGGGGGAAAAGATCGCCGAGGCCGCCGCCAAGGAAAAGATCGAGGACCTGGAAAAATCCCCGGACGCGGCGTCGGTGGTCAGGCTGGTCAACCAGATCCTCCAGCAGGCCATCCATGGCAGGGCGACCGACATCCATTTTGAGCATTTCCGCAGTGAACTCCTTTTGCGTTACCGCGTCGACGGGATCCTTTACGACGCGCAGGTATCGGAGAACATGCGTTATCTTTACCCGGCCATCATCTCCCGCATCAAGGTCATGGCCAACCTCGATATCGTGGAGCGCCGGGTCCCCCAGGACGGCCGGGCGAAGGTCAAGATCGCCGAACAGGAATATGAATTGCGCGTTTCCGTTTTGCCCACACTTTCCGGCGAGAATGTGGTCATCCGTATCCTGCCGATGCTGATGCTTTTTAGCATGGCGGATCTGGGGATGCAGCCCGGGGAGCTGCAGATCTTGCAGCGCGTCCTGCAAAAGCCGCATGGGATCATCTTTGTGACAGGCCCGACCGGCAGCGGGAAAACGACGACGCTTTATACCTGCTTGAGCCGGCTCAACACGCGGGAACGCAAGATCATCACCATCGAAGACCCGGTTGAGTATGAATTAAGGGGGGTCTCGCAAATTCAGGTCAACCCGAAGATCAATTTGACGTTTGCCGGCGCGCTGCGCAGCATCCTGCGTCATGACCCGGATGTTATCATGGTCGGGGAGGTCCGGGACTTCGAAACGGCGAGCATCACCATCCAGACGGCCTTGACGGGGCACCTGGTATTTTCCACCCTCCATACCAACGACGCGGCCGGCGCCGCGACACGGTTGATCGATATGGGCATAGATCCGTTTTTGATCACCTCTTCCGTCGAGATGTTTGTGGCGCAAAGGTTGATCCGCAAGATCTGCGCGCAGTGCAAAGAGCCGTCGAAAACGCCGTTGGACAAATCGCAATTGGCCAACCTGCCCAAGGGAGTGGACCCCGGCAAACCTGTTTTCCGCGGCAAAGGATGCAGCGCCTGCAACAACACCGGGTATAAGGGGAGGACAGGGATTTACGAGCTTTTGGTGATGAATGAGACGATACGGGAAATGATCTTGCGCAAGGAATCTTCCGACAAAGTCGAGGCCAGGGCCGTCGAGTTGGGGATGAAGCCGATGGCCCAGGATGGGTGGGAGAAAGTTTTCGCGGGAATAACGACACCTGAAGAAGTGCAGAGGGTGACCCAGGTAGCTGAATAATTATGCCCACCTTTATTTATAAAGCTAAAAGAGGTCCGGAGAACCTCGAAACAGGTGAAGTGACCGCCGTCCATCCGGATGAGGCGGTCGCGAAGCTGGAGGCTATGGGGTTAAGCCCCATTACGATCGTTGAGAAAGAACCCGCCGTGACCAGGCCGGCCCCGTCGGGCGCGACGTCCGCGGACGCGCCGGCGCGTGCCGGTTCTCAAAGCCATTTGTTCAGCGCCCGGTTTGCCCGGGTCCGGACGAAAGATGTCGATACCTTCACCTGGCAGCTGGCCAGTCTGGTCAAGGCGAGCGTGCCCATACTGCGCGCGCTTTTTCTGATCTCCCAGCAGACCGACAACAGGGCGCTCAAGGCGGTTGTCGACGATCTGCATGACCAGGTCAAAGACGGCAAGACGCTCTCCGAGGGGATGCGCAAATACCCGCAGTTGTTCAATAATCTTTATTTGAGCATGATCAAATCCGGCGAACAGGGCGGCGTCCTCCATGAGGTTTTGTACCGGATCGCGGAATACCGCGAGAAAGAGCAAGTGGTTGTCCGGAAAATCCAGGCGGCCCTGGCTTACCCTGCGGTCATGGTCGTCGTCGGTGTCGGCACGGTCTTTGTCATGCTGACGGTCTTTATGCCCAAATTCATCGGTATTTTCGCGACGATGAAACAATCCCTGCCGGTCCCGACGAGGGTCCTGATCGGGACAAGCAACTTTTTGGCGAAGAACTGGGCCGGGTTCTTGATCGCCGCCGTTTTTATCGTAGTCATCTTCGGGAGGGTCAAACATTCCAGCCGGAAAAAATTTATGTTTGACATGATCAAGCTGCATATCCCGTTTATCCGTGAATTCATCCGCAACGCCGAGATCGCCAAATTCGCCAGGACGCTCGGGATCCTTTTGAAAAACGGTTTGTCCGTTTACGACAGCCTGGCCTTGGCCACGGACACGCTGGATAATGACGCGCTGCGTACTCAATTAAAGCAGGCCGGCCAGGATATCGTGCAGCAAGGGGCCACGTTGTCGTCAAGTCTTTCGAAGATCAAGGTGTTCCCCAGTTTTGCCGTCAATATGATCGCCGTCGGAGAAGAAAGCGGGAAGCTGGAGGAGTCCTTAAGCGGTATTGCCAGTTCTTATGAGAAGGAAGTGGAGCAGGCCATCGGTGTCATGACCTCGCTTCTGGAACCTTTGTTGATCCTTGTTATCGGCGGGGTGATCGGATTTATCGTTTTCGCTTTATTGCTGCCGATATTCAACATCGGCGCGATGGCGCGGTAAAAATTTAGACTGTTGACTATCGACCATGGACTATGGACCAAATGCTGAAATTAAAAAGGAGAATGAAATGCGACACAATATGAAACTTCAAATGCAACATCCCGAATATCAGGCAAAAAAGCAGAATTCTTTTAAAGTCTATGGTCGATGGTCTATGGTCTATAGTCTCAAGGGCTTTACACTCATCGAGCTCATGATCGTCGTCATTATCATCGCCGCTTTGGCCGCGATGGTCGTCCCCCGTCTGGGTTCGCGCTCCGAACAGGCCAAGGTCGCGGTCGCCGAGGCGGACATCGGGTCCAACATCGGCCTGGCCTTGAAGTTGTACAAACTGGATAACGGACGCTATCCGACGACATCGCAGGGGCTGAAGGCGCTTCTTTCCAAGTCCACTTCAAGCCCGGTCCCCGGCAACTGGAACGGACCATATCTCGAGCGGGACCCCCTGGACCCGTGGAAGAATACCTATCAGTACAAGAGCCCGGGGTCGCATAACGCGGACAGTTATGACCTTTATTCGTTAGGCACGGATGGCGTGGAAGGGAACGAGGATGACGTTAACAACTGGTAATGATCAGGGGTCAGGGGTCAGGGGTCAGGGGTCAGAAAAAAAACTGTACCCTGTACCCTGTACCCTGTACCCTGTAAGAGGTGTCACGCTTGTCGAAGTCCTCCTCGCTGTTGTAATTTTATCGGTTGGGTTAGTCGGAGTTTTACGGGCGTATGCCGCCTCGATCGGGGCGTTGGAGATCAGCCGGGAAATGGTCACTACGGTTGGATTGTTAAAAGAAAAAATGGCGGATGTTGAGCAGGCGATGATTGAGCAGGGCGGGGTTTCCGCGGGGAGCTCAAGCGGTCAATTTGAAGGGGAGTTTGAAGGTTATAACTGGGCATGGGAGGCCACAACCGGCGCGCAGGATGGTCTGTGCGAATTGGATCTTACCGTTTTTCCCCCAGGCGAGTCGGATGGTTCCCGGCAGATTTCGTTGGTTACCTATGCGCAAAATAGGAATTATAAGCAGGAATAAGGGTACAGGGTACAGGGTACAGGGTACAGAAAAAAAATCAAATCTGAACCCTGAACCCCGAACCCTGAACCCTGAACGGGGTTTCACTCTCATTGAGCTTTTGCTGGCAGCTTCCATCTTGAGCATAATCGCTCTGGCCATCCTGTCGACCTTCGGGGCGGGCATGCGGGCCTTTGAGCGCGTGCAATCTTTCGGGGGATTTCAGGCCGATGTCTTGTTGTTCCTGGAAGGGTTTGAGCGCGACGCGCGCAATACTTTCGCGTTTTCCGGGGTTAAATTTAAAGGGGATAGTCAAAGCATGAGCTTCGCGTCCATCGGCACGAAGCTTGATGAAGACGGCAACGCGTTTACCGTGCTTGAGGAAAGATCGTATGGTTTTGACAGCTCCCAAAAGGCGCTGGTCGAAAAGGAAGAAGATTTTGCCCCGGCAGTTTCCTCCGTCACTGAAGGGAGCGTCCGTACGCGACAGGTGGCCCCGATCAAGGCCGTCGCGTTCCAATATTATTCTTATCGCAAAGAGATTGAAGACGGGGAAGAAAAAATCGAATCCGGCTGGCAAGGGACGTGGACGGATGAGGAAACCATCCCCCGGGGGGTCAAGGTCGAGTTGACCTTTGAGGAAGGCGGCCAGGAAGTTTCCCTGGCGCGGACGGTTTTTATTCCTTCGGGCGGTGATATTGGCAGTGACGAGGAGGAAGAAGAGGAGCAGGGAGATGGCTCCGACGGATAAGGAGATGTTGGGGCGGCTTTCCTTTGTCAGGCTGCGCGCCCGGCGCGGGAGCATTTTGGTCGTCGTCTTGTGGGCTCTTTTTTTTCTGGGGGCGCTGGCCGTTTCCATTTACGCGCTCCTGGCTCCCCAGATCGGACTGGCGGGACGGTTGAGAGACAGGACGCGGCTTTATTATCTGGCCCAGGCGGGAGCGCAGAAAGCGGCGGCGGTGCTGGCCGGGGATGAAACGGAAGATGCCGACGGGTTCAATGATGTATGGGCCAACAGCGAAGAGGAGTTTAAGGACATGCGCCTGGGTGAAGACGGATATGTCAGCGTCAGTTATAAGTTTCTCGACGATGATGGCGCGGAAGAAACGCGTTATGGCCTGGTGGATGAAGCAGGCAAGATCAATATCAACACGGCGCCTTCCGAGGTCTTTAAGCGGTTTTTTGAATTGACGGCGCAGACGACTTCCCAGACGGCCGGCGATATCGCCGATTCAATATTGGATTGGGTGGATGAAGACAGCGACCCGCGCGAGGGCGGCGCCGAGGACGGTTACTATGAGGGGCTGGCGCAAGCTTACGCGTGCAAGGACGCGAAATTCCAGATACTGGAGGAATTATTGCTGGTCAAAGGGATGACACAGGACATTTTCGATAACGTCGGCGCGTATCTGACCGTTTATGGCGATGGCAAGGTGAATCTTAACACGGCCGGCGAATACGTTTTGGAGGCGTTGGGAATGGATGGTACGCTGGCGGATAAGGTCATCCGGCACCGTCGCGGCAATGACGGCCGGGAGGCGACATCCGACGACAATATTTTTGAGTCCGTGGAAACTGTGGCGGCGTCGTTAAGCGACGGCGTCGGTTTGTCCGCGGAGGAAACCGGGCAATTAAACACTATGATCGCTTCCGGCCTGGCGGGCGTGCGTTCGGATTATTTCAGCGGTGAGTCTCACGCCGGGTTGCGTTATGACGATGAAGAAGAAGCGAGGCTGACGACGAACATCTTTTTTGTCATGGACAGGGGAAAAAACATCCGGTATTGGCGCGAGCGATAAATGGATAACAAGATCACGACAAAATTGAAATTGCCCCAGGGCCGCAAACCGGCCGTTGTCGTGGAAATAGGCAACGACTGGTTGAAAGTGATGGAGGGCAACCCATCCGCCAAAGAAAGTTTCGTTACCAAGGCGAGCTTCAGAAAGCTTGTTGAGATCAAAGAACCGGTGACGGCCGCCCTGGTCAAGATTTTTAAGGACCTGAAGCTTGACACCCGCGGAGTTATCGCCTGCATCCCGCGGCATTTGGTCACCGTGAGGATCCTCGAATTTCCGTCGACAAACCCCAAAGACATCCGGGACATGGTCTCTCTGCAGGTCGGTAAACAAACCCCCTATTCAAGAGATGAAATCATCTTTACGTATAAAACGATCGGTGTGAACGCCGCGGGGTATACCCGGGTGATGCTGGTCATCGCCCGGCGCAACCTGGTCAACGCGCGCGTCGAGGTCTTGCAAAAAGCCGGGATCGAGGTCGGACAAGTCACCATGAGTTCCGAAGGCCTCGCCCACTGGTTCCACCTGGCGTATTGGGAAGAGACCTCGCCGGGGAAAGCCAAGGTTTACGACGACGTCAAACTCGATGACCAGGCGGTTATCTGTGTCGACATCGATTCAAATTATTCGGATTTTATCGTTTTGCGCAAGGGCAAGCTCGTGTACACGCGCAATTTTTTGATCGGGGCCAACCATCTTTTGGGGGACGACGCGGCCTGGCGGGACAAATTTGGCGAAGAGATTGTCCACTCCATGGGGCTTTACCAGAATGAAGAGAGAGACGCGAAGATCGTCCAGTTATTTTTGAGCGGGAGCGCGGCGCATATCCCTCAATTGACGGAGGCGCTGGGGGCGAAGGCGGGGGTGCCGGTTGTGATGACGGAACCGACCTATCAGGTCCATCTCTCCAAAGGGGTGGCATTGTTTGAAAAGGACGAGGGGCGTTTTGTTTCCCCGTGCCCTTTGATCGGGATGGCTTTGGACGCGGGGGCGCTGGAACTGGATCTGACCTCCAGCGAACTGCGCATCAAAAAACAGATGGAGGGCAGAAGAAAGCAGATCACCGTGACCGGCGTGCTTGTGCTTTCCATTATCATGATGTTATCGACTTTATTTTTCATCATTTTTTACGGGAAAAGCAGTTATTTGGCCGGGATCAAGAAATCCGTCGCCAATATCGAAAAAGACGCCCTGGGAGTCGAGCAAATGCGCTCCTCGATCAACCTGGTCAAGGGAAGACTGGATGCCAGGAAAAGCTCCATCAATATCCTCCATGAGATCAGCCGGCTGACGCCCAAGGAGATTTATTTCACGAATATCAACATTGAAGAGGACAAGCAGACCGTTTTGCAGGGGCGGGCCGCCGCGATGTCCAACGTTTTTGAGTTCGTGACGACCCTGGAGAATTCGCCTTATTTTGAGAACGTGCAGACGACGTACACGACGACCAAGAAGGAAAAAGATACCGAATACGCGAAGTTCGAGATCATATGCATGCATGAAAAAGACAGGGAAGACTTTGAGACCGACGCGCCTAAACCCGAACCAGGACCTCCGCAACCGCAAAGCGTAAAGGAATAAATGATCTGGGACAAACTTTCAGGGAAAGAAAAGATCGGATTAAGCATCGCGTTCGCTTTTCTGGCCGTCGCTTTTCTGGACCGGCTTTTAATCAGCCCCGTCCGGGCCAAATTTAACGCGCTCAACCAGCAGATCCGGATCGGCGAAAAGCAGCTGGGCAGTGACATGCGCAATATCAATCAGAAAGAATTCATCAGCGAAGAATACGAACAGTATCTTCCTTATGTCCGGCGCAGCGGCTCGGACGAGGAGGAAGTGGCGAAGATTCTGGGAGAAATCGAAGCCCTGGCGCGGAAATCGTCCGTTTATCTAGTCGACATGAAGCCGCGCAAGCCGCGGGACGTGGAGTTTTATAAAGAATATACGGTGGAGATTGAGGCGGAGGGTCACATGGAACCGCTGATGAGTTTTGTTTATCAGTTAAACACGTCTTCCCAGCTCTTGCGTATCGAGACCTTGCGTCTTAATTTGACGAAAGGCGGCACCAATGTGTTGAGCGTTTCAATGCTGATCACCAAAGTGCTGATTTTATGAAGAGGGTTCCGGGTTCCGGGTTCCGGGTTCCCCGGGACCCGGAAAATTTCAGAAAATTCCAGATTTCTTGTTGTGCTTATATAAATAGTTTGTTATATTAAAACCAATCTTGTCCCCTGTAAGACGTCCGGCGCAAGAATTGTAAACCATGTCGAAAGCGGCAAAGACAAGCATCTATATCCTCATTTTCCTCCTGGCCGGAGGCCTCGGGTTCGCCGGCTACGCCCTTCTTGAAAAACAAAAGATCGAACAACAGAAGATTTCCATCGAGCGTGAGTTGCAGGCCTCCCAGGACCGCGAGAAAAAAAGCCTGGGAGAAATGAAGGGCCTTAGGGACCGCGAGGAAAAAAGTCTGGGAGAAATGAAGGGCCTTAGGGACCAGATCGAGCAGGAAAAAGGGGAGAAGTCCAAATTTAAGAATATGATCGATGGCCTCGAGAAACGCATCGAGGAATTGTTGGCCCAGATCAGCGAAATCACGGGAGAACGGAACAAGTGGCAGGCACGGCTGGAAGAGATCAAGGAGGAGCGCGACGGGTTATTGGTCAAGCTTAAGGAAAAGCCGCAGGTCGTTTATGAAGAAAAGATTGTTTATAAAGAACGGGAGCCGGAGTCTGTTGAGCAACCAGGCGCCCCGGACCAGGAAGCCGGCAATAGTCCCGCCGATCCGGACGCGATGCCGGCAGCGGTCCCGCCTTCGGCGGTCCCGCTGGTAGCGGTCCCGCCGAAGGAGGCGGCCCCCGTTGTCTCCGTCGATGCGTCCAACGCGAATGAAAAATATGTGGCTCAACTTTTAAAGGAAAAAGTCGCCCTGGAAGTGGAGATCGACAAGCTTAAAGCCGACTTGTCCAGGTATTCTCTGGAAATTGTCGATTTAAAGCAGGTCAAAGAAAATTTGTCCATGGATTTGGACGCGACGCGGCAGGAAAAAGAAACGATCGCCGGTGACATGAAAGAGAAAGAGGAGATGATCAACAGGCTTTCTCTGGAGCTCGCCAGGGCAAGAAACGACAAGCAATTTGTCGCCCGGAAGGTGGACCAACTGACGCAAAAAAACAGCGAGTTACGCCAGGACCTTAAAAAGCTGGCTGAAGCCAAGATGGCTTTGGAAAGGTCGATTGTCCAGATAACCCAGGAAAAAGATGGTATGGGCCGCAAGCTCGAGCAGGCGGAAGCTGTTCTGCAGAATAAAATCGGTGAAATATGGGAGGTCAAGGACAGCCTGGACCGGTCATTTCAGGCGGTTCAAGACAAGCCCAGGGCGGCCAATGAGGTTGAGTTGTCTCCGATCGTCGTTAACGCGCAAGCGCCCGCGCCGGCCGCGAAACCCGGCCTTGAAGGAAAAGTCATGAGCGTCAACGAACAAAGTAATTTCGTTATCCTGGATATTGGCGAAAATCGCGGTCTGCGCGTGGGGGACACGCTGGGCGTTTACCGCGGTTCCGATTATATCGCGCGGCTTGAGGTCCTTCAGGTGCGTCCTGATATCGCGGCCGCCGACCTCAAGGAGCAGTCGGCCCGGATCAAAGTCGGCGATATTGTCAGATAGAAAAGACCCGACATTCTCCCGGGCACTACAAATTCTTATTCCTAACGTGAAAAATAAACCAAGCATTAACGATGTCGCCCGTCGGGCGAAAGTTTCCATCACCACCGTTTCGCGCGTCATCAATAATATCCTCACTGTTTCCGCGAAAAACCGCGTCCGCGTCGAAGAAGCCGTCGCCTATTACAAGTATCGCCCTAACATCAGCGCCCAGCGTCTCGCGCGCGGACTGAATAATTCCGTCGGGCTGGTCATGCCAAGTTACCCGGGCATTTTTCATTCTTTCTACGCCGTGGAGCTCATCCGCGGGGTAGGGCACGCCTGTGAAGTCCTGCGCATGGACCTGGTATTTCATATCACCAATGGCTCCAACCCCATCAATACCAACAATGTCGGCGGTGTTATTTTCGCCGATGTGATCGAGAACCGTAAACAAGTCGAAGGCGCGTTGGCTTCCGGCACCCCGTGCGTTGTCATCAACCACAAAATAGACGACCTGGACGTCGGTTATATCGCGGTCGACAATACGCTGGGAGGCCGGGCCGCCGCTGATTATCTGGTCAGCCTCGGGCACAAGAAAGTGGCGACGGTCACGGGAAACCTGACCACCCAGGCCGGCGCGCAGCGGCTCAAAGGCTTTGAAGAATTATTGGAGGAAAAAGGTGTCCCCTTGCCCAAAGAATACGTTTACCAGGGGGATTATTCCCGTCGTTGCGCCCGCGTCGCGGCGGAGCAATTCCTCAAATTACCAAATCCGCCGACGGCGATTTTCGCGGCCAGCGATGAAATGGCCCTGGAGGTCATGGCCGTTATCTTTGAAAAAGGCCTTAAGGTCCCGGGAGATATCTCGCTCGTCGGCTTTGATGACAACCCCGCCTGCCTGTTCGGCCCGGTGGCGCTCACCACCGTCAAACAGCCGCTTTTCCAAATGGCGGAAGGCGCCGTCAAGTATCTGCACACGGTTATCCACGGCGGCGGCACGGCCAGGAAGAAAACCATCCTTGCTCCGGAACTCGTTGTCCGCGAATCCTGCAGTTCTCCGAAGAAATAAAATTTTTTACGTAGCGGATAAACCACCTCAGCGATTAAACCTTTTGTGCCCAGATTCGTCCGCCAACTTTACAAAACAAACATGGCGAGACCTCGCCAAAATTCTCTAATTTTGGCGGGCCATCGCCGTCAATGCCAATTCTTCCGTTCACAATCGCCCCTCCCAAAGGAGGGGCTCCAGTTCACTTCAGAATCGGCATTGACCGGTAACCTTGAACTCGCGACCATTGAGGTTTAGCCATATTATCACCGAGCGAGTTCCGCAGCCCGAAGCTTTCTTTAGTGGAAATTCAGGAAAAGCTGAGGCGCGAGGACTGTTTGAGCGAATGATAATATGGTTAAACCTCTTCGCACATGATTTGCTTTGAGCGAATTCAAGCAGTAAGTTGACAAAGCGTTGGCCGAGTGCTAGATTTGAGTAATTATGAACAAACATTATGAGGTCATTGTGATCGGCGGGGGACACGCGGGGGTTGAGGCCGCGCTGGCGGCGAGCCGTATGGGGTGTTCAACGCTGATGACCACGCTATTTTTCGACACGGTCGGCCAGATGAGCTGCAACCCTGCCATCGGCGGCGTGGGCAAGGGCCAGCTCGTCAAGGAAATCGACGCCTTGGGCGGCGAGATGGGTCTGGCGGCGGACCGTACCGGCATCCAGTTCCGCCAGCTTAACGCGTCCAAGGGCCAGGCCGTGCGTTCCTCGCGCTGCCAATCCGACCGCAAGCAGTACAAGCTGTACATGCAAAACGTGGCGCGCCGGCAACAGAATCTCGAGGTGCTGGAAGACGAGGTCGATGAGCTGGTTGTTAAAAACGGCAAGGTTCGCGGGGTCAAAACTAAAACGCGTGGTGCGGTTTCCTGCGGCGCTGTCGTTATTGCTGCAGGAACGTTCTTAAAAGGCTGTATCCACGTCGGCAAGCAGATCACCCCCGGCGGACGTATCGGCGAGCCGAATTCGACACGGCTCGCGCAGAGCCTTGAAGAGTGCGGATTTCCCGTTATTTTGTTTAAAACCGGTACGCCGCCGCGGCTTGACGGGAAAACGATCGATTTTTCCCGGCTCGAACCGCAATATTCTGATGAACGTCCGGTGCCGTTTTCATTTCGCACGCCGTGCATTCCTCCAAGCCAGACTTTGATCCCCTGTCATATCACGCATACGAACGAGCAGACCCACGATATTATCCGGAATAATATGCATCTTTCACCGATGTATTCCGGCCAGATCCAGGCGACCGGAGTGCGGTATTGCCCGTCCATAGAAGACAAACTCAAGAAATTCGCCGACAAACAGCGTCACCAGATCTTTCTGGAACCCGAAGGCCTCGACACGGATGAATATTATCCCAACGGCATTTCGACCGGCCTTCCGGAGGAGGTGCAGGAACAATTCGTCCGCTCGATCCCCGGGCTGGAGAACGTCAAGATCAACCGTCCGGGATATTCCATCGAGCACGGCGTGGTCCCGCCCACGGAATTGACGCTTTCGCTGGAAACAAAAAAAGTCGGTAACTTGTTTTTGGCCGGCCAGATCAACGGGACGACCGGNNTTGATCGACGATCTGACCACCAAAGGCACCGAAGAGCCATACCGGATGTTCACCTCCCGCGTTGAGTACAGATTGATCGTGCGCGAAGACAACGCGGACCGGCGCCTGGCCAGGTATGGATATGAACTGGGCTTATTAAGGGAAGAGGACTATCGCAAGGTCGAGCAAAAATATCAATGGATCGACAAAGAGATCGAGCACCTTAAAACTGTCCGGATTATGCCGGGAGCGGAACTGGACAAGGAACTGCAACGCCATAACAGCAGCCCTTTGAGGCAGCCGACATCTTTAAGCGACATCTTGAAACGTCCCGAAGTTACGTATGCCATGATCGCGCCCTACGACGGGCAACTGAAATCCGCCACGCGGGAAATTATCGATCAGGTCGAATATGAGATCAAATATGAAGGCTTTATCGCGCGCCAGCTCAAAGAGGTCGAACGCTTCCGTCATGTGGAGAACATCAGGATCCCCGCCGATATGGATTATGACGGGATCCAGGGGCTTTCCATCGAAATCCGTCAGAAACTCAAACAATTTTCTCCCGCGAATTTAGGGCAGGCGCACCGGATCTCCGGTGTCACCCCGGCCGCCATATCCATTTTGATGGTTTATCTGCGTAAAAAGAGCCTGGAACGTCAAAAAGCCGGGGCGCCGCGCCGGTCATAGAAGTTCGTTGACTTTTTTTTCACGACGGTGCTATAATCCCTGCAATCTCTGCACAACAACCAACGGAGGAATAAATCATGGGGATCAATACAGCCGAAAAAATCAAGATCGCCGGGGACATTACCGAACTGATCGGCAATACGCCGCTGGTGCGCTTGAACAAAGTGACCGAAGGCTGCGCCGCCGAGGTCGTCGCCAAACTCGAATTTTATAACCCGATGAGTTCCGTCAAGGACCGTATCGGGTTGGCCATGATCGAAGCCGCGGAGAAAGCGGGCAAGCTCAAGAAGGGCAAGACGATCATCCTGGAGCCCACGTCGGGCAACACGGGGATCGCGCTCGCGTTCGTCGCCGCGGTCAAAGGTTACAAGTTGACGCTGACGATGCCGGAGACGATGAGCCTGGAAAGACGATCTCTCTTGAAGGCTTTGGGAGCGAACCTGGTTTTGACCCCCGGTCCGGAAGGGATGAAAGGGGCGATCAAGAAAGCGAATGAACTCGCCGAATCCGATCCCGATTATTTCATTCCACAGCAATTCCAGAATCCGGCCAACCCGGAAATCCACCGCAAGACAACCGCCGAAGAAATCTGGAACGATACCGGCGGGAAAGTGGACATCCTGGTTTCCGGTATCGGCACCGGCGGGACCATTACCGGTGTCGCCGAGGTCATCAAGAAGCGCAAGCCCGGGTTCAAGGCGGTGGCCGTTGAACCCAAGGGTTCGCCGGTCCTCTCCGGCGGCGCTCCGGGGCCACACAAGATCCAGGGGATCGGGGCCGGGTTTGTGCCGGAGGTTTTAAATACGAAAATTATCGATGAGATCGTCCAGGTCGATAACGACCAGGCCATGGCGCATGCCAAGATGCTGATGCGGCAGGAAGGCATTGTGGCCGGGATTTCTTCCGGAGCGGCCCTGTGCGCGGCGTTGCAGGTCGCCCGTCGTCCGGAGAATAAAGGGAAAATGGTTGTCGTCGTGCTTCCCGACACAGGGGAGCGGTATTTGAGTACGGACTTGTTCGCGGAATTCAGAACGTAAATCGTCATCCTGAAAAAACGGCGAATCG
>DPIG01000012.1 GCA_003522725.1 Candidatus Omnitrophota bacterium
GTATTTTCTGCTCTGATTAGTAATGGTCAATGGTCAAGCAAGGAATACGAATTTAACCATTAACAATTTACCATTAACCATTTACAAAGAATTACAATGATTCTTGGCATCGGCACTGACATTATCGAAATCGACCGGATCCAGAACGCCATCGACCGTTGGGGAGATGGTTTTTTGCGTCATGTCTTCAATAGAGAAGAAATCGAGTACGCCCAAAAGTATAAATTTTCCGCGCCGCATTTTGCCGGCCGGTTCGCCGCGAAAGAGGCGATCTATAAAGCGATCGGTGACAACAAGAATCTGGGCTGGAAAGACATCAAGATTCTTAACGATACAAACGGAAAACCATACTGTATTTTAAACGACCGGAAATTCGTTAACAAGATCCTCATCTCGATCTCGCACACGCGCAATTACGCGGTCGCCAGTGCCGTTGTTACCAAATGACATGAAAGTGCCGACACCGCTAACCCGCCGCGAACCGGACGCTTACAAAAATCAATTCGGCCATGTGTGCGTTATCGCGGGTTCCGGAAGGATGTTGGGGGCGGCGGCGTTGACCAGTTTGGCCGCGATGCGTGCCGGCGCGGGGTTGGTGACGGCGGCCGTTCCCGCGAGCCTCAACACGGCGGCGCACAGGAAAATCAACAATGTCGTCATGACATTGCCTTTGAAAGAAACAAGGGAACAAACCGTATCGCTTGATGCCTTCGCTCAAATTCACCGGAAGTATGATCAATTTGACGTTCTCGCCATCGGGCCGGGGCTGTCGCGCCATCCGGCGACGCGGCGGCTGGTCTTGAAGATCATCGGCACTTCGCCTAAACCATTGGTGGTCGATGCCGACGCGCTTTACGCCTTGTCCGGGCACACGGAAATTTTACGCGAGACTGGAACGCTAAAGGTGCTGACACCGCATCCGGGTGAAATGGCGCGGTTGGTTAACCGTTCCAAAGAGTATGTTGAAAAGAATCGCCGGCAAACGGCGCTGGAATTCGCGCGCGAATATGATTGCGTTGTATTGTTAAAAGGACATCGCACGCTGGTGGCGTCACCGCAAGGAAAGCTTTACGTAAATGCAACCGGTAATGCCGGCATGGCGACCGCCGGGAGCGGGGATGTCCTGACCGGCATGGTCGCGGCTTTGCTGGGACAAGGATTGACGGGGTTTGAAGCGGCCAAATTTGGCGCTTGGTGGCACGGGAAGGCCGGGGATCTGGCGGCGCGGGCCAAAACGCACTTGTCGATGATTGCTTCCGATATAATTGATTATATTCCCGCAGCGGTAAAAAGGATCGAAAGTGGAAAATAGAAAAGAGAAAATCGATTTTCAATCTTCCAACTTCGATTTTCGAAGACCGAAGTTAACACCGCCTAACAGCGAGAAGCGTGTGCTCCTTCATTCCTGTTGCGCGCCGTGTTCCTGCGACGTGATGGCGATGATGGTTGAGTCAGGTATCGATTTGACGATTTTTTTCTACAATCCTAATATCCATCCCCGTGAGGAATACGAAATCCGCAAGGAAGAAAACATCCGTTTTGCCGCGAAATGTGGTATCCCAATCATCGATGCCGACTATGATCAGGAGAACTGGTTCGGCCGCGTCAAGGGGCTGGAATTGGAGCCGGAGCGGGGCAAACGCTGCACCATGTGTTTTGATATGCGTTTTGAACGCACGGCCCTGTATGCCCATGAGCATGGTTTCAAAGTGTTTACCAGCAGTCTCGGGATAACGCGCTGGAAGAATATGGACCAGGTCAACGAGTGCGGCATGCGCGCCGCCAGCCGTTATCCCGGCATGGTGTACTGGACGTACAATTGGCGTAAAATGGGCGGTTCCCAGCGCATGTATGAGTTGTCCAAGCAGGAAGAATTTTATCAGCAGGAATATTGCGGGTGCGTTTATTCGTTGCGGGATACGAATTTGTTTCGTTTGCAGCAAGGTAAAAATAAAATCCAGATCGGCGAAAAATACTATGTCCAACGGGCGCAGGAAAGTTCGTAATTTTTTGATTGTGCGCTGTCCAAACAATTAAACGGTGTTATACTAAAAACACAATTCGATGATAAATCCTATTGAGCTGATCAAACAGGGCCTGCGCAAAAGATTTGTTCAGCCTTGGCAATATCGTGGCAAGGGCGGTTATGATGCCGGCCGTTATTGGCGCGAACGTTTTGTGAAGTATGGTTTCAGCATGCAGGGGGTCGGCCTGGAGGGTCATACTCATGCGGAAAACCTTCAGATCCGCGAAAAATCGGCCCAAATACTGGCGAAGGTTTGTGGGGCAGAATTTAAGGATTTTAGCTCCGTAAGGGTATTGGAGATTGGCTGTGGCAACGGCTATTACTCTAACATTCTCGAACAATGGGGAGCTAGGGATTACACCGGCCTTGATATCACGGATATTTTATTCGCGGAGCTTAAAAGGAAATTCCCGGCGTTTCGGTTTGTCCAGGGCGACATCAGCGAGAAGCCGCTGCCGGATAAATATGATTTGATTATTATGATGGATGTTATTCAACATATTGTTGATAAAGCCAAATTGGATGCCGCCATGCGCAATGTCAAAAATGCCATGAAATCAGGCGGGTTGTTTATTATTCTGCCGGTGACGGGAAAATCCTACAAACATATGTTCCATGTGCATCAGTGGTCGCGGGATGATATCCAAGAGACCTTCGCCGATTGCCGTATCGAATCGGAATCGGCCAGACTCAATGAGTACATTTTAAAGATCAGAAAGCCATGAAGCTCATCATCCAAATCCCCTGTCTCAACGAAGAGGAAAGCCTCCCGGCCACTTTACGAGGTCTTCCGGAAAGCATCCCGGGAATCAACTCTATTGAAGTCTTGATCATTGATGACGGCAGTACCGATCGCACCTCGGAAGTGGCCCGGGCCAACGGAGTGAACCATATTATTCGTTTAACCAAGCACAAAGGACTCGCCAAGGTCTTCCAGATCGGCTTGGATGCCTGCCTCAAGCGCGGGGCGGATATTATCGTGAACACTGACGCCGACGGGCAATACAAGGGCGAGGACATTCCCCGGTTGGTTGCTCCGATTCTCCGGGGGGAAGCGGATATCGTCATCGGCAACCGTGATATCGAGAACGTACAGCAATTTTCCTGGATTAAAAAGCGCCTGCAACGTTTGGGCAGCCGCGTCATCCGCCAGCTTTCCGGTTCTGCCATCGCCGATGCCACAACGGGATTTCGCGCCTATAACCACGAAGCCGCCTTACGGCTGAACATTATTTCCAATTATACTTATACATTAGAAAGCATTATTCAGGCAGAGAACAAGGCCCTGGCGATCGCGAACATCACCGTTTTTACCAACGAGGTCAAACGCAAGTCCCGACTGTTTAGATCTATCCCCGAGTATCTCAAACGTTCGCTGGTGACCATCATCCGTGTTTATACGATGTTTAATCCATTCCGGTTTTTCATTACCTCGGGCGCTTTTTTCATTATGTTGGGATCGCTGATCGGCGCACGGTTTTTGTTTTATTACCTGATGGGTCAGGGGCAGGGGAAGGTGCAATCCATTATTTTGGCCGCTGTATCTTTTATCATCGGGTTCCAGATGCTGGTCGTAGCGCTGATCGCTGACTTGATATCGGCCAACCGGATTTTAATCGAAGAAACCTTGTTGCGAGTAAAGAAAATTGAACTTGCCCAGAAATTCCCAGACAAACAGTGAGTTGGAGAAAGCTAACGCGCAAGTTGACGCCGGCAAAATTTTTAAGAACATCTCCTTTCGCCTGATCCGGCCCCAAACGCCTTTTCGCGCACCCTACAGCCTCAAGGATTCGTCTGTATCCGTTTTTACACAGATACTCATGAATCTTGAGACCTTGACCGAATTCTTCAATACGCGGGTGCAAGGTGCTGATGCACAGCATTTGAAAAAGATAAAGGAATTATGTTACATCCCCAAGATGTCGACCTTCGCAATCGGTGTCATCATCGATTCGTTGGTTTTCGAACTTAGAAACAATGCCTGTTTCGTCAATGTCGGCGTGTGGAATGGATTTACGTTTTTAGCGGGCCTGGTCAATAATCCGCGTAAAAAATGCATCGGCATCGATAACTTCAGCGAATTCGGCGGTCCCCGGGAAGAATTTCTGGAACGCTTTAATCGTTACAAAAGCGACGCACATCATTTTTATGAAATGGATTATGAGCGTTATTTTCATGAAATCCATCGCGACCGGATCGGATTTTATATCTATGATGGTGAACACAGCTATCGTAATCAATTAAAGGGATTGCAAGTCGCGGAACCTTTTTTTGCCGATGACTGCACGGTACTGATCGATGATACCAATATTCCCGATGTCCATCGGGCCACCGTTGATTTTATGGCCCAGAGCAAACATAAATACCGGGTCATCGTGGATCAGAAGACCTTCCATAATGCCCACCCTACCTATTGGAATGGTCTGATTGTTTTTCAAAAGATCCCTGGTCACAAATAAAATGGCTAATTCCAGGTTCCGAAAATATGCTGAAATGGCTGTAACGGCGCTTTGCGTCGTTTTCATGGTGTGCTATTTCAGCCGCAACACCCATTTTTTCGCCAAGCTCCCGGATATCGATTTAAAAGTCGTCTTTTTTCTTTGTATTTTAAATATTTTCATTCACCTCGTCACCGCATACAAATTCCTGTATCTTCTGCGTCGATTGGGACTTAAGGGCGCTTCTGATTTTGCGTGGACAAAAATTTTTACCATCGCACGTTTTCTGAATTACCATATCACCCAGGCGGCCCATCTCTACCGCGCCGTTGCCTTGAAAAGACAGTATAATCTTTCCTATACCAATTCCATTGCCGTCTTGGCGCTGTTATCCTGGATTGAAAGTATTGTGAATTGTTTAATTGCGTTTATTTTAATATTTGCCGTTTTTCCGGGATTTCGCATTAAAGACATAAATGTTTCTTTGATTCTCGGGAGCGTGCTGTTGACCATTGCGTTCTTACCGTTTGTCGGAGAGAGGATTTTAAGGATTACCCATTTTCGCAACAGATCATTCGCATGGCTTCACGCAAAATTTACGGACATGACCCGATCCTTCGCCGCTGCCGTACGCGATCGCGCCACCTTATTGGTCATTTTCTCTTACAGTCTTTTAATTTTTATGCTTAACGTGACGGCGATCGATTTTTCGTTTCAGGCCATCGGTATTCACCTGACGGTCAGTCAGACGGTCTTATTTACCGTTCTTATCATGTTAGGAAGCATCATAAACATCACTCCCAGCAATATCGGGGTTGTCGAGATGCTTTCCGGATATTTGTCTCAGCAATTGGGGTTTACCCTCGGTGATGGGATTTTGGCATGCGGTATCTTCCGGATTGTCGGATATATTTTGGTTGCCTTGGCAACGGTGTTTTTCTACAAAGACCTTTCGCTGGCCAGAAGGGAAATTGCGGAGTATTCATGAAAACCTTCGTCTTTTTTACCTGTTGCGGTCTCGAAGATCCCTGTGGCCTCGGCCGCAATTTTCCTTTTGCCAAGTATCTGGTGCGGCAGGGATTTGCCGTAAAATTTCTCGCCTTGCACCCGGATATCCAATCCGTGAAGGAACGTAAACAATCGATCTCGGGGGTCGAGGTCCATTTTGTGGGCCAAATGCACGTCATCAAAAGAGGAGACCGCAAATACGATTTCAATAAAGCCCACCTTTTATGGATCAGCCTGTCGTCATCGCTCAAAATGGCGTGGGCCGGCTTTTGGACGAAATCAGACATTCTTTATTGTTTCCAGCCCCAGCCGATCAACGGCTTCGCGGTTTTGCTGGTCAAGTTTTTGACCGGACGCACATTTTTTTTGGACTGCCAGGATTACGAAGCGGACGTTAACCGCCTGACGCCGTTCCAAAAATGGTTGTTTACGCTTTTTGAAGATAAATGGCTGCCGCGGGCGGCAAGGCGCATCAGCTATCATACCGAATTTTTGAAAGAACGTTACCTGCGTTTAGGATATCCACCGGAGAAATTCATTTACGTGCCCAATGGTGTTGATGTACAACGTTTCGCCGCGCCGGACGAACAAATCGTCGCTCAGTTGCGGCAGAAATACAAACTACAAAATAAAAAAGTGGTGCTCTATTTCGGTTCTTTAAGTTTAAAATCCGGACATAACGTTGACCTCTTGCTCGAAGCTTTTGTGATCGTTAAAGAGCAGATTCCTGAGTCCGTGCTGCTTTTGGTTGGAGGGGGAGAGAACATCGATGATCTCAAGGCCATGGTCGATCCTGCCGTCAAACAGGACGTCATCTTTACCGGCCGGGTGCAACCGCCGGAGATCGTCAATTATGTCAGCCTGGCGCAGGTGAGCGTGGATCCCCTTAAAGACACCCCCGCCAATCGGGGGCGGAGCCCTTTAAAAAATTTTGAAAGTATGGCCGTGGGGGTTCCCGTGATTACATCCGACATCGGCGACCGCAAGCGGGTCATTGAAACGGACAGGGCAGGTTTGCTCGTTAAGCTGGGTGATGCGCGGGACCTGGCACGAAGGATCGTCACGGTCCTGGGCGATGAAAGCCTGGCAAGGCGGATGTCAACCGAATGCCGGCGTATCATCCAAAAATATTTCTGGCACACGATCATCGATGAGTTTGTTAAAAAAATACCGGAGCTTAAGACGTAAGGAACGTTGATGATCCTTTACATCACGCGCAAATTCCATCCCTCGGTAGGGGGCATGCAAAGGTTCAACTTCAAATTGACCACGAACCTTCGTCTTCTGACGGAGGTGTGTCTCATCAAGTGGGGAGGGGAGCAGTGGTTCTTGCCGTTTTTCTTCGTTAGCGCTTTTTTTCGCGCGCTTTTTGCCGCCGCGACGCAAAAGATTACCTGCATTTACGTTTCCGACGGCGTGTTAAGCCCACTGGGGCTGGTTTTAAAATGGATTTTGCGCAAGCCGGCGGTCGTCAATATTCACGGCCGGGACATCGCCTTCGATATGAAACTCTATCAAGCCGTTATCCCTTGGTGTCTGCGGCGGATAGACAAGGTGATCTGTGTCAGCGGACACCTTAAAGAAGAATGCGTCAAAAGAGGCGTTGCCGCGAACAGGTTGCATGTGATCCCCAATGGGGTTGATGTTCAAGATTTTGATATCGCCGTCCAGCCCGAACATAAAGATCGTCTTGAAGCGCTGATGGGCGCGCCGATTGCCGGGCGAAAGATCATCGTGACGGTGGGTCGTTTGGTCGCCAAAAAGGGCGCAGACTCGTTTATCATGAACATCCTGCCGCACCTCAAGAAAATATATCCGGACTTTATTTATCTGCTCGTGGGCGACGGGCCGCTTGAGGAAAAAATTAAAACTCTGGTCAAAGAAGGTTCGTGGGAAAATACCGTTTACCCCATCGGCCCTGTTTCCATGGACGGCGGGATGTTGCCGGTCATTTACAAAATGGCGCATGTTTTTGCCATGCCCAACGTCCGGGTGCACGGCGACATGGAGGGTTTCGGGATCGTCGCCATCGAAGCCGGGGCTTCCGGTCTGCCTGTTGTGGCGACACGGGTGGATGGCATCACGGAGGCGGTCAAAGACGGGGAAAATGGATTTTTGGTCGAAGAAAAGGATTATGACTCTTTTGCTCAAAAGCTTGCTCAGCTATTGCGGGATGAGCCAGCCCGGCAAGCCGCCGGAGAAAGGGCGGAAAAGTTTGTCGAAAAGAATTATTCCTGGAGGGAGATCGCGAAAAGATATTTGGAGCAATTTGAGGCTGCTGCTAAATGACGCAGCTGGCGTTTATTTTTTTCTCGCCGCCACCGTATATCCAAGAGCGAAAAGTCCGCTTTTGTCTACCGAATCATCCAGCCACAGACACAATTTCACGCACAGCCATTTATTTAGAAAGAAAATAACCTGTTTCAGCACCGGGACACCCCAAAAAAGGCAGACCCAAAACGTGGACCACTGGTGTCCGAGAAATGAAAACAGGCCGCCACGCTTTTCCATTCCCAAAATCTCAAATCCGTTGCTTTCCAAAAGGTTCCTTAGCCCATATTTGGTGTAGCGGTAATAATCATGGGGCTCTTCGTGCAAACGGCTTAAATGCGGAACCGTAATAATGGCCACGCCGTTTTGTTTTAGGACGCGGTGGATTTCCCGCACTGCGCGAAACGGATCAGGTACGTGTTCCAGGACTTCAGAGCAAATTACACTGTCATAGACTCCATTCGCAACTGTGCGCATATTTTGCACATCCCCGACATAGGTCACGCCCTTCACACGCTCTTCGATGTCAAAGGTCTCGTATTGCGCGACGTGTTTGCTGATCAATTCTTGGAATGGCATATGGCCACAGCCGATATCAAGGAGTCTGCCGCGGGCGTATTGTTCAATGAAAGGCTTGGTGGTGCGGTAACCGGCATAAGCTGCCGGTGAAAAATACTGGCACTTCTCGGCCGTATTCAGCTCTCGATTGATACGCTGTCTATTGTGGGCGATGATTGTTTTCATGATCCATCAAAAATAACACAGGTCATTGGGGAAGCTCAGCCGTTGATTGATCATGCCTGTTTTGACCAGGGCGTAAAGGATCCCGCCGGCCATAATGAAAAATAAGATATTGCGATAAAGAGGCTGAGGGATCGCTGTGATTTTTTGCGTCAGCAAGAATATAAAATAGGCCGTTAACGCCAGAAAGAACGGGATGCACGTGAGAATGTAGCGCGATTGATAATTGCCCCAGAGCACATAAAAGAACAGGGTTCCTAGCGTCGCATATTGGAGAAATCGTGCCCCCGGGGAAAGGTCTTTTCGGAAAAAAAGAAACGACGCAAAGCCGAATAAGTATAGCGGTGAAAATTCTACGAGCCTTCCGAAATAGAAGCTGGCCCATTCATTCGTAAATATGCCGGCAGACCATCCGGACAAAGGCAGCGTGTTTATCTGGAACGCCCTCCAGACGCTGTCAGACTCAGCGATAATGATGAGAATCACCAGTGCCTTTAGAAACAGCGTCGCGATCCGTTTGGAAAATATGGCTGCGGTCAAAGAGCGGACAGCGCCCGGTTTTTTGCGATAAAAATTCAAGATCATCAGAATTATCCCTAAGATGCCCAATTTTGTTATCCGGGACAACATGACCTCCTTCTGGATGCCGAAACTATGCAGCCCGACCTGAATGTTAAAGAAGTTTTCCTGATAGGTGACCCAGTTCCAGAGGACCCAGGGGAAAAGCATCAGGAAGGGAAGGAGGGCGCCGGCTAAAAACGTTTTATTGCGCAGCAAATCCCCTCTATGGAAATAGGCGAATATCAGCCCTATGGGCGCAACCAATATGCCTGGGTATTTGACATTCGCCGCCAGGCCGCAAAGAAGTCCGCTTACCAGGAAATATCTCCGGTCCCCCGATTTTAAAGCTTTGATAAAACTTGCGACAGATAACAGCGTAAACAGTGCCAAGGTCGTCTCGGGCCATATTTTTTGGGAACAAATAATCGCCACCGGGTCCATGAACATCAGAAAAGCGGCCAAGGCACCGACAAAACGGTTGGCGATCAGGGTGCCGAGCAGATAAGTCAAAGGAATAAGTAAAACCCCGGCAAGAAGGGGAACATAGGCCACCGCTACAGGAGTGCTTCCGAATATGTTCATGGATTGGGCGATCAGCAGGGTAAACAGAGGCGGATATTTGAAAACGGGTTGAAAGAAATAATTTGGTAAGGGTCGGCCTTGCTCGGCCAGTTCTTTGGCGTAGGGGATTGTATTGTATCCCGTGAGCCCTTCTTCAAGGACTTGTTTGGCCATCCGGGCGTAGACGACCTCATCGATAGAGCGGGCGGGAGTGTTTTTAAAGTTCTCCAGGCGAATAAAAAATGCTGAAGTCGTCAACGACCCCAGCATCAGCGCTATTAAAAGTTTTTTGGTAAGTCCAGAGGGCATGACTTGTGGGTTTTAAAGGTATCTTTCCGCAGCGTCTTTTTTCTGGATGGGAGAGAAGGCGGCATCTTTGGGTTTACGTCCGAAACAGGTTCCTAATTGTTCGTGTAAAGCAACGACCTGCAGATCCACATGCCGTTGTTTGATGGCTTCAGCCGTTTCGAGATACTGGATTTTACCGTTTGAGATGCCGGAAACAGTGACCCCGGAGAGATTATTCTTAAGAAGGATCACGGCGGCGGCGCCGGCTTCTTTCCCGAAGTTCACGTCATAGACGGAGGAATGCCCGCAGCGCACCAGATGCCCAGGGGTGACCGCGCGGATCTCCGGGATTTCGTTAAGACCCTTGACGTACATTTTTCCCCGCTGCATCAGTTTGGGGATCTCGGAGTCATTCTTAAAACGTTTGGTCAATTGATCGCAGACATATTTGCCCGCCCCGGCCAGGCGTTTATGCCCGAAGGCATCGACTCCAGCGGAGTCGTCGACCAATTCCTTACCGCTGGCGTCTTTGAGCCCTTCAGCGACAAGGACCAGATACGTTCCGGCCTTGACATCGCTGGCGGCAATGCGGTGGAAATACCGTTCTTTGCAATGGGCGTAAAGCGCGTCGAAATCCGTCGGGATCTCCGGGATCAGGATGGCGTCGGCCTCGGCGGCGATGCCGGCGCGGAAAGCGGTATGGCCGGCGTAGCGCCCGAACACCTCCATGACCATGACGCGGTTATGGGTGCGGGCCGTGGTCTTGAGGTCTTCCAGGAATGCCGCGATCCGGTTGACTGTGGAGTCGAATCCTACGGAATAGGTCTGCAAGTCCAGATCCATGGTTTTCGGGGCGTGGATGCATTTGATCCCCTGACCTGCCAAATCGACCATGACGCTTCCTGAATCATCGCCACCGCTGATAACCAGGCCGTCTAATTTAAATTTTTGGAGACCTTTTTTAATGCGGTCATATTTCTGCGGATCTTCGATTTTTTTGATTTTGACCCGTGAATGACCGGCTTCGGAACCGGCCAGATTACAGTCAATCGCGTCCAGCCGATCAGGCGTCAATTCGACCAAGGTGTCGAAATCAATGAGGTTATAGAGTCCGGCATAGCCGTTGGGGATGACATAGGAGGTTATTCCCAGTTTTATGGCCATTTGGGCGGCTCCTTTGATGACGCCGTTCAACCCGCCGCAATCTCCGCCACTGGTCAAAATCCCGATTTTTTTCATCTGTTGTGCCTCCTGTTAAATATTGAAAATTACGTTATCATATCTCTTTACGAAAATCAACGTATTATATGGAATTATATGGAATTCTGTCTTTACAGCCATTATTAAATTTGCTATATTGTTGCCACTTGTGAAAAGAAAATTGCTGGCGTAACTTCCCGACGTTCGCCTATCGGCTCAGTCGGGACTCCGACTTCCGCCAAAGGCGGAACGTCGGAGCAGTTGGGATGGCGCAAATATTTTGCTGGCGTAGCTCAGCCCCGACGCTCGGCTAAAGCCTCGGTCGGGGTCCCGACCGGAACGAAGTGGAGCGTCGGGATTGGTAGAGCCAACCGTACGAGTGAGAAACTTAATTTTTGCTGGCGTAGCTCAGTTGGCAGAGCAGCGGTTTTGTAAACCGCGGGTCGTCCGTTCAATTCGGATCGCCAGCTTCGGGCAGATACCCAAGTGGTCAACGGGGACAGACTGTAAATCTGTTGCGCTTGCGCTTCGAGGGTTCGAATCCTTCTCTGCCCATTCTACTTCGCCAAAGTGCTTTCGCCGTTGGTCCGCCTTCGCCAAGGCTTCGGCGGGATTTCTCCGAAGCTTTAGCAAAGGAGAACTTCGTAGGAACAAGCCTGATAATCGGGCGAAGTAGAATGTTCCTGCGAAGCTCAAGGCGAAAGCATTTGAGCGTAGCAGAACACCCTATTACAACTTTACGCGCGAGAGTAGTTCAGTGGTAGAACACCAGCCTTCTCCCGCTTATCTGGATAAAGATTGCGGGCGTAGTTCAATGGTAGAACACTAGCCTTCCAAGCTAGATACGTGAGTTCGATTCTCATCGCCCGCTTGTATAACGTTTGATCATCGTAGCGGGATCCCGCCTACCATTAAATAGAAGGGCGGGACAAGCTGGTTACGAGGGTTCTCCCGACGTTCTCTAAACTTTACCATTATGGTAGTCGGGACTCCGCCTGCCAATTAAATGGGAAGGCGGAGGATTCCCTTCTCCCGCTTTCTGCTTCGCAAAACAGATGATACCTTTATGAAAGTCACACTTCTCGTCCCTACTTTAAACGAAATCGACGGCATGAAAACCGTTATGCCACACGTCAAGCCCGAATGGGTCGACCAGATCCTCGTTGTTGACGGCCAATCGAAGGACGGAACGGCCGAATACGCCCGCGCGCAAGGATATGACGTCGTCATCCAGCAAAAGAAGGGGATGCGCCACGCCTACATGGAAGCATGGCCGCATGTTAAAGGAGACGTTGTCCTGACGTTCAGCCCGGATGGGAATTCCATCCCGGAACTTATTCCGGCCTGCATCGCGAAGATGAAGGAAGGCTATGACATGGTGATCGTCTCGCGTTATGCTCCGGGCGCCAAAAGTTATGACGATGATGCCATAACGGGCTTCGGCAATTGGCTTTTCACGACCACGATCAACCTTTTGCACGGCGGCCACTATACGGACGCGATGGTGATCTACCGGGCATACCGCAAAGATTTGATCGCGGAACTGGACCTGGATAAGGATTCCAGTTATGAATTTGAAGAAAAATTGTTCGGCACGAACGTCAGCTGGGAGCCGTTGCTGTCGGTGCGTTGCGCCAAACGGAAGTTAAGATATGCGGATATCCCTGGCGATGAACCGGCCCGCGAAGGGGGCGAACGCAAATTGCAGGTCTTGCGCTGGGGCGCCGCGTACATGTTCGAAGTATTGCGGGAAGTCTTCGTGTGGAGGTAAATCCATGAGCAAGAAAATACACAACATTGGCGTGATCGGCGACGGCAGCTGGGGGACGACACTCGCCGTTTATCTGGCGAAAAGGGGTTATCCGGTCAAACTTTGGGGGCCGTTCCCCGAATACATCCGCCAGATGCGTCAGGACCATTATAATCCCAAATTTCTTCCCGGGATCCGTTTCCCGCAAGAACTTGAACTCGTCGAGAAGCTTGATGTCGTCCTCAACGGGAGTGACCTCATTGTCTTTGCCACACCTTCCCAGTACGCCGCGAAGGTTCTCATAAAAATCAGAAAAACCGGCGTCAAATTATCGAAACGAATATTTTTGAGTGTAACCAAAGGTATTGAGAAGACCCGCTTGCGGCGCATTTCCGAGCTCGTCCGCGCGGAATTGGGGAATGTCCCGTTCGCGGTTCTCTCCGGGCCGACGATCGCCGCGGAAGTCGCCAAAGGGATACCCACGACGGCTGTTGTCGCTTCAAAAAACATGCGCACCGCCGGGAAAGTGCAGGGAGTTTTTAACTCCGACAGTTTCAGGATTTATACGAATACCGATGTCATCGGCGTTGAGTTGGGAGGAAGCATTAAGAATATCATCGCCATCGCCTGCGGGGTATGCGACGGGTTGGGGCTGGGGACGAACGCCAAAGCGGCCATCGTCACCCGCGGGATCGCCGAGATGGCTCGTTTGGGGACGGCGTTGGGCGGCAAGGCCAAAACTTTTTCCGGATTAACGGGTCTCGGGGATTTGGTAACGACATGTTTTAGCCCGCAGAGCCGCAACCGTTCCGTCGGGGAACAACTGGGGGCGGGAAAATCCATCAAGCAGATCCTTGGTTCCATGGACATGGTCGCCGAAGGCGTGGAAACCGCCAAGGGTGTCTATAAGTTGAGCAAGAAATATAAAGTCCCGATGCCGATCACGGCGGAAGTTTATCAGATCATCGTCAAGAACAAGAAGCCGGGTGACGCGTTAACCGCTCTTATGAACCGCAAGGCAAAGGCGGAATAAGATGGAAAAAATGATCCATGTCCAATATTTCGCGCTTTTACGCGAGCAGCGCGGGCAAAGCGAGGAAACGCTTCGGACCGGCGCCCCAACACCGAAGACATTGTACGCCCAGCTCAAAAAAGATTACCGTTTCACATTGCCGGAGGAATCGGTCCGGGTTTCCATTAATGACCGGTTTGCCGATTGGCACTCCAAATTAAAATCCGGCGATCGGCTGGTATTCTTGCCGCCGGTGTCCGGAGGATGAAGCGCGACAGTCAGAAATGCCGGTTCTCGCGCGGCGCATGATTTTTGAGGTTACACGATGTTTCGAGAACACCCCTACCTGATTTTGTCGCTTGGTGCGTTCCTGGTCAATATCCCGATGGGATACATCCGGGAAAACTGTCCCAAATTTTCTCTTCGCTGGCTTTTCTGGATCCACGCGTCCATTCCACTTATCATTTACGCGCGGGTGACGCTGGGCACGTCAAAATGGTTTATTCCTGTCTGTATCTCCCTCGCCGTCGCTGGTCAGGTCGTCGGCGGCCGCCGGCGAAGAAAAACACGGTCTTTGGAGGAAGAGGAGCGGCTTAAACAGATACCCGCGATCGATGCCCGGGACCCTGAAAAGCTCGATGAGTCCCGGACAACGGTCGTTTTATTGAATATGGGAGGACCACGGACGAACGCGGACGTCCCGGATTTTCAAAAAAGACTGTTTGCGGATCCGCTTTTGATCCGGTTCCCGGTGTCATTTTTATTTCAAGGGCTTTTCGCGCGGCTCTTGGTCGCGTTCCGGAGCAAGGCCGCCAGGGAACGTTACCAGCTTATCGGCGGCGGAAGTCCGATCTTTGGGTCGACCGAGCGTCAGGCCGGGGCCTTGCGGGATGAGTTGGCCAGGAGGGGAAGGAAGGCGGATGTCATTTTTTCTTTTAACTACAGCGCGCCGTTCCCGGAAGAAACCATTTCCGCCGTCCAACGGTCCGGGAAGAAGGACGTGCTGCTTCTAAGCTTGTATCCGCATTATTCCAAGGCCACGACCGGTTCTAATATCTATTATTTAAAGAAAGCGGCCAAACAAATTGATCCGGAAGTCCAGTTCACCGAGGCCCAGGCGTATTATCTGCATGACGGATACATCCAGGCGTTTGTTGATCGGATTCATGAACAGCTCAAATCCGGCGAATCTCTGGATGATTTCTACCTGATCTTTTCGCCGCACGGCCTCCCGGTATATTCTTTGGTGGAAGGGGACCCTTACGCGTTTCAAATTTCGCAAACTGTGGCAAAGATATTGACACGGATCGGGCGGACGGCACGCTGGAGCATCGCGTATCAGAGTGCCGTGGGTCCTTTGCAATGGTTGAAGCCATCCCTGGAAGATATGCTGGAGGCGGTCACGCGGCGCGGGTATAAAAAGCTTTTGATCGTCCCGGTCGCGTTTGTCACCGATCATATCGAAACTTTGTGTGAAGTGGATATTGAATACCGGCAGCTTGCCGGAAAGCTTGGTGCCGAGGATTACCGCATGTCCCGGGCCATTGAATGTCATCCGGAATTTATCCGGGCCCTGGCTGATACCGTGGATGCGGTGCTTGCGCCTCGCGCGCCGGACGTCCGCCGAAGCGCCCAATTCGCCCATGAGCACATCGTTTAACCTCGAAAAATACATTTTGCATCACATGCAGGACTCCCGCCAATGGCAGCTGCCATTTTTACCCCCGCTGCAATTGCCGTCTTTTTTAAGCCTTCATGGTCTCATGCTGATCATCGCCGCGTTGTTTCTTGTCGCGCTTTTTTGTTTTGTTTATGACAAAAAGGCGCGTGTCCCGCGGCGGTTTACAAATTTACTGGAAGCACTGGTCATTTTTATCCGCGATGAGATAGCTATCAAAAGCATCGGGAAAGAAGACGGCCGCCGCATGACGCCGTTTCTGTGCACGATGTTCTTTTTTATTCTTACGCTGAATTTAATGGGGCTGATCCCGCTATTTGCAACGGCAACCGCGAACCCTAACGTGACGGGCGCGCTGGCGTTTTTTACATTGTGCTTCATGATTTTTGGTACGATATACAAAAATGGATTTAAGGGGTTTCAAAAGGCTTTTATTCCAGCGGGTGTGCCTAAGGGAATTCTGATTATTTTGGTGCCGATCGAATTTTTAGGGTTGTTTATAAAAACAGGCGCTTTGATGATCCGTCTGTTTGCCAACATGCTGGCCGGTCATATGGTGATTTTCGCCATGCTGGGGCTGGTTTTGCTGTTGGGGCTGGTGGCGCTTCCGTCGGTCCTTTTGGCCGGGTGCATTGGTGTGCTGGAGGTATTTATCGCTTTTTTGCAAGCATATATTTTTACTTTGCTGACGGCGGTTTTTATCGGACAAATGTACCATCCGCAGCATTAATGCCTGGAAATCGGGGAAATATGCTTTACACAAACAGGGATGGTGGTTATAATACGTCCGCTTTCGGATAAGTCAGGCAGGGAAAACAGGAAAGGAAGAGATATGGTCGAAAATGTTCATGGAAGTTTGGCTGTCCTTGGGGTTGGCCTCGTTGTTTTGGGCGCCGCCCATGGTATCGGGAAATTGGCCGCTTCGGCGATGGAAGGGATCGCACGCCAGCCAGAGGCGTCCAATAAAATCCAGACCGCCATGTTGATCGCGGCCGCGCTCATTGAAGGGATCGCCCTGTTCGGCATTGTGGTTTGTATTATCGCTATTAATTCCTAGACTCAGAGAAAACATATCCACCATGACCAACGCCGTTGTCGATTTGTCCGCCGCTTCTCCGGCGGAAGTTGAATCCTCGCTATTGAACCCGGATGTCAGCATGGTCGTGCTGACCTGGGTCACCTTTCTGGTCTTGTCGGTTGTTCTTTACAAATTCGCCTGGAACCCAATCCTTAAAGCGCTCGACGCGCGGGAAGAATTGTTGCGCCGTTCGGTTGAAGAGGCTGACCGGATCAGGCAGGAGTTGGCCCGAATCCAGGAAACGCGCCAGCAATTTATCCGGGAAGCGGAAGAAAAATCCAGAGCAATTGTCAGTGAGGCACGCGAGGCCGCGGCAATTGCTTCGGCTGGAATTCAACACAAGGCCAGGGAGGAAGCCAGCATTTTGCTGGCTAACGCCCGGCACGATATCAGGGGAGAGACGGAAAAAGCCCGGATCATCCTTCGGCAAGAGAGCGCCCAGCTGGCCGTCGACCTGGCGGCCAGGCTAATCGAGAAAAATCTGGACACGGACGCAAATCGCAGGTTCATTCATAAATTGATCGCAGAAGTTTGATTTTGATTTTATTTTATGTCCGCCGCCATCGCCCAACGTTACGCGCAGGCCCTTTTTGATATGGGTGAGGAGCTCTCGAAGATCGAAACGCTCCATCATGATCTGCAGAAGATCCATCATCTTGTCGAACAATCCGATGATCTGAAGGCTTTTTTGAGCAATCCCGTTGTCCCCGCAGAAAAACGCCAAGCCATTTTAAAAGATATATTCCATGGAAAAATTGACACTTTGACCTATAAATTTATATTGTTCCTTGAGGCCAAGAGGCGCCTGGCCCATCTGAAATCCATATGTTCGCTGTTCGACCGCCTTCGCGCCCGCGCCCGCGGGATCTTGAGGGCTCAATGGAGCAGCAGTGTCGAGCTTTCCCCGCATGATGTCCACGCTTTGACGGATTATTTGAAATCGAAATTCGACAGCAGGGAAGTCGAGGCCGGCCGGCATGTTGATCCCGGGATGCTGGGGGGGATCAAAATACAAGTTGATGACACGGTCTACGACTACACGCTCCAGGCGCAACTAAAGAAATTCAAGCACGCGGTTGTGACCGCATAAAATATTTTGACATGACAACGAATATCCGACCGGAAGAAATAACGGCGATCCTTAAAAAGCAGCTGGCCGACTTCGAGAAAAAAGTCGAGGTTTATCAGATCGGCACGGTATTAAGCGTGGGCGACGGCATCGCCCGCGTGCACGGGTTGTCGGATGTGATGCTCGGGGAACTGGTCATGTTTCCCGGCAATATAACGGGTATGGCGTTGAGCCTGGAAGAGGACAATGTTGGCGTGGCTGTTTTCGGGGACGTCAAGCGAATCAAGGAAGGCGATGAGGTCAGACGGACGGACCGGATTGCCTCCGTGCCTGTGGGGGAAAAGTTGGTCGGCCGCATTGTGGATGCTTTGGGCGAGGCCATTGACGACGGCGCGCCGGTCGAAACGAATGAATTTCGCCAGATCGAGCTCAAAGCCCCCGGCGTCATGGACCGGAAAAATGTGCACGAACCGCTGCAAACCGGCATCAAGGTCATTGACGCGCTGACACCCATCGGCCGCGGACAGAGGGAGTTGATCGTCGGGGACCGCAAAACCGGGAAAACCACTCTGGCAATCGATACGATGATCAACCAGCGCGGCCAGGACGTGTATTGTTTTTATGTCGCCATCGGGCAGAAGCGCTCAACGGTCGCTCAAATCCATGAAACCCTCAAGCGTCACGGCGCTATGGATTATACGACGATCATCGCGGCGACGGCATCGGATCCCGCGACCATGCAATTTCTTGCTCCCTACGCGGCCACCGCCATGGCGGAATATTATCGCGACAGCGGCCGCCACGCCTTGATCGTTTATGACGACTTGACCAAGCAGGCCCAGGCCTACCGCCAGTTATCGTTGCTTTTGCGTCGTCCGCCAGGGCGCGAGGCGTATCCGGGCGATATTTTTTATCTGCACAGCCGTTTGCTCGAACGCGCCGCGAAAATGAACGATAAAAAAGGCGCGGGCAGTTTGACGGCCTTGCCGATCATTGAAACGCAGGCCGGGGATATTTCGGCGTACATCCCGACCAACGTGATTTCGATTACCGATGGACAGATTTTCCTCGAGCAGGATTTATTCAACGCCGGCCAACGGCCGGCGGTCAACCCCGGACTTTCCGTTTCGCGCGTCGGCGGTGATGCCCAGATCAAGGCGATGAAACAGACGGCGGGATCTTTGCGTCTGGACTTGGCGCAATACCGGGAACTGGAGGCGTTTTCCCAATTCGCTTCGGATCTGGACCAGGTGACGCGACGGCAACTGGAGCGCGGCCGGCGGCTCATGGAGGTCATTAAACAGGACGCCGGAGTGCCGTTGCCGGTCGCGTATCAGGTGGCCATCATTTACGCGGGCGTTAACGGTTTTCTGGATGATATCCCGCATACGAAAGTCAAGGAATTCGAACAAATGCTGTTTGAAGACCTGGAGTCCCGTTACGCGGAATTTGTCAGGATGTTCAATAAAGAAAAAACCCTGGCGGATCCGGCCAAACAATCCCTCAACGCTATTTTAACCGAGGTCAAAGAGCGGTTTGCGCTAGCGCGATGACGACGATCAAAGAGTTCGACACAAAGTTAAAGAGTCTCAAAAACACGCAGAAGATCACCAAAACCATGAAAATGGTTTCCGCCAGCAAATTGCGCAAGGCCCATCAGGCGCAGGCCAACGCCAGGTTTTACGCCGGGCAGCTGGCGGCCATGACCTCGCGTATCACCGCATCTGTTTTTTCGGCGGACCATCCCCTGTTGATGTCCCGCAAACACGTCGATAATGTCGTCATTTTGATCATTACTTCCGACAAGGGGTTATGCGGGGCGTTCAATCATAACGCCAACAGGATGGTTTCGGGATGGATTCAGGAAAACCGTTCGCGTCATGAAAAAATTGAATTGTGGTGCTGCGGGAGAAGGGGATTTATGTATTTTGAGCGGCATGATATCGTCAAGGCCCATTATGAAAATATAACGGCGGCGCCGCGTTTCGCGGACGCCGTCAAGATTGGCAGGGATTTAAGCGAGGCGTTCCGTAACGGCCGGTGTGACGCCGCCTATCTTTCCTGCAATCAGTTTTTTAATCCCCTTGTCCAGAAAACGGTTTTTGAGCAGATATTACCCATGGATCCGCAATTGCTGGGGGAGAAGGCGGGACACCGGCCGGATTATATTTTTGAGCCGGAAGTCAAAGAGGTTTTGGATTTTTTAATCCCCCATTTTCTTTATTTCCGGATTTATTTTGCCTTGCTGGAGAATTCAGCCGGAGAACACGGGGCACGCATGACGGCGATGGACAGCGCGACAAAAAACGCTTCGGAACTGATCGATCGGTATACGTTAAGCCGCAACCGCGCCCGTCAGGCGGCCATCACAACGGAGTTGACTGAAATCATCGGGGGTGCCGAGGTCTTGAGATGAAAAAAGTACAGCAAACAACCGGGAAAATCACGCAAGTTTTGGGGGCCGTCGTGGATGTGACGTTCCCGGCCGGCGAGCTGCCGGCCATCCACACCGCCCTTAAGGTGAGCAATCCATCGATCAATGATGATCCGTGGAACCTGACTCTGGAAGTCGCCCAGCATTTGGGAAACAACACGGTGCGCGCCATCGCGATGGACACAAGCGACGGCCTTGCGCGGGGGGTGGACGTGCGGGATACCCGTGAGGTCATGACCATGCCGGTTGGAGTAGGCACGTTGGGGCGGTTGATGAATCTCCTGGGCGATCCTATTGATGACGCCGGCCCGGTGACCGCGACAAAATTTATGCCGATCCACCGCAGTGCCCCGGCCTTCAAAGACCAGGAAACCAGAGACACGGTCCTGGTAACGGGGATCAAGGTCGTGGACCTTCTGGCCCCGTACAAGCGGGGAGGGAAAATCGGGTTATTCGGCGGCGCCGGTGTCGGAAAAACGGTGTTGATCCAGGAATTGATCCATAATATCGCGACTGAACACGGCGGGTATTCGGTCTTTGCCGGTGTCGGTGAACGTACCCGGGAGGGGACGGCGCTTTATCAGGAAATGAAGGAAGCGGGGGTGTTGGAGAAAACGTCGCTGATTTACGGCCAGATGAACGAGCCGCCCGGAGCCAGGGCCCGTGTGGCTTTATCCGCGTTAACGGTGGCGGAATATTTCCGCGATGAAATGAAACAGGACGTTTTGTTGTTTATCGACAATATCTTCCGGTTTACGCAGGCGGGGTCGGAGGTTTCCGCGCTTTTGGGCCGCATCCCGTCGGCCGTCGGTTATCAGCCCACGCTGGGCCTGGAGATGGGGGAGCTTCAGGAGCGGATCACCTCCACCAGGACAGGGTCGATCACGTCCATCCAGGCCATCTTTGTCCCGGCCGACGATTATACCGATCCCGCGCCGGCCGCGACCTTCGCCCATCTGGACGCGACAACGGAACTTTCCCGCCCGATCGCCGAGTTGGGCATTTATCCGGCGGTCGATCCGTTATCGTCGCGTTCAACGATCCTGACCCCGGCGATCGTTGGCGAGGAACATTATAAGGTCGCCCGCGGCGTTCAGGAAACATTGCAGCGTTACAAGGAATTGCAGGACATCATTGCCATTTTGGGTATGGATGAATTATCCGAAGAAGACCGTTTAACGGTCGCCCGCGCGCGCAAGGTCCAGAAATTCCTTTCCCAGCCCTTTCACGTGGCAGAGCAATTCACGGGCCGCCCGGGCCGGTATGTCCCCCTGGAAGAGACGATACGATCATTTAGTGAAATCCTGGGGGGGAAACATGATAGTATTCCCGAGCAGGCGTTCTATATGGCTGGAAATATCGATGAGGTCCTGGCAAAAACAGAAAATTTCCAACAGACTTCCAGGATGTGATCCATGAATACTTACTCGTTTTCTATTGTTACGCCCAATGGCAGGGTGCTTGAAGAGCGCGTCGAATCGTTGGTGGCGCCGGGCGTCGAAGGATCTTTCGGCGTGTGGGCCGGGCACGCGCCCATGGTGGCCGCTCTTAAAAACGGTCCGTTGACGCTGAAAAAAGCCGGCGAAGAGCGCTATTATTCGACCAGCGCGGGCATCCTGGAAGTCAGCGGACAAGGTAACGTGCTTCTTCTTTGCGATTACGCCGTGGAAAAACATTCTCTCCAGGACGCGAAGTTCTATACCCGGCCGTTTGCCTCGCGTTAAACGTGTTACGTTTTTTAAAGTCATGTTTTTCAAGGCAGACCTGTTTCAAGGCAGACCTTGACTCGATGAGCAAAAACAGTATGATAGTGAATATTTCCAATTGTGGTTCAAATCTTCATCGGATTTGCGGATGAGCGTTAACGAGAATGAACGATTAGACTCCCCGGCCGCGGGGGATAACGCGCCGCCGACAGGCTCTCCCCTGTCGGGGACCTCTGGCCGAAGGCCAGAGGCTCCTCCCCCTCGGGGGACCTATGGCCGCGGGGAGGGATCCTACTCGGCAATATAACTTTTGCATTTTGGACACATAACAACGTCACCCTGCTTATCGTTTACAAACACGCAGGTGCAATATGGGCACTGTTGCACCTGTTCAGCGCTATCGGCCGCGGTCTTTTCTTCGCCCCCATGGAAATTATAAAATATCCATAGCGCAAAAACAACAGCTAAAGGAATGGATAAAAAAATCGCTATGGCCAGAACAATGTCGACCTGGATCATCGGGGTTCCCGAGGTTCCCCAGGGAACAGCCTCAAAGGCTTATAAGGCGCTATCTCATGATCTACCTCTAAGGAATCGGCAACGGATCCTGCTTGCTCTTGCTTGACATCCGCCGGTATATCGAAAAGCGACTTCGTGACGATCTTTTCCCTCGTCCCAACGGATCCGGGAGAAACGGGTTGGCGGGGCGCGCCCTCAATGAATCGGCGCCCGACGCTTTGAGAATGGAAAAGAAGATCTCCGGCCCCTCTCC
>DPIG01000082.1:0-38474 GCA_003522725.1 Candidatus Omnitrophota bacterium
TTCGTATTCTCGATGGCGACCGCCGCCTGGTTCGCCACCATCTGCAGGACATCGATCTCTTCCCGGGTGAATTCGTGCGGGTCTTTGGTATACACATTGATGATGCCGACCGCCTTGTCCTTGACGACCATCGGCACCGACAGCATCGAGGTGAGCCCCTCCTTGGCGGCCAGGTCCCGGTAATTGTATTTTTTTTCCTCGCAGACGTTGTAAACGGCCAGGGGCTTCCTGGTTTTAATCACCTCNNTTCATCATCTCGGCGGTGATGACCACGATCAGGTCCAGGATTTCGTCGAGATAATGCTCGGAGGTGATCGACTGGCTGACCTTCACCAGGCTGTCGAACTGCAGCGCTTTTTTCCTGGTCTCCTCGTACAAACGGGCGTGCTCGATGACCCCGCCTGTTTGCTGGGCGATGATGGAAAATAACGCGACGGCGCTTTTGGAATATTCATGGGGCTTGCGGTGCTGGATATTGACGACGCCGATGGATTTCCCCTTGTAAATGATGGGGATCGAAAGCAGCGCTTCGTATTTGTCCTCGGGCAAAACGTCGAAATGTTTAAAACGCGGATCCTTGTACGCGCTTTGCCTGATGGCGACCGTCCTGCTCTCCCGGGCGACCCAGCCGGCGACACCTTCTCCGGATTTGAGGACGACCTTTCCCAATTCCTTCTTATGCGGGGTCTTGGAAGCCATCAGGGTGAGCCGGGTGCGGTCCTCGTCGAAGAGGTAAATGAAGATCGAGTCCGCGCGGGTCATGTCGTTGATTGCCTTGACGACTTCATCGAGGGTTAGCTTCAGATCAAGGGCGGAATTGGTGATCTCGACGATCCTGCGCAGGATTGCGAGCTCCTGGGCTGGGCTGATATTGAGTTTCTTGTGGACTGTTTTGGCCATACAGGGGGTTATTGTAGCATAAAGATTAGCACGGCAAAGCGAGAATTTAGGATATCCGCGGATCCGGGAATCAGGGACTGGGAGATCCGGAAATCCGGATATCAGGGATAAAAATACTTCCCGGATATCCAGATAACCTAAATTGAGGGTAAGCCTAAAGACGACTTGCTTTCAAAATCAAGCTGGTCTATACTGCAGCTATGGAATTCTTCACGACGCTAATTGTGTTATCTCTGTGCTTTAGCCTGATGGCCATTGGGCTGATCTTCTCGCGCAAAGTCCTGCGCCGGGGCTGCTCCGTCAACCCCGACGACTGCGCCTGCCTGAAAGAAGGCAAGTCCCCGGAAGAATGCGATAAATGAGCAAACACTTTATGGAACGAAGTGAACATAAAGCGTAGGCCGTCAGGCCGTCTGCGAATTTATCCCTAAATTGAGCTTCTACCTTTATTTATGAAAGGAAGCTCAATTTAGCATGCGCAGAGAATTTCGAAGAAATTTTCAAGCGCTTATGCGAGGGACACCGCGAAGTCTTAAGAAACTGCAACGCCTCCTTGCGTAAACACATAAAAACAATTCTTTTTATCCGCATCAAAAACTGTTCGTTTGTTTCTTGATTTTGCTTTCGAATATTTGCAAAAGACGGCTGGCTGGACCCGCAGGTGTGTTGACACCCCGTTCCCACTTTTGAACGGTGGTCAACTTTGTGTTGAGAAGATGCGCGAAAACGGCCTGGCTGACGTGCAATTTTTCCCGAATTTGCCGAATATCCCGGGCCGTATACTGTTTCGGCGCCGGATATTTAAGCTGATCGAATTCGCGCAGCGAGGTGGTGACATCCTTGACCCGGGAAAGGTCCTCAAGGCTTTCTGCCACCATATCCCAAACGCTGCTCCGTTGAGTGCGCTTTTTAATCATTTGCGACCTCCACAAAACTTTTTTGAGTAAGCAATCGGGCAATCTCCGCGGTTGTCAGCCGGGCATATTCATCAGCCAAGATGCATAAGGCTTTAAAATCTTTGGCGCGGATATTCCCCTGTTTGTTCTTCGGGAACAAGTAACAAAATATGATAAATTCGTCCCTTTTCCAAAAGAAAATGTTCCTGAATCCACCGCTTTTGCCCTCTCCCTTTCTCCCGGCGCGAATTTTATACAATTTATGCCCCAGCGGAATGCTGCGTCCCTGGGTGATATCGTCAAGGACGTCCCTGATATAAGCCTGATCCAGATCATGATCATCGAGCTGATACACGAAGCATCTATTCAGAAAGAACCGCACTTTCCCCACTCCTTTTTTAGTATAGCATCAAATGCTATACATACAAATTAATTTTTAGGGTTCCAAAATGGAATCTTAAAGGGGGATCGGGCGGAGCTTAAGGGAGTATCCGAGGGGGAATATTGAACAGGTTCATTCTATCAACGCCGGCACATTTGTCAACATCCAGGATCGAGTGCATGTGGATCGAGTGCATGGGCAGGGGGTCTCCACGCTTTATCTTTACGGATGAAACCCGATGGGCGCTTTGGGCTTTTCCTCTTCCTTCACCAAACGCCGGATCGCTTCGAACACAACCCTGAATCGGGCGTCATATTTCTTTTCCAGCTCATTCAGCTTGCCCGCCAATTCCCGGTGGGAAGCCAGTATATGCCGCAATCCCACGAAAGCACGCATGATCCCAATATTGACATGGGCGGCGCGTTTACTCTTGAGCACGCTCGACAACATCGCGACCCCCTGCTCCGTAAAGGCCCTTGGCAATTTCCGTACACCGCCCCAACTTGAAGTTCCAAAATGGAACTTCAAGTTCTCCAATTCCTCCCGCGTCAACTGGAACATAAAATCCTCCGGAAACCTGTCCAGGTTGCGTGTCACGGCCTTGTTCAAGTTCTTCGTCAAAACACCGTACAGTTGCGCTAGATCCCTATCCAGCATGACCTTGTGGCCGCGGATGTAAAAGATCCTTTCTGCGATGTTCTTTTGCGATACGACAACTGCTTTGGACATAAAAAATCCCCCTTTCAATTTTGCGGAGAGATCAAAAGGGGGATCGACCGAATATCTAAAGCATAAATGGCGGAGGATGGTTTGTCAAACCGCTTTTGACAATGGCCCCCGCACGGGATCACCCCCTGCTGATTCGTCCCGTGAAATGCCGGGCCGAATCAAAGCGCTGGGGGTCTTTTAATTCGCTGTCCTTCTGGCCCAGCGAATTAAAAGATATCAAACGCAATCATCTCGGGAGGTACGCCGAGAGAGTCGAGCATCTTCTGGACGGCGGCGATCATCATGGGCGGGCCGCAGAGGTAGTATTCGATCTCTTCGGGTTCCGCGTGGTCCTTGAGGTAATTCTCGTAAACGGCGTTGTGGATGAACCCCGTCAACCCGCTCCAGTTGTCCTCGGGCTGGGGTTCGGAAAGGGCGACGTTGTAGGTGAAATTCGGAAAATTTTGGGCGATCGCCTTGAACTCGTCATCGTAGAACATCTCGCGCGTGGAACGCGCGCCGTACCAAAAACTGACTTTGCGGTCGCGCGTCTTGAGGGTATGGAACAGATGGAACAGATGGCTGCGCATCGGCGCCATGCCCGCCCCGCCGCCGATATAGATCATTTCCCGTTTGGTGTCCTTGATAAAGAATTCCCCGTAAGGCCCGCTCACCGTCGCCTTGTCCCCGGGCTTGAGGTTAAAAATATAGGAAGACGATTTGCCCGGCGGCAGAGACATGTCTTTGGGCGGCGGGGTCGCGATGCGCACGTTGAGCATCACGCGGTTGCCCTCGGCCGGGTGGTTGGCCATCGAATACGCGCGGAAGATCGGCTCTTCGTTGTGCGCCTTGAGGTCCCACAACCTGAATTTGTCCCAGTCGCCGCGGTATTTCTGCTCGATGTCGAAGTCCTTAAAATCAAGTTTGTAGGGCGGGATATCGATCTGGATGTAACCGCCGGCCTTGAAGTTCAAATTCTGCCCCTGCGGCAAATCGAGGACCAGCTCCTTGATGAACGTGGCGACGTTACGGTTGGAACGCACCGTGCACTCGAACTTCTGAATGTGAAAGATCTCATCCGGGACATGGATCTTCAGGTCGTTACGCACCTTGACCTGGCAGGCCAGGCGGTAATGCTGTTTTTGCATCTTGCGGTTAATGTGCCCGGTCTCCGTCGGCAGGATATGCCCGCCGCCCTCCAGGACCTGGACTTTGCACTGGGCGCACGTCCCGCCGCCGCCGCACGCCGAAGGGACGAATATTTTGTTGATGGCCAACGTGGACAACAAAGACCCTCCGGCCGCGGCCACGATCGGGCTGGGGTCGTCGTTGATCAAAATTTTGCAGTCGCCCGGTTTGATGACCTTGAGTTTAATCAGGATAATGACCGCCACCAGCATCACAATGATAGCGGTAAAGACAACGGCACTGATGGTCACGTAAAGATAAAGCGGCATATAACCCTTTTACAGCCGGATCCCGGCGAAACACATAAAACCCATCGACATCAAACCGGAAACAAGCATCGTGATGCCAAGCCCGCGCAGCGGCGCCGGGATGTTCGAGTACGCCAATTTTTTGCGGATGGCGGCCATGGCGATAATCGCCAGCGCCCAGCCGATCCCGCTACCCAGTCCGAAAATGACCGATTCCATAAAATTATAGTTGCGCTGGTCCATAAAAAGCGCCGCGCCCAAAATGGCGCAGTTGACGGCGATGAGCGGCAGAAAGATCCCCAGCGCGCCGTGCAGGGCCGGAGAAAACTTCTCCACGAGCATCTCCACGACCTGCGTCATGGCCGCGATGACCGCGATGAAAGAAACAAAGATCAAAAAACTCAAGTCGATATTATTGAAATTCGCACCAAGCCAATGCAACGCGCCTTTGGCCAAAAAGAAATGTTTGAACGCCCAGGCGGCGGGCGTACAGATCGTCAAAACAAAAATGACCGCCGCTCCCAAACCCACGGCCGTATCGATCCTCTTGGAACAGGCGATATAGGAACAGTTGCCCAGGAAGAAAGCCAGCAGGATGTTCTCGACGAAGATGGCCTTGACCGCCAGATTGACATAATGAATGATATCCATTGCCTTGCTCCCTCAACTTTCCTTGTATCCCGAGATCGAACGCTGGATCCAGACGATGATCCCCAGAAGAAAGAACGCCCCCGGCGCCAGGACCATCATCCCGTTATTGACATATCCGGCCGCGTAAAACGACGCCGGTATAACGTGGAAACCCAGCAGCGTGCCCGAGCCGAAAATTTCGCGGATGATACCGATCATGATTAAAACGGCGCTGTACCCCGCCCCGTTGGCCAGGCCGTCGAGAAACGATTTCCACGGCGGGTTGCCCATGGCGAAGGCCTCCAGGCGGCCCATGACAATACAGTTGGTGATGATAAGCCCGACGAAAACGCTCAATTGCTTGCTGACATCGAACATATACGCGCGCAAAAGCTGGTCGATGCTGATGACGAGCGCCGAGACGACCGTCAACTGGACGATAATACGGATCTGCGGGGGGATAAAATTCCGGATCAGGGAAATGACCACGTTCGAACCCGCGGTGACGAACGTCAGACCCAGCGACATGACGATGGCCGCTTTCAATTGTGTCGTGACCGCCAGCGCCGAACAGATCCCCAAGATCTGGAACGTGATCGGGTTGGTGTCCCAAAACCCGTCTTTAAGAATTTTCTGATTTTTACTGGATAACAGCGCCTCACCCATAGATCACCTCCCGGGGGATCACCCCATCAAATTTTCCGCAATTTGCTCAAATAAGCGTCGTACACCCTGACCCACCGGTCGATCAATTCCGTAACGCCTTTGCCGGTCAGCGTCGCCGCCGTGATCCCGTCCACGTGATGGCTCAATTCATCCTTGCTGACAACATCCGCGGCCTTGCCTTTAACAACAACGACCGGGGTTAACTTGTGCTCCTTGACCGAATAGATCGTCTTCCCTTTAAAATTGTTCTGGAACCACTCTTTTTCGATCTCTCCGCCCAGGCCGGGGGTTTCGCCGTGCTTGTAAAACGTGGCCCCGCGGATGGTCGTCGCGTCGGCTTCCACGGCCAGATAGCCATAAAGCGTCGACCACAATCCCTGGCCCACGATGGGGAACGCGTACGCCATCACCCGGCCGTCTTCCTTATAAATATAAAGCGGATAAAGGTCTTTATCTTTTCCTGTCAACTGCTTCGGAGTCTTGCCCGCGACCACATGGCCCTCTTTGTCGATCACAAGCTCTTCAATCTTGCTGTCATAAACCTCCAGGACATCCCCCCCCTTCATTTTGGGCGCCAGCGGCTCCTTGAGCGCAACCGCCTTAAGGATGTTCTTTTTAACGTCGAGCTCTTCGTTGAGTTCTTTCTGCGGGCGCAGTCCTTCCGAAAAAACAGAAAGCATGACAGCGCTGACAACGCAGACGATGACCGCGAAGATAAATGTGTACCGCGTGCTGCTGGTATTCATAGCAAAAGATGCAAAGAATCAAGAAACAGAGAAGCAAGAAAAGCCTTTTCTTTACTTCTTGCCTCTTACTTCTTTGCTTCTACCTCCAATTTCTTGGGTTGCAGCCGTCTTTTAATATGGTTTTCCACCACGAAATAATCGATCAATGGCGCGAAGGCGTTCATAAACAGGATCGAAAGCATCACGCCTTCCGGGTACGCCGGGTTGACCACGCGGATCAAAACGGTCAGAACGCCGATCAAAAAACCGTAAATCCAGCGCCCGGCATTCGTCGCCGCGGAAGAAACCGGATCGGTCGCCATGAAAACGGCCCCGAAGGCGAACCCGCCCATGACCAGATGCCAGTACGGCGGCAGCGCGAAGAAAGCCAGCCTTTCGGCCCCTTGCAAAAAATAAAATACCGATGACATCGTCAAGAGCCCCAGGACACAGGCAACCGTGATCCGCCAGCTGGCCACCCCGGTCACCAAAAGAAACGCGAGCCCGGCCAGACACGCCAGCGCGGAAGTTTCTCCGATCGAACCCGGGATAAATCCGAAGAACATATTTTGAAAATTATAGCCGGCGTCTCCCAGTGCCTGCACCACGGAATGTCCTTTGGGTGTGGCGGCCGCGACCGCCAGAGGTGTCGCGCGGGTGAAGCCATCGACGGCCACCCACACGGTCGAACCGGAGATCTGCGCCGGGTACGCGAAAAAGACGAACGCGCGCGCGACCAGCGCGGGGTTGAACACGTTCATGCCCGTGCCGCCGAAAATCTCTTTGCCGAACACGACGCCGAAGGAAATCCCCACCGCCACCTGCCACAAGGGGATCGACGGAGGAAGTATGAGCGCGAACAAAATGCCGGTCACTAAAAACCCTTCATTGATCTCGTGCTTGCGCGTGACGGCAAACAAAACTTCCCAAAACCCGCCCGCCGCGTAACTGACCAGGATGATCGGGACCACTTTCCAGGCGCCCGCTTCCACCGCGCCCCAGAAGGAATGCGACAACCCTTTAGCCACCTCAATCTGATAGCCGGTATTGTATATCCCCATCAGCGTGGCCGGGATAAGCGCGAGGACCACAAAGATCATCACGCGCTTCATGTCCACCGCGTCGCGGACAAAAGGCGCCTTCGCCGCCGTCTTGCCCGGCGTCAGCAAAAAGGTGTCCAGCGCCTCATAAAGCGGATAAAATTTCTCGAGCGGTTTCCCCTTCTCGAATAACTGCCCGACTTTCTTCAACTGTTCTTCAATAAACTTCATCTCTAACCCCTGCAATCCTGAACCCTAACCCCTGTACCCTGAAGTTATCCTTCCCTCTCAATCAACTCCAACCCTTCCCGAATGATCCCCCCCACGTCCGTCTTCGACGGACAGGCGAAGCTGCAGAGCGCGAAATCTTCTTCATCGCATTCCAGGATGCCGAGCCGCTCGGCCTCTTCGATGTCCTCGCTGATGACCGCCTTGAGGAGAAAATAGACCATGATATCCAGCGGGACCAACGGATCATAAATATGGTTCAGAACAATCGCGCGGTCGCTGCCATGTTTGTCCGTGGTCAGGGAAACTTCTTTCCGCGGCGGCAAAAATGACGAAACAAATGTTCTGGAAAAAGTGTATTTATCGGACCCGGGGGACAACCACCCCAAAAATGTCCTTTTCCCGCCCGCGGGAATGACCGTCAACTGGGAATCATAAAAGGACAAATATCCATCCTTGCCGACTTCTCTGCCTGCCAGCACGCTTCCGGAAACGCAGCGCATCCCCTCAAGGCCGCTTCCCTTTAATAATAAAGAGACCGGCGCGCCGACGATCGTTTTGGCGTAAAACTTCCGGCCAGCCCCTTCTCCGGTGACGGCCACAACGCGCTCGGGCGAATAAACACCCTCCAGAAACAAAGATCCGGCGCGCGCGACATCCTGCGCCTCGACATACCAGACGTGGTCTCCTTTGTGGATCGGATCAAGATAATGGATATGCGTGCTGACGTTTCCGGCGGGATGCGGCCCGGCGAAATAATGCGTTTCAACATCACGCGCCTGCGTCAACGCCTTGGACCGGGATCCATGCTTGGCGCATAAGTAAACTTTGCCTTTCGTTAACCGCCGCAGGACGTTTAACCCCGCCTGGAACTGCTCTTCTTTGCCTTGTAAAATAAAATCGACGTCGGGGGCGAGCGGCTCGGTATTCATGGCGTGGACAAAAATGGATTTGGGCGGCTCGTGCGGGTGGGCGACTTTAGAGAACGGCCTTTGGCGCAAGACCGGCCAGAGACCGGATTGAAGAAGCGTTTTTTCTACATCCTCTTTGGAAAGGCCTGAAATTTCACTCGCGGAAAATTTGCGGAAAGCGACCGCTTCGTCGCGGCCGTCGGATTCCACTACGATATCTTCGAGAAAACGCTTCTCACCGCGGTCGATCGCGGCGACCCGGCCGCTCACCGGAGAAACGATCCTGATTTCCGGACAATGTTTATCTTCAAAAAGCGGCGTGCCGACTTTGACGGCATCGTTGACTTTCACGCAAAGGCTGGCCTTGATCCCTTTGAAATCCGACGGGACAACGGCGACCTGCCGCGGCAAAGATAAAGTAACGATCTCTTTAGGCGCCGCGCCCTTGAGCTTAATGTCTCGTCCCTGTTTGATCTGAAAAGTCGCCATCTGCGTTCTAACCAATCACGGGTAATTAATCCGAACAACAAGGCGGGTTGGTTCTCCTAAAAAATATTAAGGCTCAAATATAGCACCAGCCAAAATGAAATTCAAGAAAAATTATTTTAAAAGGGATTTTAGCTTACCCTCTCGACCACCATCGCGATGGCCCCGCCGCCGCCGAAGGAAACGCAGGCCAGCCCCCTCTTTTTCTTCCGGTCGCGCAGGACGTTAAGGAGCGTCACCAAAATCCGCGCCCCCGCGGTGCCCAGGGGATGCCCCAGGGCGAGGTCCCCGCCAAAGGCGTTAATCTTCGCCCGGGGGATCTTTGTTTTTCTCTCCACGAGGACGATCTGCGCGGCAAACGCCTCGCTGATCTCAAAAAAATCGATATCGCGCAACCGCAGGCGGCATTCCTTCAAACACGCCTCAATGGCCGTGTTGGTGGATTCAAAAACGTTTTCAGGGGTAACGGCGATCGACGCATACCCGACAATGCGCGCCAGGGGTTTACGCTTATGTTTCTTTTGAAAATCCGACGATCCCACCGCGGCCACAGCCGCCCCGTCGCAGGAAGGCGCTGAATTACCGGCGGTCACCGTCCCCCCGGTCCAAAAAACGGGGGGGAGCTTGTCCAGCCAGGCGCGTTCCAGAGTTTTGCGCGGATGTTCGTCGAGATGAATCGTCTTTTCGTGGTTACGCAAGGGGACGATCTCCCTGCGGAACTTGCCCTGTTTCTGGGCCAGGCAGGCCTTGCGGTGGCTGTCAAAGGCGTAATCGTCCTGCTCTTCCCGGGAGATACCGGACGCGTGCGCCAGTTTTTGCGCCAACTCACCCATTTTCTGACCGGTCATCTGGCAAAACAAACCGTCATGCTGCAGACAGTCCAGAGGGTTTAATTCCCTGATCTTTTTCTCGTAATTCTCGGCCTCCAGGCGTTTCACGAAGTAGGGGCTCTGGCTCGCGCTTTCCGTCCCGCCGGCCAAAATAAGGCCGGCCTTGCCCAGCGCGACGCTCTGGGCGGCCAGGATGACCGCCTGCAACCCGGCGCCGCAGACATTGTTGACGGTAAACGCGGGCACCGTCGCCGGCAACCCGGCCGCGAGGGCGGCCTGCCTGGCCAGGTTCTGTCCCGTCCCGGCGGCGACCACGTTCCCCAGGATCACCTGGTCGACCCAGCGCTTGTCGATCCTGCCGCGCCGGCAGATCCCCTTGATAGCGAAAGTAGCCAGCTGGGCGGCGGTAAATTCCTTTAATCCCCGGTAAGGATAACCGATAGGCGTGCGTAAACCGTCAAAAAGAAAAACAGAACTGTCCCGTTTCGGTTTGGGCATGGCCTTAAAAAGACGCCAGAATGGCGTCTACATCCACGTATTTTTTAACCAGCGTGGTCACTTCGGTGATCTTGTCTTTGTCGGATTTCTGGATCTTGCAGGTCAGATGTTCGATCCTTCCGGCGACGGTATAGGTATCCTCATCCGTGATCAAAATGGGGATCTGGCTTTTCTTCAAGAGATCAACGATCTTCGGCGTCGGCTGCAAACCGCCGGTCAGGATGATCCCCGAGACATGGAAGCCCTGGCTTTCGCGGGCCAGATGGGAACTCACGGCGAGCAATATATTGTCCACCCGGTCCCCCGAAGTCAAAACCAAAGTCCCCTCTTTAAGATAATGGATCATGTTGTGCGGCTCCATCGCCCCGACGATGGTGTGCTTGACCCGCCGCCCCGTACCCTTGTCCCCGCACAGCAGTTTTAAATTCAAAGCGTTTTTCACCTGCTCGACCGTCGGGGTGCTCAGCAACGGATCGAGCGGAATAACTCCCAAAAGCTTGATCCCTTTATTGAGCAACCCCTGCCTTAAGGCGCGCTCGACCTTTTCGTACTTCTCCGGCATAACCTTGTTGACGATGACCCCGATGATCTCAACACCTTTGAGATCGAAAAGGGCCTTGTTCAGGACGATCTCGTCGATGCTTTTGCCGATGCCGCCCTCGCTGATAATGATCGCTTTAGCCCCCAGGAGTTTGGCGACATCCGCGTTGGAACAATCAATGACGGAACCGACACCCGCGTGCCCCGTCCCTTCGATAATAAAGGCTTCTTTGCCGCGTTTAAGACTGTCAAAAGCCTGGAGGATGGTTGCCTCAAGCCTTTCTTTATGGGGGCTGAAGATATATTTCTCGGTATAGCCGCGGCCGATCGTCACCGGGCTCATCTCCTGGAACTTCTTCCTGGTATGAAAAACCTCGGCGATCAGGTAAGAGTCCTTGTCGATGTCCAGATCGCCCACGTGCACGTACTGCTGGCCGATGGGTTTCATGAAGGCGGTTTTTACTTTGCGTTCCTGGAGGATTTTGTACAGGCCCAGCGATATGGACGTCTTGCCGGCGTTTTGATAAATAGAGGATAGGAAAATATTTTTAAGAACGCTTTTCACCATGAAGGCATTCTCCCAGCTTTTCTTTGAACACCGCCGGGATCTCCTCAGGGAAATCAACGACCACGACACCCGCTTCCTTCAAGACGGTCCGCTTGGCCTCCGCCGTGCTGGTGCCCGAGGAGATGATCGCGCCGGCGTGTCCCATCCGCTTGCCCGGCGGGGCCGTGCGCCCGGCGATAAATCCGACCACGGGTTTAGTGGCTTCCTTCTTGAGGTAGCCGGCCGCGACCTGCTCGTCCTCGCCGCCGATCTCCCCGACCATCACGATGCCTTTGGTCTGGTCGTCGCGCATGAACATCTCAAGCACGTCGACAAAACGCGTCCCGATGATGGGGTCGCCCCCCAACCCTACGCAGGTGGATTGACCGACGCCGTGGTACGTCAGGCTGTAAACGACTTCATAGGTGAGGGTCCCGCTGCGGGAAATGATCCCGATGGGGCCGGGCTTGTGGATATGGCCGGGCATGATGCCGACCTTAGATTTACCCGGAGAAATGACCCCGGGACAGTTTGGACCGACCAGACGAATGCCGGTTCCCTTGAGCGCGCCCATCACTTCCACCATGTCCAGCACCGGGACGCCCTCCGTAATGCAGATAATAAGATTTATCCCGGCCTTGATATCTTCCAGCATCGCGTCTTTGGCGAACTTCGCGGGGACATAAATGACCGCCGTATCCGCCGTTGTCTTTTCTTTCGCTTGCGCGACCGTATTAAAGACCGGCACCCCGCTGACTTCCTGACCGCCCTTGCCCGGCGTGACGCCACCGACGACCTTTGTCCCGTAGGAAAGCATCTGCCGGGTATGGAACGACCCGTCCCGGCCGGTTATGCCCTGAACGATCACCTTCGAATTTTGATTAAGAAGGATGCTCATTGGTTTGCTATTGCCACGACCTGGCTGATGGCCTCGCGCATCGTCGGATACGTGCGGATATTGTGCTGGGCCAGCAAGGCCTTGGCTTCCTCTTCATTGGTCCCGATCAGGCGCACGACCAGCGGTACGGATAAATTCAGCTTTGTCCGGGCCTCCACGAGCCCGCGGGCGATGTCGTCACAGCGCGTGATCCCGCCGAAGATGTTGATCAAAACGGCCTTGACCTTCTTGTTGTTCAGAATGATCCGCAGGGCATGGACGACCTTTTCCGGGTTCGAACTGCCGCCCACGTCCAAAAAGTTGGCCGGCGCCCCGCCGGAAAGGTTCACGATATCCATCGTCGCCATGGCCAGACCGGCGCCATTGACGATGCACCCGACGTTGCCGTCAAGCCGCACGAAACTCAAACCATGCTTTTTGGCCTCCATCTCATCAGGCTCTTCATAGCGGATATCCCGCAACGCCGCCACATCTTCGTGACGGAACAACGCGTTGTCGTCAAAATTGATCTTGGCGTCCGCCGCGTACATCTGCCCCTTATCGTCGATGACCAGAGGGTTGATCTCCGCCAGGGAACAATCATAGGCGAAAAATACTTTGATAAGACCGCGGAAGATCTCGGCACCTTTGACCTGATAATGGGGGTCGTCGAAGACGGACTCGATAAAGGACTGCCATTTTTTGCCAACGAGCTGCTGATTCCCTTCGAGATAATATTTCTTGATGGCCTGGGGATCTTTCTGGGCGGTTTCTTCGATGTCCACGCCGCCGGCGGCGCTGGCGATCAGAACGACATCATTGCGGGAGGTGTCCACCGTCATTCCGATATAAAATTCCCGTTTGATGGCGACGGCCCGGACGACCAGGACTTTTTCGACCGGATAGTCCTTGATCTTGAGCGCCTTAAGCTGCGCGAACGCCGTCGTCAACTCCTCCGGAGTATTGACCTTTTTGATCCCGCCGGCCTTGCCGCGTCCGCCGACCAGGACCTGCGATTTTAAAACGACCGGGTAGCCTATACTTTCGGCAACGCGCAGGGCCTCCCGCACGTCTGTGGCCACCTGGCCGCTGACGACAGCCACGCCGGCTTTTTGGAACAATTCTGTCGCTTGATATTCGTGGATTTTCATTATGTATTACCTTGAGTTTCGCATTATACGATGAAACGCCGGGCATGGCAAGGCGTTCGTTGAATCTACCGGCCGGCCTCCTCCCGCGCCGGAAAAACCTCACTTAATTTGGCAAGGGTCTTGTAGCCGATCTTTCCATCGGCCGTAAGCCCGTTCGCCTTTTGAAAGGCCATGATGGCGTTCTTCGTTTTTGTTCCCATCTTGCCGTCGGCAACCCCCGGATCGAACCCCGCCTCTTTAAGGGCTGTCTGGACCAACTTCACGTTCAGTTTGTTTTTCACGATAAAATTATTATCCTTAAAGACCATGAGTTTTTCCCACGTGGCCTTGTCCACGAACCGCGTTTCTTCAAGACCGTTGTCCCGCTGGAATTCCTCGACGGCGTTACGCGTCCGCAGGCCGATCACGCCGTCAGCCTTGCCCGGGCTGTATCCATAAATGGACAAAAGTGTCTGGACTTCCTCAACAGCGGGGTTCTTCTGAAAAGGGACCATATCCCCAAGCAGCTCTTTTTCCTCCGCGCCCTCTTTGTGCAGCATGCGGTACAGGAGATCGCAGCCGGTCAAAGAAAAGCACAAAACAAGACAAAGCCCGAGCCGCCGGAGCCTGGACGCGGGGTTCCCTGGAATCCGGATTTTACTCATATTTCGTTGTTCTGGACATTGATTTGTGGTAATTTAAGAATCCCATGCGCGACAAAACTTTTTTATTCGTCATCCCTGCCGTTATCCTGCTGGTATCAGGCAACCTTTTTTTGACGCCCTACCTGCACCGGCGCGAAGTCACCCGGACCGTCACGGCCGTGCTCGACGGCTGGGCGAGCGGCGCGATCCCCGAGACATTTCAGTACTGGGAAGACCCGAATAATGCCCCGCCGGCCTACAGCCTGGCCTCCTACAAAATCACCAAAAAGGTCATGAACAAAGAAGACGGCCGGCGGAACGCCCGAATATCCGTGGCCCTCGAGTTCTCCGCTGACAACGTCCTGCCTTCCGGGAAAGAATGGATTTTCAAACTGCGGCAGACAAAATTTGGCTGGAAAATAGAAAGCTTCTCCGCGGCGGACGCGGCACAATAACTCCCGCGCCGGTCCTGTCAAGGCGTACCCGCTACAAGACGAGCTTTTTTTCAAAGATGTCTTTATTCGTCTCCGGCGAAGGCTTCCCCAGCAAATACCCCTGCACGGCATCGACGCCCAGGTCGCGGACGGTTTGCAGCTCGGAGCGCTCTTCTATCCCCTCGGCAACGGTGATAATACCGCTTTGATGGCAGAACGTGATGATGGCCTGCACGATGTTTCTTTTGAGGGAATTGAAATTGATGTCGCGGATCAGTTTCAAGTCGATCTTGATATAATCCGGCCGCACTTCGGCGACCGTGTCCAGGCTCGCGAACCCGCTGCCGACGTCATCGACCGCGATTTGTATCCCGAGACCGCGGAGTTCATTGATCTTTTCAACAAAAAGGTCATGGTTATGGATCGCGGCGCGCTCGGTCAATTCGATGACCACGTGCCGCGGGTCCACGCCAAGGCCCGCGAAAAATTCTTTTCCCATCGGGTTATTGCCGATAAAATAAGGGGTGCAGTTAAGGAACAATTTCCCCAGGCCCAAACGCCTGCGCCATTCTCCAAACGCCTTGCGCCAGGCCAATTTTTCGATATCCGTGTAAACGCCAAAAGCCAGCGCGGCCTTGAAGAACAGTTCCGGGTTGCTCAATGAGGTGTTCGTCGACGGCCGGCTTAGCGCCTCAAAACCCAATATCCTCATGGACGCGGACGAATAGATGGGCTGAAAAAAGGGAACCAGCAGTTCCTGGTCGAGGATCCTGTTAAGTTCCGCGATGATGACTTGTCTTTCCTCGTCGATCTGATACATCCCCTGGCGTTCGCGCAAAACGATCTCCAGACGCGCGAGCAGCTCCGCGGGGTCAAAAGGCCTGGCGAGATGGTCGTCCCCGTAAATGTACAAACTTTCCATCTCCTCCGGGGCTATCAACGAATCGGTCAACACAACAACGGCAATGCTATGCCAGTGCTCATCGGATTTTATCTTCCTGCAAATCTCGATCCCGCACATATCCGGCAGGGCGTAATCGACAAGGACCAAGTGCGGCGCGTGATGCAGTCTTTGCAGCGCGTCGGCGCCGCTATAGGCGACATCAACGGCGTAGTTCCGCGACTGAAGGAGATCAACGGTTGAACGGACAAGCTCTTTGTCGTTTTCAACCAAAAGGATCTTTCGGGGGGTCATGGGAAAATTTATCCTGTTTTATATGAACAAAAATATTATAGGGACTCTCTTTTCAATAGCAATGGATTTCTGGCAAATGTCAACTCCAATTGGCCGGATTTTTGTTTATCTTTGCGGCGGCGGGCGGGCTGGGCCTGGTCATATTCTTTAAGCTGATGTTCAATGTCGCCCAGATAAGGGGACGGCGGATTAAACATCGACCGGCCGAAAAGACGGCGGCGCCGGGCGTGGGTCAGGAACAGGGCCTCTTGGGCCCGGGTCATCCCTACGTAAAACAAGCGCCGTTCTTCGCGGGAATCGGAAACCATATCCCCGATGGAAAGAGGTAAAAGATTTTGCTCACAGCCGACGATAAAAACAACCGGGAATTCCAACCCTTTGGCGGCATGAAGCGTCAGCAGATTGACATTTTCCGCCCGGCGCTCAATGGCGTCTTCCGGCTGCTGAAGAACCAAATAATCCAGAAATTCCTGAACCTGATTGAATCTTTTGGACATGCGGACAAAGCGCTCGATATTTTTCTGCCCGGTAAAGCGGGCGGGGTTACCGGCGATGGTTTCCAGGAGCTTTTCAATGGCGGCGCTTAAAGGACCGTCGTCGCGCCATTTTTTCAAAAATGCGATCAGCCCTGGAACCGGCTCCAATTCCGCGAACGGCCTCTCGCCGGAGGTTTGGTACGGGACCCCGTGACGCCCCAGCGCCTCCTCCAGCACCATTTTTTGCGCGTTGAGCCGATACAAGACGGCGATGTCCTCAAAGCTGCGCCGGGCGGGCGCGGTCGCGTAAACCCGGCCGCTGTCCCGCGAGAACATGCTCGTCCCGCCGACCATCTTCTCAATTTGATGCACGACATATTCCGCCTCGGCTTTATCCGTCGGGGCCTCATAAACCGTCAGTTGCCCGTGGCTGTAAATATCCGCGGCGCGAGCACTGACCAGGGGCGTTTCCCGTACCACAATCTGGCCCGACGCCTTCAAAAGATTCGGCGACGAACGGTAATTGTCCGACAGGGATAAAATCACGGCGCCTTTGAAGTCTTCGGTAAAGCGGTCGAAAAACGAAACATCCGCCCCGCGGAAACTATAGATCGCCTGATGCGGGTCACCGATGGCTGTCAGGCAAGCCCCGAGGCGGACAAACTCTTTCAATAACGCGTGCTGCAGGGCGTTGATGTCCTGATACTCGTCGACAAAAACGTGGGCGAATTCCAGTTTGTCGGCGCCGGATAAAAATTTTTCGGCTTCCAGCAGCAAATCATCAAAATCCCAAAGTTTGTTTGCCCTTAAAATCTGGTTGTACGCTGATAATTCCGGCGGCGCCGGTCCTCCAATATCGCGGGTCTTATGCTCAAGCAGAGACTGCAGCTTCTTTTTCATCTGCCGTTTGGGCAGATCCGGCCAAATCTGCCGGGCGAGTCTTTCTAAATCATCGGTGGCGGCGATATTGATGTCTTCGACATGTTCACGCAAATAAGCAAGACAAAAACCATGGAAAGTCCCGACGAAGACTTTATTTCGCGCTTCGGGAGAATATTTTCCGAGACGTTCTTCGAGTTCTTCCGCGGCCTTGCGCGTAAAGGTAATGGCGAGGGCTTTCTGGCCGAATCCAAGCTGACGGCTGACGCGCGCGATACGGTGGGTGAGGGTGTGGGTCTTGCCTGTGCCGGGGCCGGCGACGATCAACAGGTGTCCCGCATCGTGAGTAACCGCCCGTAATTGAGAATCATTGAGAGACATGAATCCATCGGTCATTGCGAAGTACGTCCGCCAAAGGCGGATCCGCCGGAGGCGGAAAAAATGGTCAGCTGGCCTTCTTTTTTCTGGCGGTCTTCTTCGGAGAAAAGATGGACCGTCCCGTATTCGCCGTCATAACCAGCGGCGATATCGACCTTGCCTTCGCGCATGCAATTGATCCCGCGCGCGAGAAGGTCGCCCCCGGTCGCCTCGATCTGTTTCAAAGGGGCGTCTTGCAGAATAAAAAGTTCGTTGCCCAACTGCGCCAGCAGACGATGATACAATTCCTGCACACTTTTGCCGTCGGGACTGCTCACGCCTTTGGCCTCGGCGATCACCTCCGGCAGCGGGATCAGGTTGCGGTACGGCCGCCAGCGCGGCGGCTTCTCGCCTTCGGGGCGGTCGGCCAATTGCTCGACGCGGGCCATGACACCGACGGTCACCGGCTTGCCGCACACGGGACAAAGTCCTTTGTGCTTCCTGGTTTCCCGCGGATGCAGACGCGTCTTGCAGGCGCGGTGTCCGTCGTAATGGTACTTTCCCTCCTCGGGGAAAAATTCCACGGTCCCGATCAACCCCTTGTCCCTGGGATCGGAGAGAGCGCGATAGATCGCCGGGTAGGAAAGTTCCGTGTCATAAACCGTGGCCTCACGGCCCAGTTTGGCCGGAGAATGCGCGTCAGAATTCGACACCAGCACAAACGGGTCCAGCTGTTTCAACCGCCAGTTCATCAACGGGTCTGACGACAATCCCGTCTCGACGGCAAAAATGTGTTTGGTCAGGTCGGCGAAACAGTCCTCCACGCGGTCGAACCCGCTGGCAGAACCCAGCACGGCAAACCACGGCGTCCAGATGTGCGCGGGGATCAAATAGGCCAGAGGATCGGTTTCCAGGACGACCTCCAGAAGGTCCCGGGAATCCAGCCCCAGGATCGGCCGTCCGTCGGACTTGATATTGCCGATCGCCTCCAGCCGGGCCTGCAGTTTTTCCGCGGCCTTGAACGACGGGACAAAAACGACGTTATGGACTTTGCGGACTTTATCCAGCCTTTTGTAAATACTGGAAATCTCCACGGTGAGCATAAAACGCACCTCGCCGATGCAGGCGGCGGGGACCCGGTCCTGCATCGGCCCGGCGTGGAGCGCCTTTAAACGAAACAGCCCCTCCCCGCCGGGGACGGGCTCCAGTTTCTCTTTGAGCTCCTTGAGCCAGGCGGGATGCACACAATCCCCGCTGCCGACGACCTGAAGGCCTTTAAGCTGGGCCCAGTAAAAAAGGTGTTCCAGGTTGAGTTCTTTGCTCGTCGCGCGGGAATAACAGGAGTGCAGGTGACAATCGGCGTAAAATTTCATCCTTCGACACACTCATCATTTTATTCGTTGTTTGTGGTTCGACTTAGCTCACCCTGCTTCGAACCATGCTGAGCGAAGTCGAAGCACTCAGGATGACCCTGAGCATAGTCGAATGGGTCATACCTGGTCTTCCCCGTTGGCCCGGTAAATGACAACGTTGACTTTCTCCAGCGTGATGAGCCCTTCGCGGACCATCGTGTCCAGCCGTGGAAGAAAACCCCTGATCTTCTCTTCGCTGTCGACGATTTCAATGATGATGGGCAGGTCCTCGGAAAGCCGCAGCAGTTTGGCGGTGTGCATGTGGCTTTTACAGCCAAAGCCCATAAACCCTTTGACGACCGTGGCCCCGGCGAGTTTTTCTTGTTTGGCCAGATAAACGATCTCTTCGTAAAGAGGTTTGCCGTGCCATTTGTCCGCTTCCCCGATAAAGATCCGCAACAACTGCCCATCCGCGGGAATTTTCATATTGATAATCCTTTCTAAATGACTTCCGCCAAGAGGACGCCCAGACGAAACACCACAAACCCGGCGCAAGCGCTCAAAAGCACGTTACCGAGCGCCAGCAATCCCTCGCCGTCTCTGACCAGATTGGCCGTTTCAAAGATAAAGGTCGAAAATGTCGTGAAGCCCCCCAGGAATCCGGCGAAAACCAGGACACGGAGCTCCGGCGGAAAAAGAAATTTTTCTTCAGTGAGGACCGCGAAGAACCCGATCAGGAAACATCCCAGCAGGTTGACGGCGAGGGTTCCGAAAGGGAACCTTGCGCCAAGTCCCTGATAAATCCACCCCGAGAACACATACCGCGCGATGGTCCCCGCGCCGCCTCCCAGAAATAAATATACCCATTTGGTCATCTTGGCGGAATTATAACGTATTCGCCCAGGAACGGCAACACCTTTTCCCGGTCAGGATTTGTCGTGACGTTCGAAACGCGTGAATAACAGATACACGCAAGGGACCACAAAAAGGGTCAGCAGCGTGGAGACAAAAACACCGCCGATGACCGCGATGGACATCGGGACGCGCACCTCGGCCCCGGGGCCCAGCGCCAGCGCCGGCGGGATGGCGGCCACGATCGTGGCCATGGAGGTCATCAGGATCGGACGTAAACGTATCGGGCAGGCTTCCAGAATGGCCTCGTGGGCATTTTTTCCCTGCTCTCTCATCTGGTTGGTAAATTCTACCAGCAAAATAGAATTCTTTTTCACGATCCCCATCAGGAGGACGATCCCGATAATGCTGTAAATATTGACCGTCTGGCCGGCCGCCCACAAGGCAAGGAGCGCGCCGGAGACACTAAAGGGCAACGCCGTCAGGATGGTCAAAGGATGCACATAGCTGTTAAATTGCGAGGCCAGCACCATATACGCGACGACGATCCCCATGACAAACACGAAAACAAAGCTTTGGTTGGATTCCCTAAAGGCCTGGGAACTGCCGCCCAGGGTCGCGTCATAGCCCTCGGGCAAGACGATCTTGGCGACGCGTTGCGCTTCGGTGATGGCGTCGGACTGCGACTTGCCCGCGGCCACGTTGGCGTAAATGGTGATCGCCCGTTCGCGGCCGCGGCGCGTGATGTTCAATGAGGTGTCTTTTTGCTCGGTGGTGATGACGTCCTTGAGCTGGACCCTTTCTCCCTGGTTGTTCCAGACATAAAGATCGGCGATATCCTCGGGCGCCGCGCGCTGTTCAGGTTTCAAGCGCACGCGGATGTCATAGCGGCGTCCATTATGCGTGTATTTCCCGACGCGCTCTCCGCCGATCAGCGCGTTGATCGCTTCTCCGATCGCCTCCACGCTCACCCCTCGTCCGGCGGCCTTGACGCGGTCCGGCAGGATGCGAATTTCCTTCGACCCCGTCAAATAATCGGTATTGACGTCCACCATCAGGCCGCTTTTGCGCATCTGGTCCTGCATATCGTCCGTCAATACGACCAATTCGTCCCAGCTGGTGCCGCGCACGGTCAGTTCAATGGGAAACCCGCGCTGGGCGGAAAACCCGCTCAACGACAGGTCCTGCATCGCCGCTTTCAGGCCCGGAATTTTATTCAATTCCGCGCGCAAGATATCCATCAGCTCTTTTTGCGACAGCGGCCGTTTGTTCGAAGAAGGCGCCGCCACGGGACGTTCACGCGGATATTTGAGGCTGACGAAGATGATCCCGCGGTTGGATTCCCCTCCTTGAAATCCGCCGACGGCGGCGAAATAATTTCTCACCTCCGGCCGGGCGGCCACGACCTTTTCCGCTTCCTTGAAACGTTCGCTGGTAAATTCGATGGAAGAGCCCGGGTCTGTTTTCAAAGTACACAAGATCATGCTTTGGTCCTGCGGGGGGACGAATTCCTTGTTCAAGATATTGAAGATCCCCAGCGAGGCCGCGAAAAAAACGACCGCCCCGATAACGACCAGCCGGCGATGACGCAAGGAAAAGCCCAATCCCTTTTTATATCCGCCGGACAATCGACGAAACGTGTTATCCACCAGACGGCCGAACCGGGACTGGTGCTGCCCTGCCTGTAAAAATTGCGCGCAGCGCATCGGCGTAAAGACCAGCGCCTCAAACAGAGAAATGGCCACCGCCGCGGAGATCGTCACGCCGAATTCAAAGAAAAATTTACCCATGATCCCTTGCATGAAGATAATGGGGAGAAAGATCGCGATGATGGCGGTCGTTGCCGCCGTCGCCGCGAAACTGATCTGCCGGGCGCCGGCGCTGGCCCCTTCCTTCGCGGAATAACCCATTTCCCGGTGACGGGTGATATTTTCCAGCACCATGATCGCATCATCGACGACCATCCCGATCGCCAAAGAAAGCCCGAGGATCGTAAAGGTGTTCAGCGTAAACCCGAAAAACTTGATCACCATGAACGCGCCGAGGATGGAGGTGGGGATAGCCAAAAGGATGTTGAGCGTCGCGCTCCAGGAACCCAAAAACAACCAGCACACGAGCGAAGTAACGATCGCCGACAGGACCAGCGTGACATTCAGTTCGTGGATAGAGTCTTCAATGAATTTACTGCGGTTGACGACCGGCTCCAGGGTCATGCCCTCCGGCAGACGCTTACGCACCTTTTCCAATTTCTTAAAGACGGCGCGCGCCACTTCCACTTCGTTACTGCCGGTCTGTTTGCGGATCCCTAATCCAATGGCGGTCTTGAAATTACTGCGGGAAATGCGCCGCACGTCCGCCAGGCCGTCTTCGATGGCGGCCACATCTTTCAAATAGATGGGCGTGTAGATCGGCTGGCCGTTACGCGCGGGGATGCGGATATTCGCGAAGTCCTCGACGGTCGTTGCCTCGCCCATGGCGCGCACGTTCTGTTCGGTCCGCGGGGTTTCAATGCGCCCGGCAGGCAGCTCCACGTGTTCTTTCCCGACGGCATTGATAACGTCCTTGACCGTCAGCTGATATTGGGACAGCTTCTCCCGGTCGACCCAGATGCGCAGGTTCGGCTCCACAAAGCCGCCCAGAGACACCTCACCGACCCCGCTCACCGTGGAAAACTGGTCCTGCAAATAATTCTGCACGTATTCCATCAGCTCACGCGCGGGACGGTCCCCCTGCAGGGCCAGCCAGATGATCGGCTGCTCCCCGGGATTTTGCTTAAAAACGACCGGCGGGTCCATGTTGTTGGGCAAGAGCCGCTGGGCCTGGGCGATCTTCGTCTGAACTTCCTGCACCGCGATATCCACGTCGCGGCCCAGTTCGAGCTCAACCGTGATCGTCGCCTGACCCTGACGGATGGAAGAAGAAATATCTTTAACACCCTGCACGGTCATGATGGATTGCTCGATGATATCCACCACGTCGGATTCCATGACCTCGGGCGCGGTCCCTTCCCAGGATACGTTCACGGAAATGACCGGGAACTCGACGTTGGGAAGCTGGCTGATGCCCATGGAACGGAAACTGATCCAGCCAAAAAGCATGATCCCCAGCATCATCATCCAGCCCATGACCGGCCGGCGGATGGAAATATCAGAGATGGACATCTTTGAGGTCTCCCGTCTTCACCTTGAAATTCCAATAGAAACGCTTCAGGTCCGTCACGGCGTCGATATAATCCCGGCGGATGCCGTGCAGGTCCGCCAATGCCTGCAGAACGTCAAGATTACTGACCATGCTTAACCGGTAATCCGCCGCTTGTAATTGATAGTTCTCCTCAGTGGCATCAACGGCCTTCTTCAGGGCCGCGACCCGGTTATACGCGGACTCCCATTGAACGTACGCCTGGCGTATCTCCATCAGCGCCCGGCGCGTTGTTTCACTTAATTCCAGCTCGGCCTGCGTGGCCAACGCGGAGGCCTCATGGACTTTCCCCAGCGTCTGTGTTCCTTGGAAGACAGGCACGCTCATCTTTAACGTCACGTCCCAGTCCGACGGGTTTGCCGCCGTTTTTTGCGTGTAGGAATTCCCTTCGAGACTGACGCTGGGCCAATATCCGGACCGCGCCACAGCGACTTTTTTTTGCGCGGCGGTCACCGCCTCGCGCGCCGCCAGCACGTCCGCGCGACCCGGAACGTAAAAAGCGAGTTCTTCGCTGGTCTTCGGCGTCATGGGGACGTCCAAGTCGTCCCGGACTGAAAGGACCGTTTTCCCCGTCAGGAATTCCAACAGTTCACGGGCCACACCCAGGTCCGCGCGCGTTTGCTCCGCCTCCGCCTCGCCGCGGCGCAAGCGCGCTTGCGCGCTGGCCAGCTCACTGGGTCTCGAACGTCCCAGCTCAACCCGCTTTTTTAACTCCGCTATCCGGTCTTCCAGCGCCTGGATGATCCCCTGTGTCAGCTCCAGGTGCTCCTGATAAAATCCGTAAAAATAAAACGCGTCGGCGACATCGACGAGCAAAAGCTGGCGCGCGCGCGATTCTTCCTGACGGAACTGCCGCCCTTCGGCCCGCGAGGCGGCCATCGCCGCGAATTCCTTGAACCCCGAAAATAACGGCTGGCTGAAGGTGAATCTGCTTTCCGGCTCACTGTCTCCAGATTGATATTCGTGAGAATAATTAAAGGAAAGCTTGGGCAAAGCGCCGCTTAACGACTGAAGAAACCGCCCTTCGGCCTCCTGGATAGTTTGCTTCGCGATAGCCAGCTGTTCACTGCGCTTTAAGGCGAGCGCGTAACAGTCCTGTAGTGTGAAGGACTCCTGCGGGACTACGACGGACGCGGGTTCACCTGCCGGCGAGGCAGGCGTCTCATCCGCCAGTCCGAGGGACACGGGAAAGGCCGCTGACATGCCCACCAGCACGATGACCATCAAAATTTTCTGCTTAAGGATCTGCACGACCTGCTCGAGGGTCCTGACATACTGGCGCCGGTCGCTGGCGGAGATGTGGGCGAATATCTTGACCAAATTTTGCCGGCGGCGCTCCAAAACGCTGGAAACGGCCTGCCTGCCTTTGGCGGTCAGACGGACCTTGACCACCCGTCGGTCTTTTGCGCTTAGAAGCCGGTCGACCAGTTTCTGGGCGACCAGCCGGTCGATCAACCCCGTGGCCGCGGGTTTGGAAATATGAAAAGTCCTGGCTAATTCCGTCATCAGGCAGGCATCCCGGTGAGAAAGGTATTCCAGCACGTCGAACTGGGGCATGCTGATCTTCCCGCGCGAGATATACCCGTGCTCATAGCGGAAAAAGTCCCGCCGGCATCGCGGCAGAACTTCCATCATGCGTCTGGAGAACTCCTGGAGGTCCATGGATTTTCTTCGATTTAGTTAATGTCCTTAACTATTAACCGGAGAAATTATATACCGCGTCCCTCCATTTGTCGAAGATTTTTTTAGCCCGGCGGATATGATACGGGGGATTAACGCGTGAGATATTGACGGTAGCGGCGGCTTTCCCTGGCGGTCAACCGGCCGTCGCCCGCGTCGATCAAAACCATGCTGGCATACCCCTCACCGAGGGAGTCGACCAAATCGGCGCCCTTACCGGGGTCCAGCAAACACAGCGCCGTGGAAAGAAAATCCGAGATCTCCGTATTGGGAGCGACCACGGTGGCGCTGACGATGTCCTCGCGAGGGTAACCGGTCTTGGGGCTGATCACGTGCGAGTATCTTTTCCCGCCGACCGTGTAAAAATGCTCATAATTGCCGGAGGTGGTCACCGCCATATCTCGCAAGGCCAGCACGTCGACCATCCGGCCGCCGAACGGATCGCCCGGGTCCTTGACGCCCACCTGCCAGGGCCGGCCTTCACAGCTATGCCCGCCGGCGTAAAGCTCGCCCGTTGTGTCCACCAGGAAATTGGCAAACCCGCGCGCGCGCAAAATCCGGGCGGCCTCGTCCGCGGCGTACCCGTCGGCAATACTGTCGATGGTCAGCTGTACGCCGGGGTTGAGCACCCTCACCCGATTATTCTTGAAAAGTTCAAATTTATCCGTCCCCAGCAACTGTTGGACCGCACGGATTTGTTCCGCCGTCGGCACAGCCCCGTTTTTTTCGCTGTCTTTCCACAACCGTAACAACGGATAGACCGTAATGTCGAATTCCCCGCCGGAAAGCCGGTTGTAATACACGGCGTCGTTGATCAGCGTCCAGGTGTCCGCGCCCACGGTCACGGCGTCAGGGAAGGAATGGTTGACGCGGGTTAAGTCGCTGGCGGGGTCATACACGCTTAACCGGGAATGGATGTCCTCGAAGCGCGTCCAGATCCCGGAGATGACCTCCGCGAGCGCCCGCTCCTGCCCCGGCGCGTAGCAGACATCCAGGCGCGCGACACTGCCGAACATGGCCCGGGTTTCGGAGAATTTGCGCAGAGGACCCGCTTGCCCGCAGCCGGCCACGAGCACGCACAAAATGCCTGTCAAAAGAATCCTGTTCATGCGTTGCCCTCTAAAACGTCAAAACCCTGTCGCTCTCTTTTACAATTTCATCCATATCTTTCATTGAAGACACCGGGCACATATCCGAGGCCCCTTGGCCACGCGTCTTCAAACATGTCCCGCAGGCGTAAAGTTTCCCGCCCGATTTCAAAAATTTTTCTGCCTGTTCGCTTGTGTTGAATTTGTCCGTGCCTGTCTTTTGATACTCCACCCCTTTTCCCAAAAGAAAGACCCGGACCTCGTCTTTCTGCCCCAGAGAAAAATTCGCGTAACGCAAGGCGTTCCAGCACGTCTCCGCGTCGCTGGTGGAAATAATCATTCCTATCTTCATGTTCCGTCCTCCGTTAAAACCATCCGAAACGGACAGCCGTCTTATTGGCCCGGCGCGCAAAAAGAGCCGCCAGGGTGATAAGCCCGATATTTAAAATAGGGTGAAAAGCGCCGTAGACCTGCAGTCCCAGAATAATAGCCGTGATCACCAGAAACAGGCAGAACGTCGCGAGTTTTTTCCGGCGAATCCGACAGGGCTTCAATCGTTCCATCAGTCCTTCGGGAACAGGAGAATCCGCGCCGAGAGGGGCGATCAGCGCCTCGATCTGCGATTGGACCCTCAGATGGACATAAGAAAGCAGGCCCATAAGGGTAAAGAGAAGCAGCGTCTTGGCCAGAAGGACCCAATTGCGCCACAACGCCTCAATCCCCAAGGGACCCAAAATCAATAAAAACACGCCCGTGATGAGCACAGTCGCCTGAAAAACAAAACAGCGGGCTACCCCTCCTTTGATGATATTTTCCATGTAGCGGTCAACCGGATAAGTAAATTTCGGTCCCATCAGGGCACGCTCGTTGACGATGATAAGATTAAACAGCGGCACGGACATGAAGACAAAACCGATGACATGCAGGAATTTCAAGATATCATAAATCACGACGGCCTCCTTTGCTGACGTATTCTATTTAACCCCGCATTTTTTCAAGATCCACATCATCGGACACCAGTTGCTGAAGGCCGACTGCAACAGATTCAGCCCCACAAAGGCCGTGAACCACAGCCACGCCGGGTGCACAAAATACGCCAACGAAAGGCTCAACAAAATAAACGTCCCCGCAATGCCTCTCAAGTATCGTTCCATCATACTCGTCCCTCCTGTCTTATTTAACTAACTGCGCCCTGCGGCCCATCCGCACTCGCGGCACCCATCCCCTCGTGGGGAACCCCTGTCACTACGTGCGAATTGGCCTCCGGGCGCCGGCCGCAACCCGCGAGAAACAAACAGCACAATGTCCCCGCCCACAAAGCTTTATTCATACGCGGCCGCCAGACGTTCGTTCAAAAGTTCCTGATTCAAATAGGTCCCTTCGCCAGCCACGAGCAACGGGTCGCCGGCGCCCGGCGAGTAGAAGACATCCGCCAGATAGCGGTCGAACTTGTCCGTGCGGTCCTTGTAAGTTTTAACGATGATAAAGCCGCAGTCCTTCAGGCGTGATTCGACAAACCGTTTGGCCCTTTTCCCTTCCTCGGTGTCGATCTCCGGGCAGTCGATCCCGCGCAGGCGCAGTTTCTGGCTGACGGACATCGGGCAATGGAAATCAAGGGAAACCAAAAGCGTGTCGCCGTCGATAACCTTCTCAACCATGGCCACGTAGGTAAAAAGCTCACCCGGAGCAACAGTGACTTTTCGGGCACCGGCGAGTTTCCCCCACGCGAAGAGAAGTTCCACCGTGTCGTTTTCTTTTAATTTGGGCGCCCCGGCGGGAATTTCATACTGCTCACGGAAGCCCAAATCCAGGGCCAAAGGCCCACGGGAGACCAAGGCTTTGTTCGCCGGGACGATTTGGCAGGTGTGCAGCCGTCCGCGGGTGAAGGTCAGTTGCGAGACGGGCTTGTCCTTATCCGGCGCCGCCAGCTTGCGTTTGACGCTTAAATATTCCCGAAGCTTTGTCGTGTCCCAATCATGACGGATAATCTTTTCTTCGAGCTTCTTTCGCTCTTTGTCATCCTTAATGGTGATCAGGCCCTTGTAATGGTTCCAGTTCAATTCTCGCCTTTCGGCGAAAATTGGGTAGGCCCGGTAAAATTGTACCACGCGCATAAGCGTTGTTTTTTCCCGGCCGGTGTCTTCAGCAAGTCCTTCGTAAAAGCCCGTGCCATACTCCGCCCTGTCCTTGTTCTCCAGAAGATGTTCGTCGATGTATTTGCCGACGTTCCAGTGCCCTTTCGCCACGCTATTTTTGACAATGGTCTCCAACTCCGCGAACTCCCGCGTGATCTTTTTGACGAGCGTCTTGTAGCCGTTACTTTTAGCCAATGATTTCGCCATGTCCGTTCTCCTTCAATTGCCCTTCCAGTCCAGGGGGATTCCGCCGGCGAGGCGCATGGACATCTCCTTGACCTCCTTGAGGCCGTAGATGATCAGGAATTCCTCGTCGGTGGGGTTGAACTCCGCCTTTTCCATATTAACCCGTTTGCGCTCGAGGGCGGCGCGCAGGTACTGTTTGCAGTCGTTGATGTACATGCACACCTCGGCCTTGAAGTTGCCGGTGACCAGGTCGATGTCTTCGTCAAACACCGTGATGCTCTTTTTGGAGAAATCGATCTTGCGCTTGTCTTCATCGTAGGGCTTGCCCAACTGCAGGTCCAAAAGCTCTTTGTTCAGACACCGGCCTTTCGCCGCCACCTTGAAAACGTCCTTCTCCCCGGGGAGATAGAAGACATCCGTGTTGCGCCGGAGGAAGGCGTTCTTCTCGTGCTTCTGGACCGCCACAAACTCGACGCTGTCGCGCACTTTTTTCAAATGTTTGCGCAGGGCCCGCCCCTGTTTGGACCCGGGCTTCGGCAAATCCAGCCAGCGCAACGCCAGCGTCTCCCCATGCAAAATCCCCTCGCCCAGCTCCACCGTCACCTCCAACTCAAAGCGCGGCGTGACCTTGTGGATAAACGCTTTGTGCGTATTCATAAAGACTCCTTACCCTTTTAAGACATTGTTTAATTCACGAAACAGGGGGATTATATCCCTCTATTTGCTCTACTTACGCACGACCCCGTGACTGACCAGCATGCCGGGCTGTTTGGGCATGTTAGAAATTAGTCCCCGTCACGGATTGTTCTTCCCAATAATCACCAATAATCATCACTATGAGCATCGCTCGGAAAATATTTAGCAGCATCTTCGTTATAAACAGCCTTATCCTCGTTAACTTTGCCGGTCTGTTTATCGATGAATACTAGATAGATATTGTACGGATTCTTGATAAACTTTACCAGCCACTGCCCGTCAGAGTCATTTACTCCTTGTTCCAGAGGAGGGAAGAAATGCTTTCTTTCGTAAGCTACATGGGTGAAGTTATTCTGTGCGCAATATTTTTGTGCTATATACAGAGCTTCCTGCTTATCAACCCCGTCTGAGAAATCGACCTTTTGATAATTGAGCCCTACGATTATTTGATAATAGCATTGTTCCAACAATTCTTTTGCCGCCTCTTTAAAGGCCTGATTCAAATTCCCTTCACGAATCCAACTACCCCCATTCCAATCACCGCCTGTACCATTGAATTCTGCTATGATAACTCCGGACGAACTATCCTTTATCGTTAAAGTTATATCTACATAATCATTGACACAAAAATCAAAAGGGGAAAAACCCATACATTTCCGCGAGTAGGTCATGAATCTATTGATCGTGCCTTCAATCATCAGTACGTCCTCCGGTTGAGACGGATAATGAACTTCCCGAAAAATCCCTGCGGCCTGGAAGTGATCAAACAATTTTTCCGTGAGCTTAGCCGGCAGATCGGTCATTTTCATTGTAAATCGCCTGTCACCGGAAGGCCTGGCATCGTTGAGCGTCTTGATACCTGCGGTCATATTAATGGCCTTCTTTGATGTCCCTTCACCGTGCACTTGCGTGTGAGATATTGAATAATTGAATAGTTCACGCTCATCAAAAGAAGCCAAATTTACACATCCACCGAACACCATACAAAACGCTAATACAATCACTATTTTCATTTCACGCCTCCCGTTTTCGCATCACTTATGGAGCACAAAGTACGACATAAGTGATCTGCGCGAATTGGACCCTTGACAATTTGGCCAAATTGTCAAGGGTAAATTCAGCCATACAACTTAACTTCGCTATGGCTCGTTAAGTTGCGGCTTCATTTATCCATTAGCCCCTGTCGGGGGCTTCTTTCAACTCCCGCACCAAAACAATGGCCGCTTCCATCTCCTTCGCGGCCAGTTCGAGGAATTCCCGGGGCGCCTTCTCCCCTTTTGCCAGCCGTTCAAGCGCGATCTTCGGGGCGGTCAACTTGTTTCGGATTTCGGAAGGAATTTCTGGGTTCATGCGCGTCCCCGGACTCTTTTATTATTTAATCTTTCTTTGAGATTCTTTTTCTCTTAAATAATTATGGCCCGAAACAATCGGCCTTTTGAGCCGTTTTTCCAGGGCTTTTCTGGCGTTACCGGCAATTTTCCCGCCTGCTTGAGCGTCCGCCTTAAGCTTTTTCACTCCCTGAGAATCTTCATTGCGGTGAATTTCTGTCGTTGAACGTTCACCCAGCATCGTAAAGATTAATTCAAAATCATCCATGTGGTCCCTAAGATTCTCTCGCTTGAGGCCTTTCAACTTCTGGTATTCGCTTGGTGTTATCCCAAAAGCGGCCTTAGATATCTCCGCGGTCAGTATTTCATACTCCTTATCTTCTTTGGCGCCGCGTTTTTGCCATTCATCGGTTAATTCTTCCCGAATAGCAATCCCCCGCATGCGCTTCTCGATCCAATCGTCGCTGTAGCCTTTGAGTTTGTAAAGCATGCGGGTTCTTTTTGTCGCCAGTTCTGGATTCTCTATTTCCTGAATACGCTCATAACCAACTTTCGCCAGCCAACGCTTGAACGGTTCAGCTTTGGGGGAAGGAATCGATTGGATAAGCCGAAATATACCCTCCGTATTCCAGCAGTACATTTTTTGCTTTCCGCCTGTAGTTTTTACTTCAAGCATAAGGGGTGGTACAAATTGTACCCCCCCTTTGTCAGTAAGCTTTGCCAGCTCCTCATCCCTCTGTTTCAACCGCTTGAAGTATTGCGCCGGATCATTGGAGTCGGTCAACGATTCAATAACATCATTGATTACAAACCACCACTCATTGTTATGAATAGTTTTCCGGACTTGCCTGCCTTTAAATACAACGATTTTGGTTAAGTGCGATTCAGCGGACATGGCTATTTCCCCTTTCTTTGTTGAAGTCGTTCATTACATCAGGGGGGATCGGGGGGATTATTGGTCATCAATATAATGGTTCTCTGCGAGTAAAGCAATTATTTTTCCTCCTGTAACAAACTAACGGCCGCTTCCAGCTCTGCCGCGGCCAGTTCAAGGAATTCCAGTGGCACCTTTTCCCCTTTCGCCAGCCGCTCAAGGGCGATCTTCGGGGCGGTCAACTTGTTTCGGATTTCGGAAGGAATTTCTTCGTTCATCTTTTATCGCCTAAATTCAATTAAGTATTGTGTCCCGCATTACTCCCGAATGATCCTGAGCGAAGTCGAAGGATTGCGGATATTCGCCAAGGAAATATTTACCGAACGGTGACACTGTCCTGATCCGTCACGCCTATTTTCCATACGCCTTTTTCCAAAAACGCTTCAATGGTCTGCCGATTGGCCTTGTTAATAAGATTAGAATGAGACAATTTGTGATATTTCGCGTATTCAAGAAGGGTCATGATCTTTTTGCCTTCCAAATAGGCCAGACGTTTATGATAACTATTCGTCAGCGCTTTGCCGACAATTTCTTCCATAATGGCCGTGGCGCCGTTTTTGTCAAACTCTGTAAACGCGTCGTAGTATCTTTTTCTGTCGATGAATTTAATATTGATTGGAACAAAACCTTCCCGTATCAATAAATAGTTGTTGAGGACGCGTCCAATGCGGCCGTTGCCGTCGATAAATGGATGCGTATATTCAAAAGCAAGATGCAGTTTAGCGACGCGCTTGATAACGCTCTCATGATGGCTGGCATGATATTCCGCCAGCATTTTTCCCAGTCTTCCGGCAACTTCTTCCGGCGCCGGAGCGATATGACTGCCCACCCGGACATATTCGCCGCTCACTCTGAATCTTCCCGCGATATCATCGCGGATATTGGAAATGAGCATTTTATGAAGCGCCAATATGCCGTCCAGGTTAAGTTCCTGCTCTTTGGCTTTCGTGCTGATGTACGATACAACGCGCGCGAGGTTTTTGGCTTCAAAAATTTCCCGTTCTGAAATGAATCTGTCGAGATCGATCTGAAGAAGTATTTTCTCCGTTTCTTCAAGCGTCAGCGTACTGTTCTCAATGGCATTTGAGTTGTAAACCTGCTCGGAGATTTCAGCTTCGCCAATCAGCGCGATAAGCGCCTCTTTGCCTGTAGACGCCTTGTAATATCGCTCTCGGAGTAAATGAATCTTATTGAATACCGCGGAAACTTTTACCATGATATAAGTATATATTTATTCACTGTTTTGTCAACATAACAGTGAAAATAGGCAAAATAAACACAATTTTCACGTTTTTGATCACAATTCCTCCATTGCCACTCTTTTCTTCATATCCGATTGACTTACAAACGCTTTTGGACAACGTCTACGACTCCGTATATCGCCAATCAACTGGCCTGCCTGTCCCCGCCCGGGTGACTGTCACCTTGGCCCAAAGGCCCAAAAGTGCCTGGCACGTTGATTTCGCGGATTTTCCAGCTCCTTCGCGACCAATGGTGCTTGACAAAGCAAGTCTTGACAAGACAAGACTTGCATAGTATAGTTTGAATGGATTCATAAGGGTGATCACTGCGTAGCGGGGGTCGCCCATTTTTATTTCGGCAAGATCACTAATCCATATCCTCGATATTTTCCGCAATCGGCTTTCCTGAATTTATTTTTTATAATATCGTAATCAAGGTAAGAATTTTTCCTGTTACAAAACCTTCGGCCGATCGGCGTGACCAAAGAATCCACTAGCTGGAGACCTGCCACGTCTTCTTCCTTTTTTCGGATATAAAAACCTCCGATTCGATCAACAATTTCTTTCGGTCTGAGAAATTTCGTCCCCCTGATCTTGAGATCCAAAAATGCCAGATTTAATTCGTTGTCTAACTGTTGGCCCCGGCTCTCGGCGACAATAAAACCCGTTTCGTCATGATATTCAAGCACTTTGACGAACCTTTCTACGACGATCTCTAAAGACAGCGTATACGGGTCAATAGCCAGCGCCTTATATTTCTCCTTATGTTTTTTCTTATCAATAATGCACCCCACCAGAGTGAAATCGGTTTCCGCGATAATACCGTTTAACTGTCTGTAAAAATTCTCCCTAAAAAGCGCTCCCGACATCTGCTCAAAACCGTTCTGATTCCTTGTGTAATCCACATAATGCAAAATAACTCTCTCCGAATCAAAAACGCGTTGTTTAAATGTCTTGACGAGGGGAGTTAATATCTCATCATGCGCTTGTTGGGACATGATGCACCCTGCCAGAACAAAAACGGGATAATTGGGATCCAAAAAATTTAAATTATGGTCTCCGGATTCATCCAGAAATAGAATTTTCATTGTCGCGACTTTGATAACGTGCCTGTTAAGTTACAATATGACACTGGAGTTTTTCCATTCCCCTCCGTCAGGCCTGCCCGTCCCCGCCCGGGTGACTGTTAGCCCGGGTGACTGTCACCTTCATGTTGAAAAGGGCGAGCGACCTTTCCGTAAGGCCGCCTTGAGCGAAGGCTGTGATGGATTCTTTGATCCCGGTTTTTATTTCTTTCATCGCTATTTCAATCTTTTCAATTCAGCGTTCACTACAAGCGACCTCATCTGTATTATGGCAACACTGTTGAGCTGGCGCAGACGCTGACTTTGGTCCAAACCCTGATGAATCAGGACAGAATTGATGCTTTCGAGATTGGAAAGGACAACCAACTGTTCGATGGCCGCGTAATCGCGGATATTACCCTCCCGGGATGGATTGGCGTCCCGCCATTGTTTGGCGGTAACGCCAAAGAGCGCCACATTCAAGATGTCCGCTTCACTGGCATACACCATCTGGATCTGCTGTTTGGTTAATTCCGGAGGGATGATTTTCTCTTTGATCGCGTCGGTATGGATGCGGTAGTTGACTTTGGCGAGCGTGCGCTGAAAATTCCATTCCAATTTTAAACGGTTATTTTCATCACTCTTAAGCCGCTGAAATTCTTTGATCAAGTACAGCTTAAACTTGGGGGATATCCATGAAGCAAATTCAAACGCTATGTCCTTATGCGCATAGGTACCGCCGTATCTTCCAGCCTTGGCCATGATGCCTTTGGAATTTGTTTTTTCAGTCCATTGCTTGACTGAAAGTATAAACCGGTTCAACCCCGCCTGATTTTTAATTCCCTCGAATTCGGGGGAATTAAAATCCGGGTTATTTATCTCTTCCCATATCCCCAGAAATTCAATGGTATTTTTGTTCCTCAACCATTTTTCAATCAACGCCAGACCATTTTCAATATTTTTGACCATATCCGTTAAGGATATATAGTCTTCATCGTTATGCTGGTAGTACGAAATTTCCGCCCCTAAAACTTTAAACTTGGACATAATGTGCCCCCTGAATTTTGTAGAATCCGGTTAATTTATAACCGACCATCTTCCTTTGAACTGTCGAGGACTCCTTAACAATTGCCTCATTTAATCACCAGCCAGGTCACGAGCTCAAAGCTTTCCAGATCGCTGATCTGGGCCTCCGGCGGGATCACAAGGGCGCCCGGTCATCTCTCCCCGGCCATGTTTATTGGGCATCCCGACGACGGAAATCACCGCCTCTTTTAACTCCGCGGTGGATTTTTTGCATTCGATTGTTTCGGATTCTTTAAACATATTTTGCTGGCAGCAAGTCACCTTAGCCTGCCTGTCCCCTCCCGGGTGACTGTCACCTTCATTCCCCTTCATATTTCCGGATTCTCCGCATTAATTCAGGTTGACCGTCCCCTCACCCTGCGGCCTTCGCGGCCTTCAACCTGTCCCCCGACAAGCTCCTCCCCCAAAAGCATGTCAGGAAAGAGCGCGGTCGCGCCGCGAACGTTCGTGAGCGGATGTCCCAAAGCGCCTGGCGCGTTAATTTTCTGTTTTGTTCATATCCTTGCCCAATTCTTTTTCAATCTCCTCAATGGTCGGCAGGCTGGATTTCAGCTTTTTCGGCAATTTGTGAGTTAATTTATATTCAGACACGCCGATAGGCTTGTGAATGTCGCTTAAAGCGTATTCGGCAACGAGTTTCTCGCGGCTTTTGCATAGCAGGAGGCCTATTGTCGGGTTATCACCGTCTTCACACAGTTGGCTGTCAACCGCTTTGATATAAAAATTCAGCTGTCCGGCATTGGCCGGCTCAAAATCTCCGGTCTTTAACTCCACAACCACATAACAATGCAGGCGGGTATGATAAAAAAGGAGATCAATAAAAAATTCCTTCGTTCCCACCTGGATCGGCACCTGTCTGCCAAGAAAGGAAAATCCCGCGCCCAGCTCCAGCAAAAACTGCGTCACGTGGTTGATCAAAGCAGTTTCAAGATCACGCTCATCATAATCTTTTCTCATGCTTAGAAAATCAAAAATATACGGATTTTTAAGCGTCTGCCGGGCAAGGTCAGATTGCGGTTTAGGCAGAGCAAGATCGAAATTGGTGACCGATTTTCCTTCCCGCTTATAAAGGCCGCTTTCTATCTGATGCACCAATACATCCCTGCTCCAATTATGCTGAAGCGTGTTCTGAACATAAAACAGCGCTTCTTTAATGTTCTTACATTTTGAAATAATGGCGATGTTGTGTCCCCACGGGATTTGAATAATCCGGGCAACAGGCTGTCGGCTGATTGTATCTGCCGCCAATTGCGGAACAGGCTGTTTCGCAATTAGGCCAACAGGCTGTTGGCTAATTGTCTTGTCTCCGGCATAAAACTGATACCATTGCTTGACATACTTGAGATTACTCAAAGAAAATCCCTTCATGTCCGGAAATTCAGCCGTCAAGTCCTTGCTCAATTGAAGCAGGAAGCCATCGCCCCATTTGGCGCGCGCCTGTTTGACTGCGATATCAGCGCCCAGATCCCAATAAAACAAAAGCATCTCGGAATTGACTTTGACTGCCGCTTTGAGCTGGGCTTTACGGACTTTCAGCTTAAGTTCTGCCAGCCAGGCCTTATATTCTTTATTCAAAATCAGTTTAGATTTCATACCCGGCCCCTTGGACTTTCTGTATTCGTGAAAGCGGCCGCCGTCTCGATAATTTCATTGATCTCGGACAAAGACTGCTTCCACTCGATGGTGGTCGATTCGACGCCGCCGATGTGTTTGAAATGCTTCGCGTTTGTTTCAGATTCTTTAAACATATTTTTCGGTTTCTTTCTTATTGCCGGTCAACCGGCCTGCCTGTCCCCGCACGAGTGACTGTCACCTGTGCGCCCTCCTTTCACGGACTGCGGAAGAGCTGGCGCTTGGCGATGTGCCATTTGCAATCAGAGAGCTCTTTTATTGAATCTTTATAATTCCAACAAAATCTTGCTTATTAGTCTCTACATCCAGATTTCTGCTAACTCCCAATATTTGCAACATTTGATCAGCGAATTCATCTTTGTGATTCTCTGTGCTTTGTGTTCCTTTATTCAGAATGCGTGAAACTGATCCGGCAAATAAATCTGCGAGTTGTAAAAAAACGCTGGTTCTTGAGTCTTGTGTCTCAACAGCGTTGATGGTCACCTCATCCCTGAAATATTTAACACACTCGCCTTTTAGTTTCTGCTTTAATGCCGCCAAATGCAATTTATCTGTCCCATCATCTTGATCTTTAGTCAAAGAAACCACACGTGGTGGCTGTACTCTTTTCGATTTAAACTCGTGCTCCAAACCTTGCACAATTAACTGGTAATGTAAGCTATATATGGCTTCGTCAAGATCCGATTTCCCAATATCTCTTCTGTTAACAATTACGGCTTTAAAACCGAGGACATCGGCTTCCGATAAAGCCCTTTTAACAAACTCAAGGGCTTTAGAAGCCTTGGACCTGTTTAAATCACTGAAATGAAATTCATATTGTATTTTTTCTGTCTCTTTCCATTCGGTTAATGCTTGATAAATTTTAAGCACTCTATAGGGATCATTAACCCATAAGCTTCCTATGATCAAATTTTCCTGTGTTTTCCCGCTTTCATCACAAAAAATTGATATAAGTGGCGCTGTCGGCTGATCCTCGATCTCCTTTTCTCGATGTTCATCATCCAATTCTGAACGTTTTTGTCTTACACGCTCATTCGCAAGAAATAAGCCATAAGTATTTTGAATCTTTGCTCTCGCTCTGGTTAAGGAATTCATACGAGCAATCTTATACAACTGGCTAAAGCTAACAGAATCATCACTTCCAATAACATCTCTATCAAAATTCTTCCAATATTGGATGGCTAAATCAATATCACTGTTTCTGGTATTGGGGAAATGGTTTAAAATAAATGCCACTTTGCTATTTATATCTACAAGCTTATTATGCAAAATCCGATCAATGAGCTCGACCTTCTCCCTGCCTATTCTCTGTTCCGCGGTTTCTTGAATACGCAGTTCTCTTTTCTTTTTAGTCTCTTTTTCTTGGGGCACGTCGGGTAACGCAACCTTAATCATCTCCTTTGTCATAACTCCCCCTCAAAGGCGCGGTGCAACATTGACTGAAACAGGTCGTCCAGGCGCTTGCGGCTGGCGGATTGGTCGGCTTGCACGGCGCGGATTTCGGTCACGCGGGCGGCGAACCCCTTTTACAACAGCACTTTCATGAACGGTTCAAAACAGATACGCGTCATTAAGCCAATCCGACCAGCTTCAGCGTTCTCTCAATCTCGGTCGCCAAATAGCCGCGGGCGGTTTCCAAACGGGCTTCCAAATCCTGAACGGCTCGAATGTGGTCGACAACCTTCCGCTGAATCGGCTCTGGCGGAATGGGAACGGGGACGGCTGCAAACTTTTCAAATGCGACGGACTTTCTACGTTTGATTGAGCCCTTACCAAGCGTTCTGTATTTCTCCATGAAGGCGGCTGACTTCAGAACACGAAAAAGAAAAGCGGGGTGAACAACTTCTTCAGACACCTTCAACCGGAAAACTTTATACATCGGGCTGATGATACCCACGACGTACTTGTCAAGGTAGCCAATCGCACCTTCATCGAGATGGATTGTCGAGTAGGCGAATTGACCACGCTCGACAACTTTGTAGTCTGATGTATCTTTGCTAAACACTCGTTTCTTAAAGTAGGTGCTCGATTGGACAAAGCCGTCGTGCTTCGTCACGGAAAGCACAGGGTAACGATGGTCACTCCCAGCTCTGGCATTCAGTTCTTCAATGAGCGAGTCAAGACGCATGACCTTCCAACCCGCAGGAAGGTCTCCTTGCCTGATGGTAAGATGGTCCTTTTTGAACTCCCCGAGGGAAAGAACCTGACCACGCTTTTCAATCTCGTGAATCGACACTGAAAAACTATTCGGTGAATCCTCCCGTTTCTGCCAGCGAGCTATAATATTTGGAATATCGTTTTCTGGAATAGGTGTTCTGCGGTCGTCCAGCGTGAATCCATCATGTGACAGCTCGTAAAACCAAACGTACTTTGTCTTTTCTCCTTTGTGGAAAATGAGAATTGCTGTTTCCGCGTCTGCATACGGGCGGAAGCAACTGGCAGGCAGCGTAATTATTGCATCAAGCGCGCAGTCATTGAGCAACATTGAACGGAGATATTTTCCCGCCTTCGTTCGGTCGGATAAAACACCTTGAGGGACGATAACCCCCGCGCGTCCGTTGGGCGTCAGGTGGTCAATGAACCATTT
>DPIG01000082.1:38526-38677 GCA_003522725.1 Candidatus Omnitrophota bacterium
GATGTGCGTAAATGCGGAGATGAGAAAGCCCGCCGTGCCGCACGCGGGGTCGCAGATACGCTGTCCGGGCCGCGGGTCAACGAGCGCGACGATCAAATCGATGATGTGGCGCGGGGTACGGAACTGGCCGTTGGTGCCGGAGGCGGCGATC
>DPIG01000041.1 GCA_003522725.1 Candidatus Omnitrophota bacterium
CACTGTTGCTGAAAAAACGGGAAAGCAGGAAAAGGACTAAAATAAAAAAGCAGAGCCAGTCAGTTCAAAATTTATGTTCATAATGAATTCCTTTTTTTTAGTTTTATATTTTTTCCATTTTCTCTGCATCTTTGCCTCTTGCATCTGTGCTTTTTAATACTACAATGTCTAAATCCATCCTTATTATTGGCGGCGGCATCAGCGGCCTGGCCGTCCTGCATTACCTCAAACAAAAATACGCCGGCCGGCCGGACGTCGAGGTCCTTCTCCTGGAGAAGGACGCGGCGGCCGGGGGGACGGTCCGCTCCGTCGTCCGCAACGGCTGTCTGTTCGAGACCGGCCCCAATGGATTTCTGGATTCCTCTCCCCTCCGGCCGATAGGCTCCCTTCGGGAGGGACCTAACGGCCAAAGGGAGCCTAACGGCAAACCGCGCACGCTGGAGCTTGTCGCTGAACTCGGCCTAGTCGGCGAGCTGGTCAAGGCCGGGCGCGATGCCCAGGTCCGTTACATCTGTTTGAATAACGTCTTGCACCCTTTCCCGATGAGCCCGGGCGGGTTATTCGGCTTTCGTCCGATGCGCCTGCGCGAGAAACTGCGCGTTTTCGCGGAGCCGTTTGTGGCGCGCGGCACGGACCCCGGGGAGAGCGTTTACGGTTTCGGCGCGCGGCGCCTGGGCGAGAAATTTTCGCGGTTATTCCTGGACCCGATGGTCAGCGGCATCTACGGCGGCGACGCGCGCGAGACGGTCTTGAAAGCCGCCTTCGGCAGGATCCATGAGCTGGAACAGCGGTACGGTTCGTTGTTCAAGGCCATGATGAGACTGCGTAAAGGGGGAATGCCGAAGGGAACGTTGACGTCGTTTCATCGCGGGCAGGCGCAATTGACCGACGCCTTGGCGCGCCGTTATCAAACTGATATCCGTTTCAACGAGGAGGTCAGAAGTGTCACGCGCTCCTCGGGGTGTTTTGCCGTCGTGACCGCCGCGGCGCGCTATGAAGCGGACGAAGTTTTCGTCTGCGCGCCGGCGCATCAGGCCGCGACTATAATTAAGGAAATGAGTCCTGCACTGGCGGGCGAGTTGGAAAAGGTCCGTTACTCGCCGATGGCGGTGATCGGGATGGTTTTCCCGCGCAAAGCGTTCCAGCGTCCCCCGGCGGGGTTCGGATATCTGATCCCATCCAGCGAGGGCAAAGAAGTGCTGGGTGTTTTGTTCGAAAGCAATATTTTCCCGGGCCGTTGCGGGGAAGGAGAGATCTTGCTGAGGATCATGGCCGGCGGCGCGCGCCATCTGGATATTCTGTCGAGGTCCCGTGAGGAATTAATCGCCCTGGCATTAAAGGAAATCCGGACAACGCTCAAGACGGACGCCGCGCCTGTGGAGACATTTTTCGCCCAGTGGCCCAAAGCGATCCCCCAATATGACCGCGCCTGCGTGGCCGCCGAGGCAAAAATAGCGGAGGAACTCAACCGGTGGCCGGGGCTGTATCTCGTCGCCAATTACCGCAAAGGCGTTTCCCTCAACGATTGCGTCGAGAACGCCTACCAATCGGCGCAACGGGCGAGTTTTTAAAACCGTAAGAATTTATTGCACAACTTAATTAGTTTCAGTATGTTATAGCCCAGCCCTTGCATTATTTAAAAAATGTGCTATATTTTGTATTGACAAGATCTAGTGACAAGGGCAAACTCGGGGAAACCCGGGGACGCGAAGTTCCAGACCTAAGTTGTCGTAAGACAATATGGTGGCTGAACTGCCGAAAAGACGAACGCCGGAAGTAAGGAAAATATCCTTTTTTCGGCTTTTTTTTAAGAATTTTGACAATTGAGAGTACTTGACGACAAAGGCACACCCGCCGAAAGGCTCCCTTTTAGGGAGGAGTAATCCGGGGTCGCAAAACTACAGGAGGCCCGAGATGAAGAGCCTAGCCAGTTGCCGAATCAATGAGAATTTATTTGCCCATCGCACCTGTTCTCCCATTAGGGGGAATAGGTTTTTTCTTTTTATTTTATTATTTATTCTATTGGGATATTTTCCTGCATCTGGGGCTGAAACAATACAACCTGAGAACTTTAAGCAGCTGTCCCATCTTTACACTTATAACGATGAAGCTCCCTATATTTCAGGGAACCTGGTTGTCTGGGGCGCGAAGCCTGTGATCATGGGGATCGCCCGCCATATCATGCTCTATGATCTGGCGACCGGCCGGGAGATCCAGATCACAAATAATAATTTCGAGAATGCTTCACCGGCCGTTGACGGAGAGTCAAAGCTCGTCGTATATAAAAGCGCGCGCAATGGCCTTTATGGTATTTATCTTTGCGAATATAATCCTGCAGACGGCAGTTGTCCTGAAGTGAAAATCTCGGAGGACGCTAATTATAAATATTGGATAGAAATTGATGCCAACAGGATCGTATGGGTCGAAAGTTCCCCGGCCTTTCCTTATCGCAAAATATACGCCTGTGATTATGACTTCGCCGGCCGTTGTCCCAAACAGTTGGTCGCGGAAGGGGACAGTGTTTCAAGACCGAATCTGGAGGGAAACCTTCTTCTCTGGGAGGATCGAACGAATTATGACGGCGGGATTTTAACCGAGCATCTTTTTCTTCATGACTTTGTAACAAGTAATAATTATGATCTTGATAAAGGGGATAATGAGGTAAATAATATGCCCGCATTGGATGGCAATAAAATTTTTTGGGCCAAACAAAAATACAATACGGCGCTGCAGAGATGGGAAAGGGTCCTGGTCCATTGTGAATACGCCCCGCAGGGCACCCCAAATGTCTGTGCCATGCAGGAAGTTGATACGACGATGGGCAAGACAACCCTCTTTGCCCCGTCGAGTCCAAGCATGTCAGGCAAACGGATCGTTTATCGCGATGATTTGCGCAATGATCCTGGCCAAAGTTACTCTAATAATGCCGACATATATCACTATAATCTGGAAACGGGCGAAATCCTTCGCGTGACCACTGAACCTGCGTCTCAGCATATGCCTATGGTTTCCGGCAACAGAGTGGTGTGGAGAGAAGTTAATGTCAATAATACACTATTGGTCCGGCTTTATGAGTTTAAGATGCCGAATAATCCACCTATCCTTGCTTCCATCGGCAATAAAACTGCTGATGACGGTACGTTGCTGCAATTCCAGGTTTCGGGCACGGATACGGACAATGACTCCTTGTCCTTTACGCATCCGTTGGCCCAAGACCTTCCGCCAGGAGCCGGTTTCAATACGACCCTAAATCAGGCTGGTCGTCTCGAAGGAACGTTCAATTGGACGCCGACCGCCAGTCAGGCGGGGGATCATTTCGTGTTATTCGAGGTTTCCGATGGAAAACTGTATAGTTCAGAAATGGTGACGATGCGTGTGGCGAAGCGCCTGTACTGCGGTGACGGCATCCTCAATGGAACTGAACAATGTGATGGCACAGCCGGCCTCGGCGCGCATCAGGCTTGCTCGAGCACATGTACGTTAATTAACCTTCCTTATTGTGGCGACGGGATGGTTAATGGTGGTGAGCAATGTGACGGAACCACCGGTGTAGGTA
>DPIG01000007.1 GCA_003522725.1 Candidatus Omnitrophota bacterium
TGATCGAGAGGCTGCTGCTCTGCTGCAGCCTCTTGTCGGTATTTACGACCGCCGCGATCATTTATGTCCTGCTTTCGGAGTCCATAGGGTTTTTCAAACACGTCAGCATCATCGATTTTCTGACGGACACCCAGTGGACGCCGATGTTTACCAACAAGCATTTCGGGATCCTGCCGTTGCTGTGCGGGACATTGGTGACGACGTTCATCGCCATCGCGGTCGCCGTGCCGCTGGGCCTGGTGAGCGCCGTTTATTTAAGCGAATACGCCACCGCCAAAACGCGGCAGATCATCAAGCCTCTTCTGGAAATTCTCGCCGCCGTGCCCACCGTCGTCTACGGTTACTTCGCGTTGTTGTTCGTCACCCCTTTGTTAAAGCAATTTATTCCCGGCTTGTCCGGTTTTAACGCGCTTTCCGCCGGGCTGGTGATGGGGATCATGATCATCCCGCTGGTGTCTTCGTTGAGCGAAGACGCGATGCACGCGGTGCCGATGGGTTTGCGGGAAGGGGCGTACGCCCTGGGGTCGCGCAAGATCCAGGTCGCCTTCAAGATCGTTTTTCCGGCGGCCCTCTCGGGGATCACGGCGGCCGTCATCCTGGCCGTTTCGCGGGCGATCGGCGAGACCATGATCGTCGCCATCGCGGCCGGCCAGCAGCCGAGGTTCACCATGAACCCGCTTGTCCCCATTGAAACGATCACGGCATATATCGTCCAGATCAGCCTGGGCGACACGCCGCACGGGACGCTGGAGTACAGCACGATTTTTGTCTGCGGGATGACGCTTTTTGTCCTCACGTTCGCTTTAAACGTCGTCAGTTTTAAATTGAAGCGGCGTTTCCAGGAGATCTATGAGTAGCCGCAAACTGGATAAAAAGGTCGATTCCGCGTTTAAATTTGTCGGCCTGGCGGCGACTTTGTTCGGGCTGGTGGTCCTGGCCGCGCTGGTCGTCGACGTGGTCTCGGACGGTTATCACCGGCTCGGGTGGGATTTTTTCACCAGTTTCCCTTCGCGCAAACCGGAACAGGCCGGTATTTTTTCCGCCTGGGTGGGGACGATCTGGATCATGATCACGACGGCCATTTTCGCCATCCCTCTGGGGATCGGTTCGGGCATTTATATGGAAGAATACGCCAAACGTAACAGGTGGACGGATTTTATCGAGATCAATATCGCGAACCTGGCCGGCGTGCCGTCGGTCATTTACGGGATCCTGGGGCTGGGGGTGTTCATCCGGCTGATGCATCTGGACCGGAGCGTCCTGGCCGGCGGGTTGATCCTGGCGCTGTTGATCTTGCCGGTCATCATCCTTTCGACGCGCGAGGCGTTGCGCTCGGTCCCGTCGTCGATCCGTGAGGCGTCCTACGCGCTGGGCGCGACCAAATGGCAGACGATCCGCCACCAGGTGCTTCCGGCGGGCTTCGGGAACATTTTAACGGGCGTGATCCTGGCCATGTCGCGCGCCATCGGCGAAACCGCGCCTTTGATCACCATCGGCGCCTTGACCTACATCCCGTTTCTGCCCACAAATCCTGTTGCGTTCAATAAAGAAATCCCGTATATTCATGTGAGTTTGCAGGGGTTTTTCGATCCCTTCACGGTATTGCCGATCCAGATCTTCAACTGGGTCTCCCGTCCGCAAAAAGGGTTCCTGGCGGACGCGGCGGCGGGCATCATCGTTTTGCTGACGATCACGCTGGCGATGAACGCGGCGGCGATTTATCTGCGGTACAAGAACCAGAAAAGGTGGTAAGGATGAAGCAGGACGTCGTTATACAGATCCAGGGGGCCAATTCCTTTTACGGGAAAAAACAAATTCTTAAGGATGTTACCCTGGATATCCCCGCCCAAACCGTCACCGCGCTGATGGGGCCTTCCGGATGCGGGAAGAGCACCCTCATCCGGTGTTTTAACCGCATGAACGATCTGATCTCCAACTTCCGTTTTGAGGGGAAGATTTTATACAAAGGCGTCGATCTTTACGCCAAAGACGTCGACATCACGGACCTGCGCCGGGAGATCGGGATGGTCTTTCAGAAGCCGAACCCGTTCCCCAAAAGCATTTACGAGAACGTCGCTTACGGGGTCAGGATCCAGGGGATCACCGACCGGGAGTTCATTGACGGCGTCGTCGAAGAAAGCCTGAAGAAGGCGGCGCTCTGGGAAGAGGTCAAAGACCGGCTCCACGAGTCGGCGCTGTCGCTTTCCGGCGGTCAGCAGCAAAGGATTTGCATCGCCAGGGCTTTGGCCGTCAAGCCGCACGTGATCCTTTTCGACGAGCCGTGTTCCGCGCTCGACCCGATCGCGACCGCCAAGATCGAGGAGTTGATCACGGAATTGAAGAGGAATTATACCATTATCGTCGTGACGCACAACACGGCCCAGGCCGCGCGGGTATCGGATTTCACGGCATTCTTGTATCTGGGCGATCTGATCGAATTCGGCCCGACCGCCAGGATATTCACCGTCCCGCAGGACAAGAGGACGGAAGAATACCTGACTGGTAAATTCGGATAATAAAAAGGGGAAAACATGCTCACAGAAAAAATGGCGGAACTCAAGCACCGGCTCATCGAATACGCTACCCTGGTCGAAGGGATGATCAACAAAAGCATCAAGGGGCTGCTGGAGAAGGACGAAAACCTCCTGGAGGACGTCATCGAACGTGAGGAGCCCAAGGCCAATAATTACGACCGGGAGATCGACGAGACGTGCACGGCGCTCATCGCCCAGTTCGAGCCGATGGCCAAAGACCTGCGCACCGTCGTCACGATCCTCAAGATGAACAAGGACCTGGAGCGCATGGCCGACCACGCCGTCAATATTTCCGAAAGCAGCCTCTTCCTGATCGCCAGGCCGCTCGTCAAGCCCCTGGACGACGTGCGCAGCATGGCCAAGACAGCCTCGATGATGCTCAAGGACTCCATCGACGCCTTCGTCCACGAGAACGTCGCTTTGGCCAGGGATGTCTGCAACCGCGATGATTTCGTCGATACCGTTGGGGAAAAAATTCTCGATGATATGGCCGGTTTCATCCGGGAAAAACGTGACGGCGTCAGACGTTCATTGCACGTGATGCGCATCGCGCACAACCTGGAGCGGGTCGCGGACATCTCCACGAACATCTGCGAGGAAGTGATCTACATCGTCGAAGGCAAGGACATCAAACACCACAAGGACGAGGAAAGAGAAGCGGAGCACGGCCCCGCGATTTAAATCAGTGACAGGGACTAATTTTTAATTAGTCCCTGTCACTGATTTAATGGGGGATGCAGTTGAGGATTGTGGTAATAAAAAGCATCCCGGTTAAACCCACCATCACGCCCCAGGCGGTCAGACTTTTGCCTCCCTCTTCAATGGCCTCGGGGATCAATTCCGACATCGTCAGATAGATCATCGCCCCGCCGGCAAATCCCAATCCCACCGGTAAAAGCGGTTCGAAAAACCACGCCAACAGCGCCGAAGGCACCGCCATGATCGGTTGCGGGATGCTGGTCAGGATGGACGCGATGGCGCAATTCTTGGTGGAAACGCCGTCCGCTTTCAAGGGCAGGGAAACGGCGATCCCCTCCGGGATATTGTGGACGGCGATGGCGATGGCGATGATGATCCCGAAATTAAAATCTCCGGTCGCGAACGCCACCCCGATGGCGATCCCCTCGGGGATCGAGTGGATGAACATGGCCGTGAAGATGAGGAGGCCTCGCCGGGTGATGCCGGGGGCCGACAGATGTTTGTGGATCTCACGCTCGGAGAAATTCTTCTCGGTGAAGCGGAAGAAGGCTGCGCCCAGCAAAAGCCCCAGCATGACGATATAAGGCGCCGCGGGGAATCTGGCCTTAAGCGCGATCCCCTCCTGGACGAGGGAGAACACGGAAGCGGAGATCATCATGCCGGCGGCGACCGCCGAGGCCATGGCCCGCCAGCGGGAGGTCGCTTTGACGAAATGCAAGGGCAACGCGCCCAAACCCGTTGCCAGGGCGCTTAAAATGCCCGTCAATAACGTCCAAGAGATTAGATCTGCCTGGCTCATGCCTTGTCGTTATTCTCCTTGTGCTTTAAAAATAAATATATTAATATTACCATAACGACGACGTATTCTGAACGACAAAATACGCCATTTTAATCGGAGTTTCCGGATGGCACATTTTTAAGGAAAGAATGATTAGTCCCTCCACAAATCGTTTCAAGTATATCTACGGCCCGGTGTATTCGTGGCGGCTGGGGATGTCGCTGGGCATTGATCCCCTCACCCCTGCGGGCCCGCCTGCCGGGCAGGCAGGCAAACGCAAGATCTGCAACTTCGACTGTCCGTATTGCCAGCTGGGCCGCACGGCGGAATTTCATACCGAGAGGGAAGAGTTCGTCCCCGTGGAAGCGGTCCTCGCCGAGATCAAGGCGTTGCCGCCGGTGAAAATCGATTGTTACACTTTCTCCGGCCGGGGTGAGCCGACCCTGGCGAAAAATCTGGGCGAGATGATCCGCGCGGTGCGCGCGGCGACCGGCGGGAAGATCGCCGTCATCACCAACGCGGGGTTGATCGGCCGTCCCGATGTGCGGGAGGATTTGTCTCTCGCCGATTGGGTCCTCGCCAAGCTCGATGCCGCCGACCAGGCGTCTTTTCAGGCCGTTGATGTTCCCGCCGGGGGCATTGAGTTTCCGCGCATCGTGGAAGGCATCAAAGATTTTAAAAAGGGGTTCAAGGGGAAACTCGCCTTGCAGGTCATGTTCGTCGAGGAAAACAAACATTGCGCGCCGGCGATCGCTGGAGTCGCGCGGGAGATCGGCGCCGATGAAGTGCAGGTCAACACGCCGCTGCGCCCCGGCGCGATGGCGCCGCTTCCGCCGGAAGAGCTGGAAAATATCCTGACGCTTTTCCGTGGACTGCCCGCGGTCTCGGTGTACGAGGCCGGGCGCAAGACCGTCGAGCCTTTGGATGAACGGGCGACTATTTTGCGCCACGGTAATTTCCGAAAACAGGCAAAGCCCGTACCGGGCGGTCGCCGCCGATGAACAACAAAGACTCCAGACAACCCCGCCTCCAGCTTAAATACTTTTTCGCCGCCGTTGAACAAATGGCGGACGATGTCATTATTACCGGCAAAGACGGCATCATCGAGTACGTCAACCCCGCGTTCGAACAGACGACCGGTTACGCGAAAGAAGAAGTTCTGGGAAAGACCCCGCGTATCCTCAAGTCCGGCCACCACCATGCCGGTTTTTACCGGAACCTCTGGGAGACCATCCTCGCCGGGAAAACGTTCAAACATGTCATCGCCAATAAAAAGAAAAACGGCGAGCTGTATTACGCCGACCAGGCGATTACTCCTTTGAAGGACACGCGGGGAGAGATCACGCATTTTGTTTCGGTCTGGAAGGACGTCACCGAGCACGTACGTTACCGCGAAGAGCTGGAAGCGCTCAACAAGAGCCTGCGGTTCGAAAAACAGAAGTTCGAGCAGATCCTGGATTTCGAGGAAAGAATAGGGACGTTCGCCGATCTGAACAAACTGGCGGATTTCGTCGTCAACGGCATCGCCGGCATCCTTGAGGTGGAGCGGTGTTCCCTGATGCTCCTCGATGAAAAAACCGGGGAGCTGGTGATCAAGGGCGCGGTCGGCCTTGACCACAAGATCATACGCGAGAACAGGTCCAGTCTCGGCGAAGGCGTCGCCGGTCTGGTGGCCAAGGAGAGAAAACCTTTGCTGGTGGAGGTCATCGACACCGATGAGCGGGTGGGGCGGGAAAATCTCCCCTCGTACAGGACCAAATCCTTTTTGAGCGTCCCCGTGATGCTGGACCATAAACTTCTGGGCGTTGTGAACGTGACGGACAAGAAGTCGCCCGGCCCGGAGGTCTTTACGGATTTCGATCTTAATATCCTTTTGGCGATCGTGCGTCAGGCGGCGGTCGCGATCGAGAACGCGGAGCTTTACAAGGAATTGAAATATCTCACGGTCACGGACCCGCTGACGAATTTGTACAATTACAGGCATTTTATGCGCACCCTGGAATACGAGATCGGGCGGTTCCACCGCTTCGGGGACGCGCTGTCTTTGCTGATCATGGACATCGATGACTTCAAGGAATACAACGGAGCCCACGGCGCCGCGCGCGGCGACGAGATATTAAAAGAGATCGGCGACATTTTAAGCGACCAGCTGCGGGAGGTGGACATTATCTGCCGCTATGCCAGCGACGAATTCGCGGCCATATTGCCGGCGACGGATGTCGCGCAAGTGAAAACGATCGCCCGCAAGATCGGCGAGGCGGTATCCCGTCTGGACCCGGAGGGGAAGATCACGGCGAGTTTCGGTCTGGCGAGCTGCCACAAGGGGATGAGCCGGCACGATTTTATTTTGAAGGCCGACGCCGCCCTGACCCACGCCAAGCGTCACGGGAAAAACCAGATCTACTGCCAGGATAAAACGGATGCCGGATAAAGAATACAAACCGGCGCCCGGGGTCGTTCCTCCAAAAGGGAACCTGTCGGCCGCCAGCGAGCGGGAGATCAACCTGACCTATCCCGAGTCGGGGGACCTGCACCGGCGCCTTATTGAAACGGTGCGCAGCGGCATCTTCCTGGGCGACGCGCAGGGCAAACTCACCTATGTCAATCACGCTTTCGCGGAGATGCTCGGGCACGGCGCCAAAGACGAGCTCATCGGCGTCAATTTCTTTGATACGCTGTTTTGTGAACCGCGGGAAAGGGAAGATTTCGTCAGGAAGATCTACGAAACCGGCTCCGCGCGCGATTTCCAGTTCCAGCACCGGCATAAAGAAGGCCACCGCATGGTGATCTCCGCGACGGGCAACTGCATCTACAACGACCAAAGCGGGATCATCGGCTTCGAGGGCGTACTGCAGGACATCACCGCGCAAAAAAAGCTGGAGGAAGAGCTGTTGACCGAAAAAAGAAAGCTCGAGCAGATCCTCGCCTTCGATGAGCAGATCAGCACGATCCGCGAATACAACCAGCTCATTGATTTTATCGTCGAGAAAACCGCCGTTTTGCTGGAGGCGCAAAAGTGTTCCCTGATGCTTTTGGACAAAGGCGGCCGGGAGCTTTTTATCCAGGGGGCCAAGGGTTTAAGCGGGCAGGTCATCAGGGACTGCCACATGCGCCTGGGGGAGATGGTCGCCGGCTACGTCGCGCAGTCGCGCGCGCCGATGCTGGTCAAGAACATCGAATATGACGAGCGTTTCAAACGGGCGAGCAAACCCTATTATTTGAGCCGTTCTTTTATGAGCGTTCCGTTGACCCTGGAAAACAAACTGATCGGGGTCATCAACGTGAGCGACCACGTGAAGGCCAGAAGTTTTAACGAGATCGATCTGCGTATCCTGGGCGCGACCGCGCGCGAGGTGGCGGTGGCTTTGGAGAATATGGAGCTCTACAAGCAGTTGAGCTACCTGACGATCACCGATCCTCTGACGCTCATTTATAATTACCGCCAGTTCACCCAGAGTCTTAATTTCGAGATCAAACGCCGCCAGCGGGTGCCCGGGGACCTGTGCCTGATCCTCATGGACATCGACGGCTTCAAGCTGTACAACGACACGCTCGGACACCTTGAGGGGGACGAACTCCTCAAGGATATCGGCAAGATCCTGAAATCGCAGTTGCGCGAGACCGACATTGTCTGCCGCTACGCGGGCGATGAATTTGTCATCATCCTGCCCGATATCACCATCGACGGTGCCAAAACCGCCGCCGAAAAGATCCGCCATGCGGTCGAAAAGACGCAATTCAAGATGCCGGCCACCATCAGCCTGGGGGTCGCGGCCTACGCCAAAGGCCTCACCCAGCACGAATTTATCCTTAAAGCCGACCGCGCCCTGTATGAGGCCAAGCGCGCGGGCAAAAACCGCGTCAGCGCGCAGGCGTAATCATGGTTAAACATCCTCTTCATCAGTTATTACAACAAAGGATTTTCATCCTCGACGGTGCCATGGGAACTGTAATCCAGCGCTACAAGCTGGATGAGGCCGCGTACCGCGGTAAACAATTTCTCAAGCATCCCGTCGACATCAAGGGAAATAATGAAGTCCTTGTCCTGACCCTGCCGGATGTCATCGAAGAGATCCACACCGCTTATCTGGCCGCGGGCGCAGACATTATCGAGACCAACACCTTTAACGCCAACCGCCTCAACCAAGGCGAGTACAAACTGCGGGACCAGGCCTACGCGCTCAATGTAGCCGGAGCGAAGATCGCCCGCAAAGCCGCCGACGTCTTCACCAGAAAAACGCCGGATAAACCTCGTTTTGTCGCCGGCGCCATCGGCCCCACGAGCCGCACCGCGTCGCTTTCGCCGGATGTCAATGATCCGGGTTTCCGCGCGGTCAATTTTGACCAGTTGGTCGAAATTTACACCGAACAGGCGCGAGGGCTCATCGACGGCGGCATCGATCTGTTCCTTATTGAGACCATTTTTGACACCTTAAACGCGAAGGCGGCGATCTTTGCCGTCAACAGCCTTTGCGAAAAACTCGGCAAGAACATTCCGGTTGTCATTTCCGGCACCATTACCGACGCCAGCGGCCGCACGCTCTCCGGCCAAACCACCGAGGCCTTCTGGATCTCCGTGGCGCACGCGGCGCCGCTTGCCGTCGGGCTCAATTGCGCGCTGGGCGCCAAAGACATGCGTCCGTACATCGCGGAACTCTCCCGCGTCGCGCCCTGCCCTATCATCTGTTATCCCAACGCCGGTCTGCCTAACGCCTTTGCCGAGTATGACCAGACCCCGGAAGAAATGGCCGGATTGCTCGAGGAGTTCGCGCGAAGCGGGTTCGTCAATATCGTCGGCGGATGCTGCGGGACGACCCCCGAACACATCAAGGCGATCGCCGCGGTTGTCGCGAAGATCGCGCCCCGGCCGGTTCCGCGGGTGCCGGTCTTGAGCGCTTTTAGCGGACTCGAACCCCTGATCATCCGTCCGGACAGCAATTTTATCAATATCGGCGAGCGCGCCAACGTCACCGGTTCCAGAAAATTCGCCAGGCTGATCCTCGAGGGCAATTATGAAGAGGCCTTGTCCATTGCCCGTCAGCAGGTCGAGGCCGGGGCGCAGATGATCGACGTGAACATGGACGAGGCCATGCTGGATTCCGAAAAAGCGATGGTCAGGTTCCTGAACCTGATCGCCTCGGAGCCGGAAATATCCCGCGTGCCGGTCATGATCGATTCCTCCCGATGGCCGGTCATCGAAGCGGGGCTCAAATGCGTCCAAGGGAAATCCGTGGTCAATTCGTTGAGCCTCAAGGAGGGCGAAGAGGTGTTCAAGGAACAGGCGCGCAAGGTCCGCCGCTACGGCGCCGCCGCGGTCGTGATGGCCTTTGACGAGAAAGGGCAGGCGGACAGCAAGGACCGCAAGGTCGCGATCTGTACGCGCGCCTACAAAATATTGACGGAAGATGTCGGTTTCCCGCCGCAGGACATCATCTTCGACCCGAACATTTTCGCCGTGGCCACCGGGATAGAGGAACACAACAATTACGCCGTCGATTACATCGAAGCGGCACGGACCATCAAGAAAACCCTGCCGCATGCCTTGGTCAGCGGCGGGGTGAGCAACATTTCTTTTTCCTTCCGCGGCAACGACGCGGTGCGCGAGGCCATGCATTCGGCCTTTTTGTACCACGCGATCAAGGCGGGTATGGACTTAGGCATCGTCAACGCGGGGATGATCACGGTCTACGACGAGATCCCCAAAGATTTACTGAAACTGATTGAAGACGTTTTGTTGAACCGCCGTCCCGACGCCACCGAGCGGCTGGTCCATTATGCCGAAACAGTCAAACAAACCGGGAGGAAAAAGGAAGAAGACCTCCAGTGGCGCAAAGAGCCGGTCGAAAAACGCCTTGCCCACGCCCTGGTCAAAGGCATCGTGGAATATATTGACGAGGACGTCGAGGAAGCCAGAAAGAAAACCACGCGGCCGCTGGATGTCATTGAAGGGCCGTTGATGGACGGGATGAACATCGTCGGAGATTTGTTCGGCGCGGGCAAGATGTTCCTGCCGCAGGTGGTCAAAAGCGCGCGGGTGATGAAAAAGGCGGTGGCGTATCTGGCGCCCTTTATCGAACAGGAAAAATCCGGCGCGGACAAATCGCTTGGCAAAATTGTGATGGCCACGGTCAAGGGTGATGTCCACGACATCGGCAAAAATATCGTCGGAGTGGTCCTGGCCTGCAATAATTTCAAGATTATTGACCTCGGTGTGATGGTCCCTTGCGCCAGAATTTTGGAGACCGCCCGGCGAGAAAAAGCCGACATGATCGGTTTGAGCGGACTGATCACACCGTCTCTGGATGAAATGGTCAACGTGGCCAAAGAAATGGAAAGGGAAGGCTTCGACCTGCCTTTGTTGATCGGAGGGGCGACCACGTCCGTCAACCATACGGCGGTCAGGATTGCACCGGCGTATAAAAATCTGGTGATCCACGTCAAGGACGCTTCCCGTGCCGTCGGGGTTTGCCGCAATGTGATGGACCCGGGCAAAAGAACGGAGCTCACCGCGCAAACGAAAACAGAATACGCCCGCTTGCGCGAGGAGCACGCGGCCCGCCAGACGCGGAAGAAATTTCTTCCCATCGGGGAAGCGCGCCGGCGGGGCCTGCAGACAGACTGGTGGCAGCGCCAGGTGACCAAACCTTCTTTTCTGGGCACGAAGGTGTTTGAGGATTTCGACCTCACCGAGATCCGCGAGACGATCGACTGGTCGCCGTTTTTCATGGCGTGGGAACTGGCGGGGAAATACCCAAAGATTTTTGATGATCCAAAGATCGGGGGGGAAGCCCGCAAACTCTTTGACGACGCGCAAGCGTTTTTAAAAGAGATCATTGCCAAAAAATCATTGAAGGCGAAGGCGGTTATCGGATTTTTCCCGGCCAACAGCGTTGGGGATGATATTGTCATTTACACGGATGACGGCCGGAAGAATGTCCGGACGGTTTTCCACACCTTGAGACAGCAGACGGCCAAGACCGACGACAACCCTGCCGGCCCATCGGACAGAGAGGCAGGCAGGCCGTATTACGCGCTGGCGGATTTGATCGCGCCCGAAGACAGCAAGGTCAAGGATTATGTCGGCGGCTTCGCGGTCACCGCCGGCATCGGCGCGCGGGAGCTCGCGGCGCAATTTGAGCGCGAGCACGACGATTATAAGAGTATCCTGGTCAAGGCCCTGGCCGACCGCCTGGCCGAGGCCTTTGCCGAGCGGATGCACCAGCTTGTCCGGATGAAATTTTGGGGTTATGCGCCGGATGAAAATTTAAGCAATGAAGATTTGATCCACTGCCGTTACACGGGCATCCGCCCCGCGCCGGGCTACCCGGCCTGCCCGGACCACACGGAAAAGGAGACCTTGTTCGATCTGCTGGGCGTTGAGAAAACTGCCGGCATTCACCTCACTGAAAACTTCGCGATGACGCCGGCCGCTTCCGTCTGCGGGATCTATTTCTCCCATCCCGATGCCAAATATTTCTGGCTGGGGGACATCGACAAAGACCAGGCCGTCGACTACGCCGGGCGCAAAAAATGGGACGTCAAGACGGCTGAGAGGTGGTTAGGGCCGAACCTGGGGTATAAGATATAACATTTTGTTAGACAATTCGGGGGGATGTGTTATAGTTTTTTGGGAAGGAGGAGGGGTGAGGATATGGTCAAAATAAACATGAGGGAATTTTCTCATAATATCGCGCGGTATATTGAGCGCGCCTGCAGAGGAGAAAAGATCGTCTTGGTCAAAAGGCAGAAGCCCGTCGTCGATATTATGCCGCACAACGAGTCTCCCCAAAAGCCCGGCTGGAAAAGAAAAATAGATAAAATCCCCGCCCGAGGGGAGACGTTTGCCCAAACCGTGGTTAAAATGCGGGGAGCGGAACGGGCATGAACGCGTTCATTGATACCTCAAGCTTGTTCAAGAAATACGTGAAGGAAAGCAACTCGGATAAGTTCGACAGAATTATCCAAAAGCTCAATGAGATCATCGTTTCCCCGACAACGCTTATTGAACTGCATAAGGCCGTCCAGAACCGGTTGAAAGACCGCTTGATCGCGGGAGGTGAACCCCGGAGGATACTCAACGAAATTGCCAGGGACTATCCATTCTTCCGGGTTGTGGAATGGGGCGGCGCTTTGGAGAAAACCGCTATCTATCTTGTCAGCAAATATGATTTGAAGACACTCGATTCCATCCAGTTGTCATGCGCCATCGTATCTTCAGCCGACCAATTTATTACTTCCGATATCCACTTGTCCAAAGCCGCGGAAAAAGAAATAAAACGAGTATTATTTGTGTGAACCGATTTGCAGAATATCCTGGTTTTCCGCGTTAAATATATGTAGTATTTTTAATACTATGGGCAGATTTCATAAAAATCGCAAAGGCCAAAACATCACCGAATACATGATTTTGGTGGCCGGGGTGCTGGTGGTGGTGATCCTGGCCGCCAACCCGAGGGGGATCTTTACCCAGGGGGTGAACAAGTCGCTGGAGAGGATGCTTGATATCGAATGCATGTCCCTGAACGTCTGCCCTGACGCGGGCGGTTGCCCGTATGTGTGCGGGAACGGCTGCTGTGAAAAGCATTCCGAAACCCCGGCCAGTTGTCCCATGGATTGCGAATGCGCCACGGACGCCGAGTGCGTGGACAGTTTCTTTTGCACGGTCAATGAACGCTGTGTGAATTCCCGCTGCGTGTCCGCCCCCATTGTGATCGACGATGGCATCGCCTGTACGATGGA
>DPIG01000052.1 GCA_003522725.1 Candidatus Omnitrophota bacterium
CCCTCCACAAGATCCCATGCCCTGCTTAAGTCATCTCCGTTTGTGATCGCGACCGTCTTCGCGTCGGGATCAAATCGGTCCCGGTCCAATACCACCTTATGTTTCCGGCTGACCATGTTCACCAACCCGCCCGCGCCATCCACCAGGCGGATTGCTAAACTGGCCATATCGATAATGTTAAACCGGACGGCGGCGCTATAGTACTTCTTCTCCAATCCCAATAACTGCCCCAGGATCCGGTCGATCTGGTCCAGACCAAAATTCTGACGGTTTCCAAAAGTATGTGTCGTAAAAACAGGGTAAATGTCTCTAAACATGGACCTGTCGTCATCCCGCGTCCGGTTTTTTTCCTGCACGATCAGTGCCATCGCGCCCGCCGCCTGTGAATCATTCCCCCACACAATGGCCGGCTTCCAATCCCCTTTTTCTTCCTCCATTCTCCGTCCTTCTTCCACGCGTATCAATTTCACAACCGCCTTACCGAAAAACGCGCTGAATTCTTCCCAGGACCGGTTGCCAAAATTATCGTAATCATACACCGTATTCGTATACCGTAATGCCTCACCTTCCCGTGGAATTTCTTCAATGAATATCACCTCTTTACCGTTGGAGAGTTTCCCCTTCCAATACCGGACACCCGTCACATAACCGCCGACATCGATGGAATCGGTCCCTATTTCACGTTTATCTTTAATACCAAAGTCTGTCACATAATCCAGCGGCTGCAACACGCCGTGCATGTCTTTGCGATACTTATACATCGGCTCAATGGAGACGACCCGCGCCCCCAGTTCATGCATAAATTTTTCATGCACCTGCATCACATACCCAAGCCCGCCGGCCAGCAAAAGGTTCTCCGGCGATACCGTGTAAATAACCCTGCCTCGCATCTGATGGGCTCGTTTTTCCAGCCAGCCGGCCGGCACAAGGTCAAACATCATCGAGATCGCGTCCGCTAAATCCGACTGAAATTTGCCCCTGTTTTCCTGAATAACGCCCAATAATATTTGACGGTCCGGCTTATTTAACAACGCCGCCGCCTTCAAAATCGGATAACGCGCCTCAACCGGGAAATCCGCCATTTCCTCATCGAGAATCCGGCCGACACCATCTAAAAACTCCACGAGATTATCTCCCGCCCCGCTTTCACCTTTGCGGACAGCTTGCAAATATCCATCAAATTTCTGCGCATAATATTTTCGGTCCTCCTTAAAAACCTGGTCACGATCTGCTTGAGCCACCGGCGAGGAGGCGCCTCCGCCCTCTCCGGACGTTTCCGCCCGCCGGGCGGCGGCCTGTTCGGCTTCCCCGACGATTTTCGCGTTATGGTCTGTAGCTTCGAGCATCCTGGTCGGAGCTATAAATGCCCGGGAACCAGGAAGCTGGTCACGCTGGCGCGGGGAAAGTCTGGTCCCGTCTTCCTTAATAGTTTCGATATTCTCCGGCTGTTTTAAGAAATCACCGAATTTTTCCCCGCCGGAGAAATACTTGCGCGGGATCACGTCACGGGTGGCGGGGTCTTTGTCTTCCCGGATATAGTTGTAAACGCCTTTTTTGAACGCCTCCAGATACTGGTCGTATATCTTCCGGCTGATTGCTTTATCCTCGACGTCGACACCCTTGATCTTGCCCCGGTTAACATAAACCTGTCCCAGAAGGCTTTCTCTTAAATTCTGTTTGTACCACGCCGCCAGGATCATGGAATTGTAAACCTGACGCAAATTGGCGAAGGTTTTCCCGGCGTTGACTTCCTTTTCGATCTCGGGGAGGATGATTTCACGGATGATTTGTGTCGAAATAGATAAATTATTTCCCGTAGGGGCAGGGCTTGTCCCTGCCTTGTCACGGGCACCCACAAGGGGCGCCCCTACATTGGAATTCATCGCCAGGTAGTCAGAATCCAACATAACCCGCAGTTTCGCCTCCACCACAAACGCGCTGTTACCGTGCTGATAAACGACCGCCTTTTCCGGCACAATCCAGACCTTGTTGAAAGTATTGACGGGAATTTCTGTGGTGCCGTATTGTTCGCGGGCCTTGCGGTAAATCTTGTCCCAGAACTTCTTGCCTAATTCTTTTTCCGGGTACATCAAAGACGCCGTCAACTGCTTGAGGACATAATCCTGGGCGAGCATGTCGCGGCCCATTTCCGTCTGGCTCAACGTGTCGGAGATGATCCGGTCTTGCTCGTAAGGGGAAAGGTTAACCCACAGTTCGTCTTCCGGGACCGTTAACGAAGCGAGAAAATATTTGATCAGCCGCGTCGATTCGGCGCGCAGCTCTTCGCCCCGCAGGCGGCTGTCCCCCGGGTCCACGATAAAGTCAAACTGCAGCGGATTTTCGGGATGGACGGTAATCCCCTTGACCAGAATCGGCGCGAACCCGGCGGTCGGAGAGACCATCGTCCCCGGCGCGGGCAAATTTAATATTGTAGTCCCTGCCTGGGCATAGCCCGGCGGCAGGACAACATTGGACGCGAACGCGACGGCAATAAAGCCGGATAAAATACGGTAAAATAAATTTGTTCGTCTTTTTTTCATGTAAGCCATCATATATTCCTGCCCTTTTCCCCTAATTGACTTTGGATAATTCCTCGGCGTCTTCTTCTTTCCGCGGCTCTAATCCCAACAACGGTAAGACGCTCGGCAAAGGGGTAATATTAATAATGACCGGGGCAAATCCGTCTATTCCTGCGTCGATGAGCTCCTGAAGCTCCGCGGGATCGAACCGGATGTCCACGCCGGCGCCTTGACGTTCAAGGCCAATGGAGTTCATGTCGATACCGCCCAATTCGTCGCTCGTATCTCGTCGCTCGTCGTTCGCAGTATCTGTCCCCTGTCCCCTGTACCCTGTACCCTGTTGTTCAGCGACCGGCGAGCTGGATTGGTGGTCATAGCCATAAATAGTTTCGGCCAGGGCCTTGGCGGCCGCAGGCAAATTTTTGTATAAAACCGTCCGGTCATCGACTTTCATGTCTTTAATATTGACGTACATGGCGTCGACAAGCTTCCGTTTTTCTTCCGGGTTCAGCTCATCAAAAAGAAGTCGCGCATATTCCCAATGACTTTCCGGAACAGATTTGAGCCCGTGCTTGAATTCCCAATCGCCGACAGTCTTCCAACCGCCGCTTTTTTTATCCATCACTTTTCTTTTTTTCTGATGATTGGCGATGATGCGGAAATATTCCGCGACGATATCGCCGGGGGTGTCCGGTTTTTTCGAATAGGCTGTCGTGTAACTAACGCCGGTGATCTTTTTTTCTTCCAATTCCGGAGAGAAGGCGCTATTAAAATTGCCGTTGGCCCGAAGTTGCTGCAGCGGTTTATGCATGTAAAGCAATTTGAGGGGAGATTGTTGCCCGTCGCCTAAAAGGCCTCTGTCTATCAACTTCTGTTTGGCAAAATTAAAATTCTCGACCGTAAAAGCGGCTTTATCTTCAAGGATAACAAAATTGTCATCCTTTAATTTCTCGACCAGGTCCGGCTGTTGGGCCTTTTCGGCCATCTGGACCATGATATTGCGGATCATCCCGGCATCCGTGGGATGCGCGATATTTTCAAAACCAGCATCTTCCGCGGCCTTTTTGATATCATCCCGGAGCCTTCCCACCCCCCCGGATATCAACAAACGCTTGCCGATGCCCCTGCTGATCAGATAAAGCGCCTCCCGATAAACGTTCAAATCATCGTTGCCGGCGATCATAATGACATCCGCGTCCGCGCTGCTCAATTCGCTCTTATTTTTATCCCGGCGGACCAGATCTTGAATCAGGGTATCCTGTACCTCCCTAAAACCGTCAGCGTAGTTATAGGCATGCACATAACTTTTGATGGCCTTGATAATGGCTTTTTTAAGCGGCAGGGACATATCTTCCCTGGACCTGGTATTAACCACCAGGACGATTTCCTTACCGCGTCCGTCGACATAAAGCCCGTTATGCACCGAATAGGTATATTCCATCAGGTCGTTCATCCGGCCCGCGTCCGACACCGTTATCTTCGAGATATCCCCTTCGACGCGTTCATCGACCACCGCGTCCGGCACAACCGCGGACAGATCGGCCTTTAATTTATCCATCAACTTTTGGTGCCTGGCGTCTTCTTTTTGGTCATCGAGAGGAAAGAGCGTTTGCGCGGCCTTGGCCGCTATCAAACCCTCTTCCTGCCGGACCATGGAATATAAATACTCCCGGCTTTCGGATGTGGGAGAAAGCAACTGCTTGAGCAAATTTTTGGACATAGCCTCGAACTTGACCAGGTCGATTTTCTTCTCTTTTTCTCGAATTAATTTCTCCACCCCCTTGCGCAAATTAGTCGCCGCGATTTCAAAAGATGCGCCGGAGATGTATTTGGTTTTGGCAGAGAAATTCAAGAATTCACGGAGGGGGTCCTCCTGGGGCCCTTCACGAAGGAAGTTACTCATGCCAAGGGTAAAATCCGTCGAATACCGCCCGGAATCCTTTAGGCGATTAATCACGTCCTGGATGAGCCAAAGCTTGCCGACAGTATCCAGCACCGGGAAGAATATGCCGGATCCCTCTTCTCCTTTCGCCAACGTTCTCGCTTCCTCTTTCGCCAACGTTCTCGCTTCCTCTAACACTTTCGTGGGATTTTCCGCTTGCAGGATTTTGTCGATGGCCGGCAGGTATTCTTTCTGAATCAGCGACCTGTTATATTTTAATAATTCCTCTACGAGTTTCCTGTATCCGGGCATATTTACGTAGTAGGCGAAGTCGTCATCATTCTTCTTAGGCCCCTCTTTGAATATCTCGTTGAACTGGACTATCCCCTTTTTCACCGCAAAGGCAAAATAATGGTCATCGCCCGCGCCATACCACAGCTTGACCGCCCCGGCGCCATCCAGGATATCCAATATCGGCAAAATCTTCTCTTCGCCGTTTAACCCGTTATCATGCGGCAGGCGAGGCGCGACCCGGATCAGGCCTCCGGAAAGCATGTTAAAAAAATCCTCGCTTATCGATTGACGTTTTTCATACGTGAGCCCCAGCCAAGGCTTGCGGAAATCGTTGGCTGTTACGCTGACAAAGAAGATGTCGGAGTTACTTTCCGCCATGGCCTTTAAAGCCGCCACCAGCGCGTGCGCGAAGGTCGGCGGATGGGCCGCGTAGGCCAGCATCCCGACGGAAATCCTGTCCTCACTGGTCATTTCGTGCTCTTTAAAGTGCATCCGTTGATACAAACTTAAATCGATGGTTTTATTCAGCGCGTTAATGGCGATTTTATGCAGGGCGCTTTCGGCGATGTCGGCCAGTTCTTCCGCGTGCCGTTTAATCTCATGCTGCTTCTCCTCGCTCAACGCTTCGATTGTATAAGGAACGCCGATCTCCCCGACATAATCCTTAATTTGCCCGGCCGTCGCCAGCCCCAGGACATTATCCCGGACGTCCCACAAGACCTGTTCAATGTTTTTTGTGCCGCCGTTGACCGGGTCCAGCAGGTGGTGGACGAGCCGGGGGAATTTGGCCTTGGCATACTCGAATTGCGCTTTCCGTTTTTTGACGATTGAGCCGGTGGTGAGCACGTGGACAAAGACGCGCACAAGCATGTCTGCCGTGTCTTCCGGGTCTCCTTTTCCCTTGATTTCTTTGATCCTATCAAGGAGAGACTGTTCGATGTAAATCCCTTTCTCCGGCGTCGACGGGCTGTCGAAACTCTGATCTATCCATTCGGCCCCAAAGGATTCCTCGCCGTTGTCAACCACATAAACGTCCGGAATAATCCTTGTCCCGGTAAAAACGATGGCGGCCTTTAATTCGGTATCATACCGGCTTGTTTTGCTGACTTTCCCTTTGCTTAAACTTGCAATTTTATTGATAAATTCTCCCATATTGCGGGCATAGTCCTCATTATAGCCAAAACGGGACCACCTCGGTTGAAAGATCCCCTTGGGGGTAAATTCGGATTTAAGAATAGCTTGATGGAGTTCGTCATCGGAGGGGATAACCTGTTCTCCCTCCCTTGCCTGGGCCATCCATCCTTTGATAAACTGGACCATCCCGTAAGCATACATGGAGCGGCCGTTAAACGTCCTGACCCCTTCCGGCCCTATCTGCCGGGCGTCCTTGAGCATCTGCGTGTCCGTATTGCTGATCAGATCAATGACGATGAGATCATGTTTGGCCTCGGCAAAAAGGTGGGGAAGAAGAGGGCTCTGGCCTTCTGTTTCCCCCCGCCCTACCCCCGTGGCATTAATAAGGATATCGGCTTTTTGTATCGCCCGCCTTAACTTGGAAACCTCCTTGGACGCGGGAAAATCGGTCTTATAACTGCGGTTTAATTCGTCCAGAAACACCTCTAATTTTGTCATTTTAATTTTGTCCGTATCGGTAAAAGTTATTCTCGCTTTCTTTCCCTGAAGCTTCCCGTTAAGGATAACCGCCAGCTCCGTGGCGGACGCGCCACTGCCCAGGATCACGATTTCTTTGTTTTCAAAATTATAGCTGTAATCCTTCAGATTCTCCAGATTCTTCAGGTCCTCATTTAACCCATCAAGCCAGGTCTGACCGTCGGTAGCACTGCGCTGGAGCTCTCCATTCTTGCCTTTCACGATATAGTTAATGGCACCGGGCCCATGGTCTCCAGGTTCATAAAAACGCTCCTTCCACGGCCTGGTAACGACGGCCCCGACAACCCGCGGGTTATGGGCCAGCTCTTCCTTGATCATCCGGATTCTTGCCTCCGTGTCGGCGGCCCCCGCATCAATGACAAACGGCAGGTATACCAGATCAAATCCGAAATTCCCGCGGACGACTTCCTTAAACATTTGATAATAATGGTCCGATAAAATCTGGTTGCCCCCGATGAAAACAGCGATCTTGGTGTTGTCCCCCAAGGGGATACCCAACTTCGCGGCCCGATCTCTCATTTCCTCCATAAAAACCGGCGAGCTTGTGGTTCGACCCTGCTCACCACTGGCCCCGAGCGTAGTCGAGGGGCTGGATTGGTCGGAGGGATTGAACGCTGGATTTCTATCCAATGAGGAATTGTCATCTGTACTGGCTTTTTTGAGAAGATCTATTATCTCTTTATTTTGTTGTTCTTTTGCATAATCCATCGCGGACTTCCCTGCATTATTAACTATGTTTGCCTTAGCCCCATTTTTAAGCAAAATTTCTACTACGCCAACATGTCCTTTTGCAGAAGCAAACATCAAAGCCGTAGCTCCCAAAGAATTCCTCATGTTTATGTCCGCGCCATTTGATAATAATAATTTAACAATTTCTCCGTATCCGTGCCAAGATGCTTGAATTAAAGGAGTGAAATCGCTGGAGACACTATTTACATCAGCCTTTTTATTTAAAAGCAATGCCGTAGTTTCTAGTTTCCCCCAACGAACAGCCTCCTCTAAAACTGTAACACCATTCTTTTCTTTAGCATTTACATCGACCCCTTTGGATAAAAAAAGTTTCACAATTGCTGTATGACCACCTCTTGCCGCAGCATGTATAGGTTGTGCCTCGTTAAAATCTTTGTGATTTATGTCTGCACCTTTTGTAATCAAATATTTTGTAAGCTCGAGATATCCTTGCTGAGCCGCCAAATCTAAAGCAGTGGCTTTAAAATGATTTTGGGTATTTACATTAACTCCTTTATCTAAGAGTAACTCTACTACTTGTATGTGTCCTCCGAAAGCTGCCGCTAGCAGCGATGTTCCCGTGTAATCATCCATATGATTAGGATCGGCTCCTCTATCCAGGAGAAATCTCACAATTTCACTATGTCCGGCTTCAGATGCAATCATTAAAACTGTAACACCTTCCGAATCTTGCGCATCTACATCTTCGCCCGAATTTAACAAAACACGTACTTTAGAAAAATCTCCTTTAGATGCAGCTTGCCGCATTTCTTCGCTAAGATTTCTTTTCAAATCACTTTGTAATTGATTTCTATCAGTGTTGACATAAATAGACTGAGAGAAAGAAGTATTTGGAACACTTGTCAAAGCAAGGGTAATAAGCAGCACAAAACCTTTACCTAAAAACCCTTTAACTGGACTATTTAGTTTGGCATGGTTTAAAGGTATTTTCGTGAGTTCTTCTCCGCCCGAAAAATACTTGCGCGGGATGGGTTGGGTGCTTAGTTGGTCATAGTCTTCCTTAATGTAGTTAAAGACGCCTTTTTTGTAGGCCTCCATATACCGGGCGTAGATTTGGTCCTTGAGGGTGACGTCGTCGAGATTGACGCCGGCGATTTTCTTTTGGTCGATATAAATCTTAGAGAGCAGGCTGTTTTTGATGGTTTCCTTGTACCACTTAGCGAGAATGAGCGAATGGTAGATCTGGCGCAGGGGCGCGAAGTTTTGGCCGTAATTCACCTCGTGTTCAATCTCGGGCAAAATAATTTCACGAATAATAGACGTAGAAATATTGCTTCCCGTAGGGGCAGGGCTTGTCCCTGCCTTGGCACGGGCGCCCACAAGGGACGCCCCTACGTTGCCCGCAACATAATCTTGATCCAACATCACCCGCAACTTCGCTTCCACGATGTACACCGTCTGCCCGTGCTCATAGACCGTCGCGGTCTCGGGCAGGATCCAGACCTTGTTGAAAGTATCGACCGGGATCTCGGTTGTCCCAAACTTTTCTTTGGCCTTTTGGTAAACTTTATCCCAGAATTCCTTGCCCAGCTCTTTCTCCGGATACATCAACGACGCGGTCAATTGTTTAAGGATATAATCCTGCGCCAGCATGTCGCGGCCGAGCTCGGTTTTGCCCAGTTCGTCGGGAATAATCCGGTCCTGTTCATACGGCGAAAGGTTGACCCAAAGGTCGTCTTTGGGGATGGTCATGGAGGCGAGGAAATATTTGACCAGACGCTCGGACTCGGTTTTGATTTTGTCTTCCTTAAAATCGGTATTGCCGCTGTCAATAATGAAGTCAAACTGCAAAGGGTTGTCAGGATGAATCGTCATGCCCTTTAACAAAACCGGCACGAACGCCGCGCTGGGCGTGACCATCGCGCCGGGGACGGGAAGGTTCAAAGTGCTGATCGTTTGAGCATAGCCGGGTGGTAATACAGAAGTAAAAACAAACGTAAGGGTGATAAAGGCGGACAAAATTTTATAAGATAATTTTGTGTGTTTTTTCCTGGTATAGACGTTCACCATCTCATGTCCTCCGTTCCGACGGGCAAGCCTCCGCGGTGATATCGCGAAAACGCTTTCTAATGGTTAAAGTTTAACATATCATCGCACAAAAACAAGGCCGGCGAACCAGCCAAGGATAACGCAACCTATTGCAATATAATAGAATACGATTCTTCATTTCGAAATGAAACCGCTGGTAGAAAATTCTGCCCTGTTAATGCGTGAAGCAAGATAATCCTGCCAAACAGGATCACTCGGATCAACGACCGGCGAGGAAGAGACTTGCACCACCGCGCCGACGGCAGAACTCGTACCTCGTACTTCGTCGCTCGTCGTTCGTGTGATGTTTTCCTGACCACTGGCCACTGGCCACTGATCACTGGTCACTGACCACTGTTCGTTATTCCTTGATCCTTGCGGCCGGAGGAAGTCCCCGCCAAAGGATCCCCTAAACCCTAGACCCTGAACCCTGAACCCTGCAACCATCGCTTCCTTGAGGCTCGCAGAAACCACATCCCTCTTCTTACGCTTGGGCTGAGTCTTTTCCCATTCGTCATAACGCGCAAACCACAACGCCGCAATATACCGCAAATTACGTTCCCTTATCTTCAAGAGCTCATCAATCCTGACGACAAAATCAAATAGCGGCTGGGACGGAGCCACCAGGTTCAATCCGATCCAGCCAATTCCCGTCGGGACCAAAACAATGTCCTTGCCAAAACTCCTCGGCGCGGCCCAGGGCGTGGCGAGGGGCGAGGAGGATTTCTTTTCCTCACGGCTTTGCGCGTAAATCTCCCGGGACAGCGTCCCGACGCCGTTATGGGCCATCCCCAGCAGCCTCGCCAAATGCTTCCGGGCCGTCGGGCTTTGCTCGCTTAAAACAACCAGCTTCTTCACAAGTCCCGGCAGTGAGGCCCGGATTTCCCGGTAGCGGCGGGCGTCATCGACATCGCCGATCTCTCTGATCAACCCATGGGCCTCGGCGGCGTATGCATCGGTCGGCGGTTCCTGGGGAAGCGTTTGTTCCCCGCGCTGTTGGGGTGCCTGCGAGGGTCCATTTTCCGGCGTCGCAGGCGGGCGGGCCGCGAGCAGAGCGTTTTTATAAATCTTGCCGCCTGGCCCGTCGAGGAACCTCTTGACAATAAATATTTGATAGACGTCTTTCCCTTCGGAGGCCTCCTGCCAGGATTCTATCTGCTGGACAAATTCCTTGGGGTATATTTTAGAAAATGCCTCAAGACGTTTGAACGCCAGGACCTGGCGGGTAAGAAGCGGCTGGCTGATGGTCCGGTTCACGTTCAAATAAACATAAATATCTTCCAAAAGTTCCCCAGGGTTCTCTTTGATCACGGCAAAGGCGT
>DPIG01000030.1 GCA_003522725.1 Candidatus Omnitrophota bacterium
TTGAAGGGACATTATCAAGAGCGGGACGCTATTTTTTTGAACAATTCGGCGCAATACGCATATGGTTATTACAGAGGGTACTATCGCTTTAACGTTCAAACGCCCTTTGCGGGCGTTATCGTTGAGCCGCCAGGGCCTCTTGTGGAATTTGATCCCACCATCCATGTGGTATATGTGAATTATGTTCGTGATCAGTGGGGGCACCTTGTCGGATGGCACATCGGTCAGTCCGCTAACGCATTTTCAAAGGAAGAATGGGGGAAAATCCGTTATAATAAAAGGACTTGGCTGGTCTTTTCTCACGCCTCCGCGGGGTATCGCAAGACTGTTTTGGATTATTTTGGTCGGGAAGGGAAAAAGCTGGAAGAGTTCCACGCCTCCGGGGCCTCGATTTACTTGTTTGATATGGGAAAATCGTAGTTGGGAGAACAGGCGTTATGTCCGATGTCGTATTTTATGAAGTGTTTAAAGAGGAAAAAAGGGCGTTAGAAAAATTTTTGCCTGCGAAAATTCGCGCGCGGTTTGTATCCAAAACTGTCCAGGAATGCGGCGGGGGGCTTCCGTCCGCAAGGCTTATTAGCGTCAGGACGCAGTCGCGGATCCCGCCGGAGTGGGCGGAGCATCTCGGCGGGATATTTACCCGCAGCCAGGGTTACGACCACCTTGTCGCTTATCAACGAGCGGCGGGGAAAAACGTTGCCTGCGGATACATCAAGGAATATTGTTCGCGGGCGGTGGCTGAACAGGCCGCGCTCGTGATGATGGCTCTTTTACGCAAACTCAAAAAACAAATGCTTTCTTTCGGCACATTTTCTCGCGATGGCTTGACCGGTCGGGAATGTCGCGGACGACACGCTCTTGTCGTCGGCGTCGGGAATATTGGCAAAGAGATTGTAACGGTCGCCAGAGGATTGGGGATGACGGTCAAAGGCGTGGACCCGCGGCGCGGGGTCGAGGGGCTGGATTATGTCGCGCTGGCAAAGGGGTTATCGTGGGCGGATGTTGTTTTCTGCGCCTGTCCTGTGACGGACAAGACAAAAGCGATGCTTGATTATCATGTGTTGCGCAAGGTTAAGAAGGGGGCCATTTTTGTCAATGTCGGCCGGGGAGAAATATCTCCCGCCAAAGATCTGGCGCGGCTTTTGTCCGAAGGCATTTTGGGCGGGATCGGCCTGGATGTTTTTGACGAGGAACATTCGCTCGCGGATTCCTTGAGGGCGCGGCGCGCGGATGTCCGCGCCCGGAGGATGTCGAAACTCAAAGACAAGAGCAACGTCGTATTTACGCCGCACAACGCGTTTAATACGCGGGAGGCGCTGGAGGGAAAGGCGCGTTTGAGCGCCGAGGCGGTCGTGCGTTTTTTGCGCCGGGGGACATTCCCTGACCCGGTCCCGGAGCGGTGAAAAGCCGTTGCATTTTCAGGGGGAACGTTTAGAATATGAAAACAGCCGTTATCCAGCTGGGCGCGACCACCGACAAGGTGCGCAATCTTAAAAAAGCCGTTGATTTTGTCCGTCGGGCGATTGACCGGCGTGCGCGATTGATCGCGTTGCCGGAAGCTTTTATTTTTCGCGACCGCGTCCGCTCCCGCGCGGATGTGCGAACCGTTGCCGAAACTATCCCCGGCGAATCTTTGAGACCATTGATGGCGCTGGCCAGGCAGAATAAAGTTTTTATTTTGGCGGGATCGATCTATGAAAAGGCGGCGGGGAAAGACAAGGCGTATAATACCTCCGTCTTTATTGATGATCGCGGAACGATAAAAGCCAGGTATCGTAAAATCCATTTGTTTGAAGCGGTTCTTGGCAACAAGCGCATCCGGGAGGCGGATTGTTTTATGGCGGGGCACAGGGCGGCCATGGCCCGCGCTGAAAAATTCAAGATAGGACTTTCGATCTGTTATGATTTACGTTTTCCGGAAATGTACCGCAAGTACGCCGCCTTGGGGGCGCATGTGCTGTGTGTCCCGGCGGCGTTCACGCATGAAACAGGGAAGGCTCATTGGGAAGTGCTGGCCCGGGCGCGCGCCATTGAAAACAGATGTTACGTCCTTGCTCCGAACCAGATCGGCAAAAGCGGCAGGGGCGTGCGTCATTACGGGCACAGCCTGATCGTCGGCCCATGGGGTGAAATCCTGGCCGCGGCGTCGGGGAATAAAGAAGAAATTATTTACGCACAACTGGATTTGCGCGACATAAAAGCCGCGAGACAAAAACTGCCGGCATTTATGTGATGCGAAAGGAGGGGGACATATGTCCGGATATGATGAAACGAGAAATTCCAAAGGGCAATCTACGATCGAATACATTCTTGTCGTTGCCGCCGTCATCGCCGCCATGTTGATTTTTGCTGGCAGTAACGGGATCTTTCAGAACACGCTTAACGCGATTTACGATACGGATATTAATTCCATGGTTAATATGGCCGAAAGGATATTGGAATGACAGCCAAGAAAATTAAGGTCGCGGTTACCGGTGCCGCGGGACAGATCGGATACGCGTTGGTGTTTCGCATTGCCTCGGGAGAGGCGTTCGGTCCGCAGACACACATAGAGTTAAGTCTGTTGGAACTGGAGGTTGCTCTTCCAGCGCTGAAGGGGGTCTGTATGGAATTGGAAGATTGCGCCTTCCCCTTGCTGGATTCTGTGGTTCAAACGGCGTCCCCTGACGTTGCTTTCAAGGACGCCGATTGGGCCCTTTTGGTTGGGAGCGTTCCGCGCAAGGCCGGCATGGAACGCGGTGATCTCTTAAAGATCAACGGGGGCATTTTTACGGCGCAGGGCAAAGCCCTTTCCAATTGCGCGAAGCCGACGTGCAAGGTCTTTGTCGTCGGGAATCCGTGCAATACCAACGCCTATATCGCCAGGGCTTCAGCGCCGAACATTTCGCCGCGGAATTTTTTCGCGATGACCATGCTGGACCAAAACCGGGCATGCGCCCAGCTGGCCCGGAAGGCAGGCGCGAGCGTCGCAGAGATAAAAAATGTCGGCATATGGGGAAATCATTCTGCCACCCAGTTCCCCGATTTTTATCATGCCACGATTGCCGGCAAGTCAGCGCTTGAGCGCATCCCCGATGAGGAATGGCTGAAGACGACATTTATTGAAACGGTTCAGAAACGCGGCGCGGAAGTGATCAAGGCGCGCGGGCTTTCTTCCGCCGGGTCGGCCGCCAACGCGGTCGTTGATACGATCAAGCAGTTGACGGTCCCCACTCCCCCCGGAGAATTTTTTTCAGTGGCTGTGCCTTCGGACGGGAGTTACGGGATCGAAAAAGGGTTGATTTTTGGGTATCCGGTGCGTTCCAACGGCACGGATTGGGAGATTGTGCAGGGGCTCAAGCACAATGCTTTTGCTCAAGAAAAAATCGACCTTACCCATAAAGAGCTTTTGTCCGAGAAGGAGGCCGTACAAAGCCTGGTGCAGGCAAAATAGCCGCGGGCAACCGTCCGGTGAGGATGCTTGGGGCAAATTTTTTTAAAATCACTTGTTTGTTCAAACATTGGCAGGTATACTTAATACAATAATTTATTAATAGAATTGAAAAATATTAAAACAGGAGATGAGCGGTGCCTACGACATCCCAAAAGCAGTTAAAGCTTGCCCTTTTTTGTTTTTTTGTTGCCATCATGAGCGTGCGTTGCGACCTGATCAACAGCACTAAAGAATATTTTCAGGACTCCGGCAAAAAAGTAAAGCCGGCCGCGCAGGAAAATAAAACTGCCCCTGCCGCGTCTCCATCCCCCGTTGCGCCAACGGCCAACCCATCTGAACAAAAAGCCACATCCGCCAACGTGTTGGCCAGGGTTGGTAACTGGACGATCACGCTCGATGAATTTAACGAGCGATTAAACGCCCTGAAAGAGGCGGTTCCGGATTTTGACACAACCTCTCTGGACGCTAAAAAACTTGTTTTGGAAACCCTTGTGCGGCAACAACTTCTTGTGTCAGAGGCCGAGAAGGTCGGACTGGCGAATCAGAAAGATATCCAGGCCGCGGTCGATGAATTCCGCAGGACCCTGATTGTCCAAGAAGTTGTTAAAAATCTTGTCCGGGACATCAATGTTTCCGATGAAGAGGCCAGCGCTTTTTATGAGGCTCAAAAGACCGTTTTGGTCGAACCCGCGCAGTGGCATGTCCGCTCGCTCGTTATTGACTCCCAATTAAAAGCCAATGAATTGTCGACCCAGATTTTGCAGGGAGGGGATTTCGCGGAGATCGCCAAACAAAACTCGATTGGGGACAACGCGGCCCAGGGAGGAGATCTGGGATTTATCGCGGAAGCGCCGTTCGCTGAAATGCAAAACGCGATCGCGCCGTTAAATGTCGGGGAAGTAAGCGGCGTGTTCAAGGGGCCGCAGGGATTTTATATTGTGAAAGTCGAAGAGAAAAAGGGGGGGACCCCCATCCCTTTTGAAGATATCAAAAAAGATATCATCGATAATCAGACGATGCTTAAACAACAGCAGGTTATTTTAGATCACGTCGAGAAATTAAAAGGAGAGACGAAAGTAGAGATCAGAGAAGACCTTTTATAGAACGCAAAAGACACTATGAACATTGAAAATAAAAAACAAATTGCGACGATCCTTCTTGCGGTTGGGCTTGGACTGGTGGCGACATTCTTGACGAGCCAGTATGTCCAGAATACCATCGATCATCAGACGAAGTTGTTGGCCAGGGAATACACACAGCAAACCGCCGCGCTGCAAAAGGAAATCGAGATTAACAAGAAGCAGGTGGAAGCCATTCTGCAAAAACAGGAAATGCTTGCCAAGCAGGTTCAGTCCCAGCCCAAAGTGGTCGCGCAGGCGGTGGGCAAAGGACCGCAGCAGCCCGTGTCTCAGGAGGCTTTTTCCATCGTGATGCCGCCGGGCAAGCGGGCTGTGACGATACAGGTCGATACGTTGTCGGCCGTAGGCGGGCTGATCGGCCCGGGAGATTTCGTGGACGTGATCGCTTCCCTTCGTGTTCCCGAAGAACTCAATGCTGAAAAGGCAAAAACGAAAGAAGTGATCACCGTTTTGTTCCAAAATTTGCAAGTGTTGGCTGTCGGAGCGCTCTTTAAGCCGGCCGGAGGAATGGAACTATATGAAAATCGCCAGAAATCCAAGTCCGTGAACGTAACTTTGGCGGTTTCTCCCGAAGAGGCGGCGTTGCTGACATTTGCTGAAACCAACGGCAAGTTGCAGTTATCTTTGCGTTCCCCGACGGAACAAGATCGTCAGCTTTTGCAGGTCGCTTCCTGGGATACGTTGGCGGAGTATATTCTGGATAAGCAGGGAACAGATTTGCGCGTGCTTGGCGAGCCCCAGGAAGAACCCCCTGCCCCGGCGCAAAAGCCGGAAGAGAAAAAAGAGGAAAAACCAAAATCCAATATCCAGATTTTCCGGGCAGGCAAGGAATTGTAACAATAGAATTTCTTTACGGATGACGAAACGTTTTATGAAGACGAAAACATATCGACACGACAGGATCATCAGCGTCCTGTTTTTTGTTGTCGGCCTTTGCTTGGCCGCTGCGGGGCGTAGCAGCGCCGAGGAGATTGATACGACCACGGCGAAAGAAGTTTATATGATCAAGGGAGAGCTGGTCAATCTCGGGGCCGATGGCCTGGAGCGGATATCCGTTACGCATCCCGAGGTCGCGGATATCATCAGGGCCGATGAAGAAGAGATCTTGATGGTCGGACAAAGTGTTGGGCAAACGGCGCTTTTTGTCTGGGACAAGCAGGGCAAACGTTCCCTCACGGTCCATGTTTTTAGCCAGGACCTGGAACTGGTGAAAGAGCGGGTGGCGGCGCTATTAAAGGCCGCGGATATCAGCGAAGCGACACTCGCCATCGACGGGCAAGAAGGCAAGGTTGTGGTATCAGGCAATATCCCAAAGCATAAAAAGGAGCAGTTCGCTCAAATCGTCGAGAAATTCGGCGACGACGTTATTAATCTTAGTAAAAATGAAGAAATAGAGGATCTTATCCAGATCGCCGTTCAGATTACGGAATTGAGCACCACGCTTTCTAAAAGTCTCGGGTTCGAATGGTTTACCGGCGAGCAGACCACTTCAGGCAACACCGTTACGACCACCTCCAGCGGTGGTTTTACCCCTACATATGGCGAAATTATGCCCTCCCTGGACGGTTCCGTCGGCGATTATTTTAAAATCGGCCAGTTTGAGCGGACCATCAACAGCGCTTTGCTCGCGCAAATTAATGCTCTCCTTGAGCAGGGGAAGGCGCGCATTTTGTCTCAACCCAAACTTGTTGTGAAAAATGGTCAGGAGGCAAGTTTTCTTGTCGGTGGAGAAATTCCCATCCGGACGACGACTTCAACGGACAGCGGTGGAACGCAGGAAAACGTTTCGTTCAAACAATATGGCATCAGCATGACGATTACTCCGGAAATCAACAAGGAAAAAATTGATATAACGCTTACCGTCGAGATCAGTGACGTCGATTCCGCGAATGCCGTCGGTGATGACGTGGCTTTTACCTCGAGAAGCGCCCAAACAAAACTTTATTTGGACGATGGCCAGACCATCGTTTTGGCGGGCCTGATCAAACAAAACAGGAGCGTTAATCTTAAAAAAGTCCCATTTTTGGGGGACATTCCTGTTTTGGGGCTTCTTTTCCAGAACAAGTCAACGCCAACTTCAGATCAAGACCAGGAAGTGGTTATCTCGCTGACCCCGACGGTTCTTGCAAAAAATCGCGGGAAACCGCCTGTTGTCATTACAAAGAAAATCGAAACAGAGGAAACGTCCGTAACGAAGGAAAAGCCAACCGCCAAAGAACTCGAAATCGATCAGTCTGTACAAAGCGGCGCGCCTGTCATTCCCGTTGCAGAAACTGAAGTCCAGATTGAGACCCCCTCCGTTGCTGAAACCATCGCCACTGGCGCGGACGAGGTGCCGGCCCTTTCTTTCACGTCCGTTGCATCAACCGCCGCTTCTTCCTCCGCAGAATCTCCCTCGAACATTGATGAATATGTGCAGGCGGTCCAGCAGAAAATAGCCCAATCAATTGTCTATCCTCAAGAAGCGGAACGGGCCGGCTGGGAGGGCACGGTCAAATTGAGCCTGCTCATTTTAAGCGACGGGACGCTGGCAACAGCCATGGTCAGGGAATCCTCCGGTCACGAAATTTTTGACGAGTACACTTTAAATATAGTCAAAAAGTCAGCTCCTTATTCCAGCTTTCCATCAAGCGTGGATCTCCAGGAGTTAAATGTGACAATACCGATTGTTTACAGCCTGAAGAAAAATTAAATTTAACCTCTCCGCATTAATTCCTGACGCCCCTGAAGGGACCATTTCTAAATGAGTTGTAAAACAATTACTGTTTTTAGCAGCAAAGGCGGCGTCGGGAAAACCCTTGTCGCCGTTAATTTGGCGACCGCCCTCGCGCTGGCCAGGCACAAAGTGCTTATCATCGATTTTGACCTTCAGGCCGGCCAGGACATGGCTCGCATGCTCAATTTGGTGCCCAGCCGGGCGATTGTGGATTTGTTGCCGGCCCTGGGAACATCCAATGACGCGGAAATCGTCCGCAGGCAAACGACCAAACATGTCTGCGGGCTGGATTTCCTGCCCGTTGTCAGCAACACCCGCCAGATAGGCCATGTGACCCCCGACAACATCAAGCCTTTTTTCCAGAAGGCCATGGAGGAGTACGATTTTATCGTGGTTGACGCCGGCAAATCCTTTACGGAAACGCTTGTTACCGTCCTGGATTTTTCGAGTCTTATTCTTTTGGTGGCGACACCGGATATTCTCGCCGTTTATCAGATCAAGTGGTGTCTGGACGTGCTCCAGAGCCTGCAATTCCCGTTAAAAATGGTGAAGCTTATTTTGAACCGCTCCGAAAGCCACGGCAGCGTTGCCTGGCAGGAGGTGCGCTCGGCTTTGCCCTGCGAAATTTTTAGCCACATCCCTTCCGACGGTAAAGTGGTGGGGCTGGCCCTCAACCGCGGCATCCCGTGCGTTATGGACAGCCCGCGCAGCAAAGTCGCCGAAGCTTTTACAAAAATGACCGGCGTTCTTACTAAAGAGAATTTGTATGTCCCCACGGGGGATCTTGCCAAGACAAGGACCGCCGAGGGACTGGAAAAACCCGCGCGGTTTTGGGAAAAATACGGCATTTCGCAGCAGATGATCCAAACGGCCGGCGGAGCGCTCCTGGCTCCGGGAGACGAGTTCCTCGCCCTTAAGGCAAAGGTCCACGAAAAGCTGGTGGAGCGGTTGAATCTCGACGGAATAACGACCAGCGTGTTTGACGATCCTCAAGCGACCCAAAAGCTGAAAAGGACGGCCGAAGAGGTGGTCGGTAATATTCTGGTGGAAGAGGCGGGAGGAAAGCTTGCTTCCCACGAAGACCGCATGGGTTTGGTGAAAGATATTGTCAATGAGGCGCTGGGGCTCGGGCCTTTGGAGGATTTCCTGGCGGACCCGGAAGTGACGGATATTATGGTCAACAGCAAAGACGAAGTTTACGTCGAGAAATCAGGGAAACTTGTTTTGACCAATAAAAGATTTGTCTCGGATTCCAAAATGCGCGGGATCATCGACCGCATCATCGCGCCGTTGGGCCGGCGCATCGATGAATCCACTCCGATGGTCGACGCGCGCCTGCCGGACGGGTCGCGTATTAACGCGATCATCCCGCCTCTTTCGTTGCGGGGCCCGATGATCACCATCCGGAAATTCACCAAGGAGAAACTGGAAACCGGCGATTTGCTGCGCCGGTATAACAGCTTGTCCCAGCCTATGATCGATTTTCTGCATGCCTGCGTCCTGGGGCGCAAAAATATGATCGTTTCCGGGGGGACCGGGGCCGGAAAAACGACGCTTTTAAACGTCTTGTCCGAATTTATCCCCGACGGCGAACGCATCATCACCATCGAAGACGCCGCCGAGTTGAAATTAAAAAAAAGTCATTGGGGGCGGCTGGAGTCCCGTCCGCCCAACGTGGAAGGCAAGGGTCAGATCACCATCCGGGATTTATTCATCAATTGCCTTCGTATGCGTCCGGACCGGATCGTTATCGGCGAGTGCCGCGGCCCCGAAGTTTTGGATATGCTTCAGGCGATGAATACCGGGCACGACGGCTCCATGACGACCCTGCACGCCAATTCGACCCGCGACGCCTTGACGCGCATGTCTTCGATGATCCTTTTAAGCGGCATTGAACTGCCCGTGCGTGCCATTAATGAAATGGTCGCCTCGGCCATCGCCATTATCGTCCATATCAACCGTTTCTCCGACGGAACCAGGAAGATCACCGGGGTCACGGAGGTTACCGGGCTGGACAAGGAATTTCAATTAAAGCTGGAGGACGTGTTTGTTTACCGGCAAAAAGGCATCGACCCAAACGGTAAAATTATCGGCGATTTTGAGGCCACCGGCTATATCCCGAAATGTTTTGATGACCTTGTTTCGCGGGGCATGAATTTAAACAAGGAAATGTTCCAGAAGCCGGCCGCGGCCGCCTGATTTTTGATCCTCCCGCGATCCCCGGCCCGCCTTTCCCTTCTCCTTTCAGACCATGCGGATCTTCAATAAAAGCAAAAATACGGTTATTGCCCAAAACGCCTCTTTGGCCGATACATTCTCGACGCGCATGAAAGGGCTTTTAGGCCGCGACGAGATTCCCGCGGGCGAGGCGCTTGTCATTACAAAATGCCGGTCTATCCACATGTTCTTTATGCGCTTTGCCATCGATGCCATTTTTGTCGATAAAGATGGTTGTGTCATCGGGCTGGTCGAGCGCATAAAACCGTTTCGTTTAAGTCCGGTTTTTTTTCGTTCCGAATCTGTGATTGAGCTCAAGGCGGGAACTATCGGGGTGACAAAAACGTCTCTGGGCGATCAAATCGAGAGGTTATAAACAGTTAAAATCGAAGACCAACTTTCAAACCCGCTTCAATGGTGTTGTTCTCCGGCTCGAGGCCCTGGGTAATAGATCCTTCCAGCAAGGTGGTTGATATTTCAGAGTCTTCAATGTTCCAGAACCGCACAAAAGGCCCAAAAACAAGATCAGCGATGTCTGACTGCCGGACAAGTTGTATCGACGCCCGCAGGCCGTAGCCATGGTCTTGCTCGTTTTCCGCGTCTTCGCTCCTCATCCCGGTAAATTGATCGCCGTCACTCAGATGGCTTATTTGTAAACCATAAACAAGCCAGTCATATTCACCGGTAATGCCGACTGACCACGTGTCATTGATCTGGTTCGAGAATTCAAACCCCGCCGGAAGATAATAATAATTGGATTCCCGCTGGTAGCCGTAATAGCCGAGGTCTGTCAGCCGCCCGCTGCTGTTATCGTTTAAATATCTGTATGCTCCCCCCGCATAAAGTACTGTTCTAAATGGCCCATCCGCGTATTCTTTGCCAAGAATTCCACGAAGCTCGACCGACCAGTCGGGGATATTGTCATCTGAACCGCTGCCTTCCGAAGTATAATCAACATCCCCCCGGCTGTACCGGGCTTCAATTTTGTAGAGATTCATCAGGCCGGTATAAAGCAAGTCATCGAAGGAAGGGCGATACGTATAATGGGTGTAAATGCCTTGCATGATCCCCATTGTTTTCATAAGATCCGGCTCTTCATAGCGGTAATAAAAAAGTTCCACGCCCGCTTCAAGACTATGTTTTTTCAGGGCGGCGTCGATAATATTTTCGCGGGATTGCGCTTCGGTCAATCCGAATGTGTTCCCGCCGGAGGAAGAATGAACTTCGGGAGCGGGGGGGTGCTCAAAGAATTCCACTTCGGCCTGGGCCAGCGCGGCATCGATGATTTTGAGTCTGGCCGGTTGTTGTTCCCCGGCGGGTGCATGTTCCCGGGCGAAGGCCGGCACGCAGACAGTCGCAAAGAATCCTGCCAACACGGCGAGGTTACATATTTTATGCGGTAAAGACATTTTTGTGAGGGGTCGGATGTTGAAAAAATATTTCGACCCCCTCACTATAAATAAAATCTGCCGGAACCACAATGAAAACTTTAAAATTCTTTGCTCTGGATGGCATGGAAGAAAAATTGAAACCGTTTTTCGGGTGTGCTATAGTGTACAGAAACTAATGTCCAGTCTGAAAAGGTTGCGTTTTTATGGGCGTTGTCTACAAATTCAGGAAAGAAGTTATCGATTTCGTTCTTCAGCAAAAAAGGACGGATCACGATCTTGGCTGCCGGCAACTCGCCGCTCTTATCAGCGAAAAGTTCAAAATACAGGTTTCCAAATCTTCCGTTAACGCGATTATCAAGAGTGCCAACTTAAGCAATGCCGTGGGGCGGCCGCCTTCTGATGAAGCGCCCGCGAAGAAATTTCAGATCCCTTCCCAAAAAAAACAGCAGCTTTTAAATGAGGTCCAGAAAATCAAGCTTGAGCAAAAGCCCTTGCCTCCCAAGGTGTTGCCGCAGGTTCGAAAGGATCCGATGATGTCCCTGTCCCGGGACATCCCGGGACAGGGACATCCCGGGCTCATCCCGGGACTGGGGCAACCCAAAAGAGCGCCGGTCGTTGAACCGCGCGCGCGCGGCTTTTCTCAAGCAACATTTTCGCGTCATGTTGAGGCTTTGCGCGCGTCGCGCGCGCAAAGCAAGGGGGTTCTGCGTGAAGGCATGGGTTGTGTTTTTCTTAAAGCCGCGCAGTGGCAGTTGTCGAGGACCCCTGTCCTGGGCGCATTGTTACGAAAGCATATCCCGGACCCTTTGCCCGGTCAATTCGACGCGTTTTGTGATATGGTGCCGTGCTTCAATCTGTTGGGCGTCTGCGAATTCAGCCAGATGGGACGCCTGACAAATCATGCTTTGTGGCAGCTGAATGGTTTTGAGCGGCCATTGACCGATCTTGGAATATCGGGTTGGGGCAATATGATCCAGACGGTCGCTCCATCTGTTAGATTTTTTCTGGAGTATGAAAAAGAAAAGCGGCAAGTGTTTATGGAGGCGAAATATTTTGAATTTTATTTGGAAAACGGCACCCGGGTCATGACAGACGCCTGTCTGGCCAGTCTGGGAGATGGGGCGGGATTTCCGGCATGCGCGGAGCAAGCAATGACCATGCTCTCGCGTTGCGTGATCAGCAATAATCAACCCGCTATCTTTTTGTCGTCGGCCGGGAGGCTTTCTGGGGCGGTTTTTGACATGGCGGCCGCGTTTGAAGGCCTGCCTGCCGGCAGGCAGGGAAAAGAAGGCGGACAAATTAAAAAGGCGGTTGTCTTTGATGGCGCGGGGGAACGGATCGCCGAGTTTTCTTCGTTCCCGCATAAAAAGCGTTTTTTCATGCTGGGCGTATGGCCCGGGCAGGAAGAATTTTTGTTATTATCGAAAAATACAAAAACGGTGGAGCCATTTTATGATGAAGTAACGGATAAAGTTTTTTATGTCGCGGCCGGGCCGGCCAATATTTTTGAGAAAGAATTGGAATCAAAAGGAGCGCTGTTACCGCGCAAGGGCGCGCCCTTGCTGCGCAAAGGCGCGCCTTTGCGCAGCGTAACTATCCTGGCGTCTCCGGAGGGCGCCGCGGTCATGGTCATTTTGACAAATTGCGCCGATAAGGCGCCAACGGATATTGTGCGGGCGTTCCTCAGGCGATGGCCCAACCTTGACGCCGGCCCGGCCGGAAGGGCGGTCAATGCCATTGCGGAAACGGGGGGTGAACGCATCCGTTCCCCGCAGGATGAGCAGAGCGTCCCGTGCCTGTCAGGGCAGAGCCCCTCCCTGGTATTCCAGGACTGGGGCGGCGCGCTCAATCACTATTGTCAAAAACATTTTTTGGGGGGAGAATTTTCAAGGTTTGATATAACTCAGTTAATATCAACAGTTTATTCGCTTAATGGTTATTGCGCGGCCCATGAGCAGGTCTTTCTGGTCTCTTTGTGTCCCCCGCCAGTGTATTCCTCTTTTAATATACTGCGGCAAATTGTTCAACGGGTCAACGAGGCGGGCATCACGGATCCGATGGGACGTCCTCTGTTTATTACTATAGTAAAATAATACTATACAAAAAAATCTTGTCTGAACCTTGACAGGGGGTCGTCATGTGATATACTTTCTCTGTCGATCTTTGACTATCCCGAATTATGACACCGATAAGGTGTTTGCTGTAATAGAAGCCCTGCGGGGTTCGCTGTTCTGCCGTCTGAAGAAGGACGGTGGAGCAGAAGGGCAAGGATTGTCTGTTGAACACTCAAGGTCGTCGCGGCAAGGCCAGGGGAAACCCATGACATGCAGAAAAAATGAAAAGGGTCAAAGTCTACTAGAATATGCCATGGTCGCGGCGGTTGTTGCAGCTGCAGTGATTGCAATGAGCACCTACGTGTTCCGGTCCGTACAGGCCACCCAACAGACGATTCAAACGGAATTCCAAAAAGAATAATCATAGCAAATCATAATTTAACGAGCGGATAGCGAAGTTAAGTTGTTGATTTGCTTGATCCTTGACAATTTGATCAAATTGTCAAGGATTGAATTCATGCAGTTACTTATGTTCACTCGCGTTGCTCGTTCCATAAGTAACGCATTCATTCAAGGGAGGAAACCATGTTGAAGAAAATAACGAAACGTGCCGCCCACAAGAGAAAAGGGCAAAGCACCGTTGAGTACATCATCCTGGTGGCAGCTGTCATTGCTGCTCTTTTGATCTTCTTGCCGGGATTCAGAACAGCCATTCAGAATACGTTAACCAGCGGCACCAACGGTATGGAGAATATGGCCGGCAGGCTCCAGACATCCAGACCGCTGTCGCCGTAATGCAGATGGTAAGACAAACACCATTAGTTACTTTAAGAAATTCCTAGGAGGGAAAATCCATGTTTAGAAAACTGATCAAAAATAAGAAAGCGCAAAATACCGCCGAGTACGCGATCCTGATCTCGCTCGTCGTGGCCGGTATTATCGCGATGCAAACCTACGCCCAGCGCGCCCTGCAGGCGAGGGTCCGTGATGCCTCGAGCTATTTGAAGAACCAGTCGACGGCGTTAGGGGCCTCTGTCCAGTACGAACCGTATTATCTCACAACCGATTATGACATCACCCGCAATGAGGCGACAACCAAGCGGTTGGATGATACGACGACCAGGCAGGATTCCGACTTGACCAGAACGCGCGGCACAGGCGGTTTCCAGAACACGGCGTATGATAACACCATTTTTGGTGAGCAGTTTTAATTGAAAAGAAGCACTACGAGAACTCTCTCATGAGGAGAGGGCAACTTTTTAGGAGGAAAATCAAATGCTTACTTATTTAAATAAACGCAGAAAAAAGGGGCAGAGCACCCTGGAGTACGCGGTCCTCATCATCATCATCATCGGCGCCCTTTTGTCGATCCAGGTCTACATCAAGCGCGGTATTCAAGGGCGCTTGAAAGGCGCGGCGGATGACATCGGGGACCAATTCTCCGTGGGGAATACCAACGTCACCCAGACCATGACAACGTCCAGCGTGACAAAAGATACCTTTACCAGAGGTGTCAGCGGCTCGACGTTAATTGGTGACGAAGTTACTTCAACGGTTACCAACTCTGCCATTATGAACGTACAGCAAGAATTCTGGGGAAAACAATAATCCCTAGATCCGTTGGGATGTCCTTGTCAAAAACATGGCTTACCTGGGGGCTTTCCCGGGTAAGCCATGTTTTATTTGTGCTATAATAAATCAAGTTACCTGTTCGCAGGGGCAACCTTCCATGTTAAGATATTTCAAAACCAAAAAAGCCCAGGCCGTCATGGGCGAGTACGTCCTGGTTTTCTTCGTTGTCATAGGCATGGCCACGGCCATGACCATTTATTTTAAAAGAGGGGTCCAGGCGCGTATTTTTGACGCCCGCAACGCGATGCTCAATATGGTGCTTAACCGCACGCAGGGTTATTACACCGGCGATGTGCAGATCGGGTATGAACCCTATTACGGCAATACCGTTTCGACGGTCAGCCGGCGGGAAAATACCGGGACGGAATTGTTGCCTGGGGCGACGACGGGCATTTTCCGCAAGACGATCGACGGGGTGACGGCGGTGCAAACCCGCAGCGAAACGGCGCCGCCGCGGGGCGCGAATTGAAAAGAGAGAAGCAAGAAGCAGGAGGTAAGAAGTAAGAAGAAGGAAGTAAGAAGCAAAAATTTGAAAAGGAAAATGGAAAAAACGAACAGACAAAATAAGAAGATTCAAAAAAGCAAATTTTGCTTCTTACATCTTACATCTTACTTCTTACTTAAAAAAGGCCAGTCGATCCTGGAATACACCATCCTCCTGGGTGTGATTGTTTTGGTCATGTTCGCCATGGGGCCGATGCTCAAGCGCGGCACCCAGTCGCTCATCAAAATTGTGGCGGACCAGGTGGGGGTCCAGCAAAACGCGGAGCAAAAGTTCGACGAGACCGGGCACATGGAGGCCAGCTACACGGCCACGCGCGGGTCCACGGACAAGCGGACACAGGATGTTGCCGGGGCTATAACGTATTCTTTCGATGACGTGTCGGTCACGACGTCCAACACGTTGATCAATCTAGGGTATACCGAAGAGCGTTGAGAGGAAAGGACGGCGCAGACACCATGTTACGCGGATATAAAAAAGGACAGACCACTCTCGAGTACATTGTGCTGATTATCATTGTGCTGGGCGCCCTTTTGGCCATTCAGCACTATTTGAAGCGGGGTTTGCAAGGGCGCTGGAAATCGGCCCTGGACGACATGGGGGACCAGTATGACCCTCGCGTGGCCAATTCGTCGGTGCGCTATACCCTGGTCCATGGCACGAATACAAGCATTATTACGATGAATGACGCCGGCGGCTATTGGACCCAAAAAACGGATGAGTCTGTTTCGACAGAGCGTAAACAGGGGACCGTTGAGGTGGGGGCGTATTGATTTACGAAGTGAATCAGCAGGGGGTAACTTCGGAAGAGTAAGAAGCAAGAAGCAAGAAGTAAGAAGCAGAAGAGGGATGATGGAAAAAGTGAACACAAAAGACAAAAAATCTCAAAAGACCAAATTTTACTTCTCACTTCTTACTTCTCACTTCTTACCTAAAAAAGCCCAAACGGCCATGGAGTTGGCCGTGTTCGGCGCGATCCTGATCTTTGTCGTCGGCGCCATTGTCCGCCAGGCGTTAAGCGCCGGGTACATGCAGAACCAGCAGTTGCGCGCCATGCGCCAGGCGATGACGACCTCCTACCGGTATTCTACCGGGCTGGCGGGCGGCGGAGGAGGAAGCGGGGACGCTTCTCACCAAACAGCCAGTGTTCTTTTTGTCGAAGACAGGCTGACGGCCGAGTCGGCCAAATACGCCGCCATCGACCGCACGCCATACGTCGCGAGCGCGGCCGCGACGTACAGCCGGAACTTGTTCCTTCCCGTGGATGCCGGCGAAGATTTCAATCTCCCCGTTTCTGATATTTTTATCAACGGCAAACATTTCCCATTGACGACGGCACGGTTTAAAAGGGTCCATTTGGTCGATATGGGGTTGTGCTCGGATAATTGCGACCCAACCTGCACGGATTGTTCCGGAGGTTCGACAGAGTTGTATCAAATCCCTGACCCGGCGGTGGAATGGGAGCCAAATTGTCTGGAGCAAACCGGCCCGTGCGCGAGTATGTGCGTGCGACAGGATTGCACGAGCTGTTGTACCGATTGCAGCCCGACCTCGACGCAGACATTCGCGCGTACTCTCGGCTGCGCCAAGCTCTACGATGTCGTATACAACCATCCCGGTTTCACCGAATGGTGTAACCATGACGGCGGCCCTTCCCTGCGCAGTTGTGACCCGGTTTGTCCGCCTTCCGCCCCCGGCGTTGGCGTCCCGGGATGCAATTTGTCGGCCGATGAACGTTTTGACCTGGACCGTGACGGCGCAACGGATGTCCCCGGCGCGGAGCGCGGTGATTTTTCCTGGCAGTGGTATCTGGTCATGGGTTGGGATGCCGGGTTTGAGTTGCCTGGTGGCGTTGATGCCCTTGGAAACCCGATACCTAATCCCGTCCAGGCAAGTCTTCTCCGGGGCGAAGGGATTGTCCTTGAGCCCAGCAGTTGTAAAAGAAATTGCAAGTCTCCACGCCATCCCTCGGTGGACGTCGGTGACCGCAACAGCTTCGGCGATCTGGATTTAAAACGAGAGAGCATTATGGTCAATACCAAGGAGAGAGATCCGCTTCCCCCCAACGCCAACGGGGTCGACCAGACAACGGGGATTATCAAGCAATTTTGGGTCATGGACCGGCAAGACGGTGACCTGGACCTTACGCGCGGGGACAGCGATCCGGGGCTGGATCCCGGGCTGCAAAAGGATGTCAAGATGTATTCGTTCGTGCGCGACTCGGGGGTGGATGGAACGTATTTCCGGGTTGAGGAGGGCAGGCTCTATGCCGCCAGCGGCGACACCAGTCAATATATCCGCACCGCCCAGAAAAAAGATCAGATTGATCTTATTGAGCGGGTGGTCCAGCTTAGCAATGACACGGGCCGGTTTTGTACCGACACGGAAGCCGTCAATAATGATCCTGGTGTCTGGCCCGCGGGTTTGTCCAACCCCGTCGAGGCGTGTGGAAACTGTTTTGGGGCGGGGAACATCCAGAGGACATGCATGGATAAAAACTTCAAAGTCATTATCGTGCGTAGCCGGGTCGCGGACCGGCGCGGGCGCAAATGGATCACGCCCACCGGCGGGGATGAAACGGTGGATTTTGCGGTACCTGGCGTACCCTAAAAGCAAGCAGAAACAGAATGCGAGATACGAGATACGTGATACGAGATACGAATAAGAAAGGTCAGGTCATGCTCGAGTTCACTTTCTGCATGATCATCCTGTTCCTTATGATGTACGGGATCATCATGGTCTTCCGCTGGGTTGGGCTGGATCTGGGCCAGCGGCAGAAAGCGCATGAGGCCCTGTTGACATCTCCTATTGACCCTAATTATGGGAGATGTACCACGTGGGTGTTGGGTGTTTGTACGAGTTATGTCAATGAGGTAACCGGTCCTTTGACCCAGATCGACCCGCATTTTTCTACACCCGCTCCGATGAACGCGGTGTGGAGTGGAGATTAGTAAACAAAGGACAGTTTCCGGATAGCCGGGTAACCGGTTATCCGGAGATCCGGAACGCGAGTTTGTGACAAGCCATGTTTCGCTATTTGAACAAAATTCTTAAAAGTTCACGCCAAGCGATGTCTGATAAAGGTGGGCAAGTTGCCGTCATCCTCATCCTCGTCGTCGCCGCGGCGCTGATCTTTTACGCTGTTTCCATAAACCTGGGACGCGTCAGCCAGGGCAAGACCGTTACGACCATCGCGGCGGACACCGCGGCGTCCACCCTGGGATCGTATATGGCCAGCATGGGGCAGTCTGTCTTTAAAACATCGCTGGGCGGGAAAAGAAAGGTTTGCGGCTGGACCGGGATTCTCATAACCATAATTGCGGTTATTATTGCTATTATTATTATCATAGTGACATGGGGAAGTGGGACCCCCTTTGCTATGGCGATTGTCTCTCTTGTTTTGGCGTTGGGCGCGCTTGCCATGCAGGTCATGGTGATCCAGCCCGGGCTGACCAGCGCCTGGAGCGATATTATCTGGCACACGATGGAAATGAGGGATGCCTTCGTCGAACAAGGGGTCCAGGCGGCGTTAGGCAGCGCGGTTACGGACCCCGTCCAAGTCCCTGATTTTACAGATTCCGACGGAGACCGGTTGTGGGGGTTAGACGCCGGCAATCAACCCCTTGATGAGGCCAGCCGGTTCGGGCTTTATTACATGGAACAAAGGATCAATACGATCCCGCCGCCCGCTTCCACCGACGTGCAGGACTTCCTCGACGCGTTAAAGGGCTTCCTGCTGGATGACGGCGATAACTGGGGGCTCTACGACGACAGCGGCCCGGTATGCGCGCCTTTTAACAATTCATCGGAATGCGATCCCTCTTGCGTGCCTTCTACCGAACCGGCTATCCGGCAAAACTGCGAGGACAACAGCCCTTACGGGACAGATTATCCCTGGGTCTACGACGCTTACCGCGGCAACCCCCTCAACGCCTTTATTTCGTTCCAGGAGCAGTTGGGCCGTGATGACGAACATGCCCGTTACCGGAAAAACCCCCTTGACCCCAACGGAATGCAGAATTTCGTCCCGGCCAGCGGTTTCCGGCTGGAGGACACGACGGGATTTTACAGACCTCCGTATTATCCGGCCAATGATAACAGGACGGGAAGTTTTCCGTTTTTTTACAAAATCGCGGACTGGAAAGTAGATTTAAGCGCGCCGCTTGATCTGATGAATAAACCCGAGCAATGCTATTGGTGTGACCCGCGGGAGCCGACGGTGGGGGCGTGTCTGGCCGGTCAACCCGCGGAGATCCCTCAACTGGTATTGCCGGCGGGCAATCCGCCCGGGGGAGCGCTGTATGACACATCATTTTGCGTGGACGGAACAAATCTGGCGGCGGGTGTTGTCGTTGTTCCCGACCGCGTGGTTTTGCCGGGTCCGCCGGGCCCCGGGGGGAAGATCGAAGCGGACGACGATCAGTGCGCCCAGAGCGCGGCGGGGAACCCTGTCATAGGCATTTGGAAAAGAGGAGGGGACCGTTTTTGTTCTCCCGGCGGCGACCAGTTTCCATATTGGGGGATGTGTCCAAAATTCGGGTCGTGTCCGGCGGATGATCTGGGATGCGCTTGCGGAGATCCCGGGGCCGCGCCGGCGGCTTTATGGCCGGACGATCTTTTGGATGAACTTGTCTACGGGTTGAATTTTTTTATTGAGTGGGCCCAGGCGGCGGTGGTCGCTGACGCGGCCCAATTGGGTAAAAATTTCAGAAGCTGGTATCTGGACGCGGCCCAATGGATCGAAGGGGGCGCCGCCGCGCCGATGCAAGGAAGCAGCGCCACAAGTAGTCCAACCTGTGACGACGACCTGTCTTCCAGTTTCTCATGTTGCTATCTTTGTGATCAGAAAGACGGGGCGCTTGTTGGATGGTACGAGGGGATCCAGGAGATCAGAAACCGCCTGGAGGCCTGGCGCGATACTTCCTTTGTTTCGCCAAGCTGCAGTGATTTAGATGCCGCGTGGTGTGTGCCTCCGGCGGGGTGTCCCTGGATTCCGGCGGGCGAGGCGGCCACTTTTGATAACAATGATACGAATGGTGACGGCACGCCTGACGGCCCCAATGGCATCCGGGGAGATTTTGAAGATGTTGTCAACTGCTTGAACTGGAACGCTAATGTTGACGGCGGCAATGCCAACCGGTTTAATATGTGTAAAACCGGGTGCGAGAACGGTCTTGTGGATGATTTCGCGCAGGCCAATACGTGGTGTTCGGCTTTGCCGAGATCATTGGTCCCCGGCTTTGACACAACAGCCTACATTCCCACAAACATAAGTGAACTTGTCGCGTGTCAGAATACCTTGACCGCGGGTTGTGGCGTCGACCCGGCGCTCACGTGCGTCGCGTATGGTACCACCTATGTCTGCTCGGACGCCGCCGCTGTCATTCCGGCGGCGATCGCCGGCAGAATTGCCGCGGGTTCCTGCGCCGCCACCGGCGCCGGTGGATTTAAGACTTTGGTTGACCAAAGTATTCCCGAGGCCACAAATCAGGTGGCCAAGTTCCGCAAGCGGCACACGTTTTTATCGAGGAGGCTGGCCGAGATGGACAGCCTTCTCTCCGCTTTGCGCGCCGCGGAAAATCAATTTTACCAGTTTTTGACGTGTGACGACAATGACGGCGATACGGAGCCGGACGGGGCCGCCTGTCGATTGATCAAGGCCAGGATCGATTTTGATAACAAAAAAACAGGGTTACCGTATCATGCCATTTACGGCTGGCAAGGCGAACCTGCCAAGGGGCAGCCGCCGGGATCCGGGAAATGGCATGTCGTGCGCGCGGACGCGAGGATCCCGGAACGGTGCGACAAGGCGTGCAATGTCAGCCAGACTCCGACCGGGGACCCCCGGTGGCCGTGGGTAAAAACGTATACAAAGAACTGGGGGACGAAACGCTGTTATGAGCTTGCGGGGACAGACGGGGTCGTGAAGGTGCGCGTCGGCCGCTACGATGAAACCAGCGCGCTTTCCACACTTTTGTTCCCCAACGGCGTGGAGATCTGGAAGCCGAGCTTTTTGCGTGGAGACCGGCCGCTGACCGCTGATCCCCTGGACATTGAGGCGAAATGCACGTCGAACATGCTGCCCGACCCGGACGGATCATTGGCTTCCCTGGGTAGCTATTATTACGGGGCTTTTATGCTCAACGAACGGCTTGACAACGCGCCGGATCCCGAGTGTGTCGCCAACTGCCAGATCGATCCGGATCCGCCGGGATGTACGGCGCTGTGTCCAATGACGACCAACAAGGATTGCTGGGATTTAGCGAACGAATTGTTATCCACAGGGGTCAACAGCGAGGCCTGTGTTCAATATTATTACCATGGCCAGGAAGGAGACCGGTCGGGCATGGATTTCAAATTCGTGCCCTGCCGGAATTTCTAACCATGTTACGCCGACGAGGGAAAAGGGGCCAGTCTTTGATCGAATACGCCGCGCTGATCGTGGTTGTCCTGTGGGCCTTTTGGGTCTTTCAGAAATACATGGCCCGCGGGTTTTCCGGCCGGTGGAAAGCCGTCGGCGAGTCTCTGGGGCAGGGGAGGATTTACGACCCGCGCCTCACGACGGAATGTATCTTTGATCCCTATGAAACGAATTTGTGGTATGACCAGCCCTGTTTTGAATCCAGCGGGTGCGACTGCTTGACCGTGCGGGCGAACGCAACGACCTGCCACGATTGCATTCAAGCTTGCGCCGGGACCGCCGCCGGCATAAGGTGCAACGCGCCCTGACGGTCCTGCCAAAAACAAAATTGTCAAGGCAGTGGCATCTTTCCCACGTTCGGGATATACTTAAGTATAAATGCAAAAATTACCGTGGGATATCCGCAAATCCGGATACCCGGGTATCCGGATTACCTAGTCCCTGATCTCCTGATCCCCGGATGCCCTTTTTGAACCATGTTACCCGTTATCTTTTTCCTCATTTTTTGTACCGTCGGGATGGTGGGTTACGCCGTCATCCCGGCCATGTACGGCCGCGCCGCCGTCCTGGGCGAAGACCGTCAGCGCAAGCTCTCCATGCGCATGGAGCACCTGATGCCCCGTCAGGAGGCCAGGAAGATCGGCCGTGTCTTTGTCCTGGCGCCTTTGATCCTGGGGGGATTCTTTTATTTTCTTTTCCCGCCGGGGCTGAACTTTTTTGGCATTGTTTTCGGGCTGATCGCCGGATTTCTCTTCCCCAGTATTTACATCCAGAGTCTGGCCGCGAGGACCAAAGACAAGTTCAACGAGCAGTTGATCGACGCCTTGATGATCATGTCGAGCTCTTTCCGCGGGGGGTTGAGCCTTGTCCAGGCCCTGGAGGCGGTCATCGACGAGATGCCGGATCCCATCAACAAGGAATTCGGCATTGTTTTGGGGGAAAACAAGATGGGAGTTTCCCTGGAAGAGGCCCTGAACCACCTTTACAGCCGCATGCCGCTCTCCGCGGTCCAGCAGATGATCACGGCGATCCTTTTGGCCAGGGAAACGGGCGGGAACCTTCCCGTTATCTTCACCCGGATCGTGACCAATATCCGAGAAACCAAGAAAATACAACAGAACCTGGCCACCCTGACGATCCAGGGGAAGCTCCAGGGCGTTGTGATGAGCCTTCTGCCGATCGGGTTCGCGTTCGTCGTTTACTCGACCAACAAACAGATTTTCGACCATATGCTGCATTCCGACGTCGGGAGGGCCATGCTCATGTACGCGGTTGTTTCGGAGACGATCGGGGCGCTTTTGATCTGGAAAATAAGCACGTTTAAAGATTTTTAATAAAGGAGTCTTCAGTCTTCAGTCTTCAGTCTTCAGTCTTCAGCTATTTTCGCTGACGACCGACGACTGACGACTGACGACTGACGACTGATGACCAATGTTAGCACTCTTGTTGTTATTCGCTTACCTATGCGTCGTTTTTTTCGTCATCGGGCTTATCCCGGTCGAATGGGAAAAACGTCCCAAACTCGCGTTGGCTCCGGCGGACGCCGGCGGTTCCAGGAAAAAAAAGACCGTGATGGCGCATTTCCGCAAGCTGGCCATGGTCAACAAGCCGTTGTGCGCCGGAGCGATCCGCCAGCGCCTTGTCAAAGATCTCGCCATGGCGCGGGTGGATATGGCCCCGGAAGAATTTATTTTGGTGAAGGAAGTTTTGGCCGGGCTGTTTTTGTTCATCACTTTTCCGTCGGTCAAGCCGGACCAGATCTTTTTTTGGTTGTGCATGGGCTTTACCAGCGGCTACCTGTTGCCGGAATTCTGGGTCAAGGGGAAGATCAAGCGGATCAAGGCCGTCATCGTCAAGGAACTGCCGGACGCCATTGACCTCCTGGGGCTGTGCGTCAACGCGGGGCTGGATTTTATGCTTTCGTTAAAATGGGTCGTGGAAAAATCCCCCCCGTCGGTCATGGTCGAGGAGCTTAACACGGTTTTGCAGGAGATCAACGTCGGGAAAACCCGGCGCGACGCGATCAAGGATTTGGCCGCCAAGTATGAACTGCCGGACCTGTCCACCTTCGCCCGCACGCTGATCCAGGCGGATAAAATGGGGACCTCCGTCACCGAAGCCCTGAATATTCTCTCTGAAGACATGCGCCTGGCGCGCTACCGGCGCGGCGAAACGCTGGCCCTCAAGGCCCCGATGAAGATGCTGGTGCCCCTTCTTGTTTTCATCTTTCCCGTCGTCGGTATCCTTGTCGCCGGCCCCATCCTCCTGGATTTCATGGAAAATAATCCGTTCCAGAACTTGACCGGACGGTAAAACCCCGCCCGTTAATTATAATGAGTAACGACAAGACAAGAAAACTTCCCCGCGGCGTTATTGTTTTGGGGTTATTTATTGTTTTTAGTTCCATTGTCCATATGCATAAACTTATTGTTGACCGCGCATGGTACCAGGATATATACGGCTACCTGCCGCCGTGGTTAGGAGAATCGAGATATGTTTTTTCCTGGGTTCAAAGGGCAGCGGGTTTTATGGCCGCGGCAGGGTTGTTGTGGGGAAAGAATGTCTGCCGTCTTTTAATTATTTTCATTGGCTGGTTTACGATATTTTTTGTTTTTTGGAAACACCCATACCGGGCTTTTCAAAATCACGCCCATTATCTTGATAAGCAACCTGTTATCCAGTCGCTTTTTGACCATCTGGGTGTGCCTGATTTCACCGTCGCTTCCGTTGTCTGGCCGGCGCTGGTTGTTTATTACTTTTTGGAAATTATTTTTTGGGGTTGGGTCATCTATTATTTGACGCGCCCGGGCGTAAAGGCATATTTCCTTCCCCGATGAAAGCCTTTGTTAAAAGCATTAATTATCGCAGCCCTTTGATTTACAATATTCTGGATTATCTGAAGAGAGGGACAAGGCGCGATTTGCGATATCGGCTCCCCCTGCCGTATCTTAAAGGCGCTTCTTCTGTTCTTGACCTCTGTGGCGGGACAGGAGAGTTTAAGAAATTCCTGCCCGCAGGCTGTCAATACAGCGTCTGTGATGCCAGCCCGGGTTTTGTTGCTCATCTGGCCAAGTCGCACATCAGGCATTTTCAGTGGGATCTTCATCGCGGCCTTCCCCGTTTTTTTCCTAAAGTGGATGCGGTTGTCATGATTATCTCACTCTACCAATTTAGAACAACCAGCATCGATGTGTTGCTTGAAGCTGTCAAGGACATCGCTTCAACAGTGGTCATTGTGGAGGAAGTTTCTGTTTCTCCCCAAAAGCAGTCCGCGTTGACACGATGGGTGAAAAACTATCTCTGCGCGACAGATTTTTTTGTCCCTGTGGAATTGTTCGTCCGCGAAGAGTTTGAATCCATCATGAAGAAACGCCGGTATGATTTTATAAGCTATGATAAAAAATACTGCGTAGGCTGCTATCACCGGCAAGCCTGAAAGATAAAAGTGAGCCTTCAAGAAACTTCCGCCCGGCATATTATCCCGTGGGCCAAGCCTGTTTTCGCGGGCCGGGAGAAGGAATATGTCGAGGACGCTTTTGTCTCGACGCGGATTTCGGGAGGGCATTATATCGAGCGGTTTGAGAGAGAATTCGCCGCTTTTTGTGGTTCACCGCATGGGTTGGCGGTGAGCAGCGGGACGTCCGCCCTTTACCTGGCCTTGCGCGCTCTCGGCCTCGGGCCGGGTGATGAGGTTATTGTCCCGGGATTTACGTTTGTTGCGCCCGTCAATATGATTCTTGAAACAGGAGCCACGCCTGTTTATGCCGATGTCGATCCTTTGACATGGTGCCTGGACCCCGTTTCGGCCGGAGGAAAGGTCACCCGCAGGACAAAGGCAATTTTGCCGGTGCATCTATACGGGAATGTCTGTCACATGCAAGGGTTGCTGGATTTAGCAAGGTCAAAAAACCTGTGCGTTGTGGAAGACGCGGCCCAGGCCGCTTTTTCATCTTGCCAGGGGCGGTATGCGGGCACCTGGGGAGATATGGGCTGTTTCAGCTTTCACGCCACTAAAACAATTTTTATGGGGGAAGGAGGGGGTGTGCTCACACCCAATAGATCTTATTATGAGAAGATGCTGGTTTTAAGGGATCACGGGATGCGCAAGGATAAACGGTATTGGCATGATGTGAGAGGATATAATTTCCGCTTGACTAATTTGCAGGCGGCGGTCGGTTGCGCGCAACTTGAAAACGTAGAGCGCATTATCCATTGCCGGCGGAAGGTTTATGAATGGTATTGTCAATACCTTAATGTCATTGAGGGCGTGACATTGCAGGTTTTCAGGCCGGAGGTCACACCCGTGGTTTGGACTATGGCGGTGAGGGTAGACCCGCGTTATTTTAAAGGGGACAGGGATTTTATGATGAAGGCGCTTGGACGCGCCGGCATCGAGACACGCCCCGGTTTTTATCCCGTCAGCGCCATGGAATTATATCAAGCTTCTCCTCTGCCGGTTGCCGAAGAAATTGCCGCCCGCATAATCTGCCTGCCTTTTTATTCGGATCTTTCAGAAGAACAGATCGTCCTGATTTGTGAAGAAATCAAGAAAATACGCGCGTAAATTCCCCATGTCGTCTCCCCCTGGCGTGTCGGTCATTTTGCCCTCTTATAATGAAAGAGAAAACATTGTTTTGCTTATTGACGCAATTCATCGGGAGATCAAAGACCGTGACCATGAAATTCTGGTTGTCGATGACGGCAGTTATGACGGGACATGCGCGGCTGTCGCGTCTCTCGCGGACGGCCGCGTCAAAGTTTTATTAAATTCCGCGAGGTTGGGGCTCGGCCGTTCTATCCGCCGCGGCCTGGAGGAGGCAAAAGGGGAAATGGTTGTTATCATGGATTCGGATTTTGACCATAATCCTGAAATGCTGCGATCGTTGGTACATGGGTTGGGTAGTTTTGATTGTGTTCTTGTTTCCAGGTTTTTCAGGCCGCCGGTTTTTTGGCGTCGTCCGCGCTACGTCCTTAGCTGGGCCTTTAATATCCTGCTTCGGAGAATGACGGGGATTAGAATAACGGACAGCCTTTATGGATTCTTCGCGGTCAAGCGCAGCGTTATTCAGAAATGCCCGTACTCCCGGATTTTTTGGGGCCATGGCGACTATGGCATGCGGCTGTGTTATTATCTTCAAGAAAACAACAGCAGAATATTGGAATTGCCGGCTGTTTTGGGAAAGCGGCGGTGCGGCAAAGGCAACCGGCATCTTTTGAGGACCTTCTGCCGGTATTTAGCCGCGGCGGTTGATCTGACGTGGCTCAGGCTTAAAAATGATGTTTAAAGCGATCCAGCAATGCCGCCTTTGCGGAAATAAAACACTGGCGCCTCTTTTATCTCTTGGGGAGCAGGTCCTCGCCGGTGTTTTTCCGCGCGTCAAAGAGGAAAAGGTGGCGCGAGGCCCCCTGGATCTGGTTAAATGTTTCTCCGGCAATAAAGAGGAGTGCTGCGGCCTGGTGCAGTTAAGGCATTCTTGCGATCCTTCCAGATTATATGGGGACCATTACGGTTATCGTTCCGGGTTGAACCCCGCGATGGTGAATCATCTCCGTCGGAAGGCCGGGGAGATCGCCCGGCTTCTCCCCTTGGCCTGCGGAGATTTGGTGGTTGATATCGGGAGCAACGACGCGACGCTATTGAACGCGTACAGCATGGACAATTTGCTTTTGGTCGGCGTTGATCCTGCCGGAAGAAAGTTTAAGTCATGTTATCCGTCCCGCATCCACCTGATCAGCGATTTTTTTAGCGCGGACGCTCTCATCGCCCGGTTCCCGGGCAAGCGGGCCAAGGTCGTGACATCTGTCGCGATGTTCTACGATCTTGAAGCGCCGCTGGATTTTGCGCGCCAGATATTCCGAATTCTGGACGATGAGGGAATCTGGGCCCTTGAGCAGAGTTATCTGCCGGCAATGCTGGACCGGGGGTCTTATGACACTATCTGTCATGAACATTTGGCATATTATGCCCTCAAGCAGATCAAGTGGATGATGGGCCGCTCGGGTTTTAAAATTATAGGCTTGGAAACCAATGATATTAACGGGGGAAGTTTGTCCATTACCGCGGCAAAGGAAGGGTCCCGCCGGCACGCGGACAAGGACCTTGTTGAAAGAGTTCTCGGCGAAGAAAAACGACGGGGCCTGGATGAATTGGCGGTATACGCGCGGTTCCGGGACCGCGCGTATTTTTGCAGGGAGAGGCTCCGGGACCTGGTCCGGGACATTAATACCCGGGGTAAACGGATAGCCGGCTATGGCGCTTCAACAAAAGGCAATGTCATCCTTCAATTTTGTAACTTGACCGCGAAGGAACTGCTTTTTGTCGTTGATGTCAACCCTGACAAGTGGGGATGTTTTACGCCGGGGACCTCGATCCCGATTGTGCCGGAAGCCGGGGTATCTGTCCCGGACTTTTATCTGGTTTTACCCTGGAGTTTTAGAAGTGATTTTCTGGAGAGGGAAAGACAATTCGTAAAAAGAGGAGGGAAATTTATATTCCCTCTTCCCGAGGTCGCAGTAGTTAATTAAAAGAGGGACACAGGTATTGTGTCCCTCTTTCATCCCACGCCGCTTCTCCATTGGAGGATGTCCCGTTTTATCAATGCGACGGCTGAAGGCCCAGCCGTTCCGCCACCCAAACTTTAATGATCGATTGACGGGGCACACCAAGACGCTTCGCTTCTTTGTCCAAGGAGTGGACCATCCACTGAGGGAAATCAACATTAACTCTTTTTTGCTCCTGTTCAGGCCTTCTTGCCTTCGCCACATCAAGGTGCCTGGACATATCCTGGCCCTCATCAAATTTTTTGTCGAAATCTTTAGCTTTCATAAATCTCCACCTCCTCCCGGCGGGCCCGCCGCACAGAAATAATCCTGATTTTCTCCTCCCGAGATGTAATGATACCCGACCAGCATTTACCTGTGATGCGCCCAATCAACAGGAATCTTGGTTCATCTGAAGTCCTGGCGGGAATTTCTACCAAATCTGGATCTTCCCAGAGGGCTTGAGCCTCAATAAAATCAAT
>DPIG01000086.1 GCA_003522725.1 Candidatus Omnitrophota bacterium
AAAGACGGCGAAGTCCTCATCGACTGCGGTTTTTTTGTCAACTGGCCGGTGAAGAAGGAAGGACTGAAAGGCCTCGACCTCTCCGGGGAGAGGTCCTACACCTACGCGGCCACGGTCGACCGTGTTATCGACGGCGACACGCTGCTGGTGATCATTGAGGCCGGCTTCCGGATCATCGTGCGTGACCGCCTGCGCCTGCGCGGGATCGACTGCCCTGAAGTCGGCACGCCTGAAGGCGACCGGGCCAAGAGGTTTGTGGAAAAACTCCTGCCGGCGGGGGCCGCCATTGTGCTTAAATCGCACAAAGACCGGACCGACCAGCACGGGCGCTTTGTGGTGGATGTTTTTTACAAGCAAGGATGTGAGGATCCGGCGGCGATCATCCAAGACGGCACGTATTTGAACCAGGAACTGCTCGACAAAGGCTACGCCGTGCGGATGGCGGAATAATTCACGCCCCCCCAAAGACCTTTAGGTCACCCCCGCAGTTTCGCTCTGGTTACCCCTGTAGTTTTGTTCGCAGTTAATTGACAGCAGGCTCATCCCCTGAAATTGCTTCGCAATTTCGGGGATTAATCCCAGAAAAGGCTTTGCCTTTTCTGGGACAAAACAAGCACAGGGGTTCGCTGCTGCAGAAGCAGCAGCGAATTCACAAAGATTTCACATCCCCGCCATCATTTCTTAACACGCCAAAAGTATATTCTTGGTCATGAGTACCGAGAGAATGCGGTTATGGGGAGATCAAATTACTATGACTCCGTCGAGATCGTTGGGCAGTAATCAAGACTTTATTGTCGGGCTGCTGCGTTCCCAGGCCGGGGAATTAAACCGGCTGCTGGCAACCATCGAAGAAACGAATGCCATTGATGAGCATGTGGAAAGTTGCCTGAAGCGGGTCGAGGTGAACATCCGGGGGTTAAGGAAATTATGTGCGGACAATTAACGAAGCAGAAACCAAGGAGGAGAAAATGAAGAAAAGTTTCATCGGGCTGTTAGTTTTTGGTATCATTGGGCTTTGGGGCGCCGGGCCAAGTTACGCGACCAGTACTTCGGTGGACGCTCTTATCGACAAGCTCGTTGAAAAGGGAATTTTGACCGAAAAAGAAGCGGACAGCCTGGAGCTGGAGATCGCCGGGGATGAGAAAATGATGCGCGAAGAAGGATTTCAGCAGGGCCTTCCGGAGTGGGTGAAGAATGCCAAGCTCAAAGGTGATTTTCGCACGCGTTATCAATATGAGCGCAAGGAAACGGACGCCGACGCCCGTACCCGGGGGCGTATCCGTTACCGTCTGGGACTGGAGACGAAGGTCAATGACCAGATCAATGTCGGCTTAGGGATCGCCAGCGGAGCTGATGATCCGCGTTCCACCAATCAGACCTTTACCGATACTTTCGAGCGCCCGGATGTCCGTATGGACCTCGCGTACGCCGAATATAAGCCGCTGGAATCCGTGAAATTGAATTTGATCGGCGGGATCTTTCCGCGCTCCGGTTATTTGTGGGCGCCGACGGACCTGTTGTGGGACGGCGATATTAATCCGCAAGGCGGCGCTTTACACTGGGAGCAGGCGCTCAACGGCCAATGGACGCCTTACCTTAATACCGGTGTGTGGATGATCGATGAGATCTCCAGTACCAGCAATGATAAGGTAGATCCGTTTTTGTACTACACCCAGGGCGGCGTGAAATTCAAGCAAGGGGATTTGTCAGCTAACGTTGCCGGGATTTATTATGGATTTAATGGGCTAAAAGGATCCTGTCCGGATTGGTCAGCGGTCAGCAACACAGGTATTACGGCTGGCGGCGGTGCCTGTTCAGGGGCCTTGCGATATGATTATGACTCCGGCGGCGTGTCCGCGGAGCTGGCCTTGGCCACGCCTTTTGATATGGACTTTATCCCCGAAGTGGGAGTCTTTGGGGATTATATTGCCAATATCGACGGGGATGAGATCGATGATTCCACCGGCTGGAGCATGGGGGCCAGGTTCGGCGACAAGAAAGTCGCAGGCCCGGGACAATGGCAATTCAAATATATCTTTGCCAATCTGGGCAAAGACGCGTTCGTGGACTTCACGCCGGATTCCGACCGTTACGGCGGCAGGACCGATGTGCGTAGCCACGAAGGGATCCTGGAATACGGGTTGAACAAGAATGTTACCCTGGCCCTGGATTATTATCAATCCAAGCGGATCAAGGCCACCGAGAACCCGGAACAGATCATTCAGGCTGACGTAAATATGAAGTTTTAATTTTAATCAACAGGAGAATGAACATGAAAAGAATATTTTTTGCAATTTTATTAATGGCGAGTTTGGTCGTTTATTCCAAATCGGTTCTGGCCGCTGATCCCGTGAAGGTGGATGGTTCCAGCACGGTGTTTCCCATCACGGAAGCGGTCGCCGAGGAATTCGGCAAAAGCGGGGGCGGTAAAGTTATCGTCGGTATTTCCGGGACCGGCGGCGGGTTCAAACGGTTCTGCCGCGGGGAAACGGACATCAGCGACGCCTCGCGTCCGATCAAACAAAAAGAAATCGACGCCTGCCGCGCGAGCGGGGTCCAGTACATTGAGTTGCCGGTCGCTTACGACGGATTGGCCGTGGTCATGAATCCGCAAAATTCCTGGGTGGATCATCTGACCGTCGAAGAGTTAAAAAAAATCTGGGAACCAGCCGCCCAAAATGCTATAACTAAATGGAGTCAGATCCGCGACGGTTTTCCCGCGGAAGATATTCAGCTCTTTGGGCCGGGCACGGACTCGGGGACCTTCGATTATTTCACGGAAGTCATCAACGGCAAAGGCGGCAGCAGCCGCGGCGATTTTACCGCCAGCGAGGACGACAATGTCCTGGTGGAAGGCGTCGCTTCGAGCGGGGGCGGGCTGGGATATTTCGGCCTGGCTTATTATGAAGAGAACGCTGACCGGCTGAAGATCGTTCCGGTCAAGGACGCCGGCAGCGCGCAAGCGGTCGTGCCTACAAAAGAAACCGTGCTGGGAGGAAGCTACACGCCGCTTTCCCGGTCGATCTTTATATACGTCAACAAAGATTCTTTGAAGAAAAAGCCCGCGGTCGCAAAATTCGTTCGCTATTATCTGGAGAACGCATCGACGCTGTCCGAAGAAGTCGGATATGTTTCCTTGCCGCAAAGTGAATACCAGGCCGGCCTGAACAAGATTTGACCGCGGCCGTGGCAGTTTTCCGCAATGTTCGCTGTGGTTGGACCGTTTTATGTTGAAGAAAAATAACGTCGTCAAGTTCAAGGAAATGCTGATCGAGAGGCTGCCCTGTACCAGAACTCGTTTCACTCGTTCGGTACAGGGCAGCCGTGAACCGAACGCGAAGCGTTTGTTCTGGTTCACGGCTGTGTTACAGTCGGTTCTTTTATGAATAAACAGATCATCCGGTTTAAAGAGATGCTGATCGAGAGGCTGCTGCTCTGCT
>DPIG01000054.1 GCA_003522725.1 Candidatus Omnitrophota bacterium
TCCCACAAAGGCGGCATGAATTCCGATCCCAGTTTTAAATAAACCGGGACCGTGGTGAGGACCAGGACCAAGGCTGTGATGAGGGTCCCCTTGCGATGTTTAAGGACAAAACGGCAGGCGGGTTCATAAAACCGGAACAGAACTTTACTGACAGGATGTTTCTCCTCGGGGTAATACGTCCCCACCATCAATGTGGTCGCGACTTTTGAGGCGAATTGTTCCGACCTGACGGGCGGGTTGTCCTTTTTTCTCCGCAAGTTCCACGGCCACCGGATCCGGATCGGGTCCATGCGGGTGAAAAGCATCCGCAGGGCCGGGTCCAGCGTGATCGCCAGAATAGCGGCGATCACCATCGCCAGGTTTTTTGACCAGGCGAGCGGTTTAAAAAGGCGCCCTTCCTGATCGACCAGGGTAAAGATCGGCAGGAAGGCAACGGCGATGACCAAGAGCGAAAAGAATACCGACGGGCCGACCTCTTTTAAGGCCTGAAGGCGCACCGCGTGATAATCGCCTTTACGCCCCCCCTCGACCCATTGCTCCAGACGTTTATAGGCATTCTCCACTTCCACGATAGCTCCATCCACCAAAACACCGATCGAAATGGCGATCCCTGAAAGGGACATAATATTGGAAGTCAATTTCATGCCGTAAAGAGGGATGAACGACAATAAAACGGCGATCGGGATCGTCACGATCGGGATGACCGCGGAAGGAAAATGCCAGAGGAAAATCAGAATGACCAGGCTGACAATGATCATTTCCTCAACCAGCTGGTGTTTCAGGGTCTCGATCGCCTTTAAAATCAATTCCGAACGGTCATAGGTAACTTTAATTTCTACCCCTTCAGGCAGAGTATGTTCAATCTCCTTCAATTTGGCTTTGACGCGGTTGATGACATTGAGGGCGTTTTCGCCGAAACGCATGATGACCGTCCCGCCGACCACATCCCCTTCGCCGTCGAGATCGGCCAACCCGCGGCGGATCTCCGGCCCTGTCGCGACCGTGGCCAGATTTTTGACCAGGACGGGCGTCCCGTTTTTATCCGTCGCGACGACAATTTCCTCCAGGTCCCCGATGGATTTGGCATAACCGTGTCCGCGGATCATATACTCCGCGCCGGAAAATTCCAGGAGGCGCCCCCCCACTTCCTGGTTCCCGTTACGGACCGCGTCGATGACGGTTGTGACGGGGATGTTGTAAGCCAGCAGGCGGTTGGGGTCCACGGTGATCTGGTACTGCTTGACAAAACCGCCGATGGAAGCGACTTCCGCCACGCCGGGCACACTTTGCAAGTGATAACGCAGGTACCAGTCCTGGAAGCTCCGCAATTCCTGCAAAGAATTTTTCCCGGATTTATCGACCAGGGCGTATTGAAAAACCCACCCCACGCCCGTGGCGTCCGGTCCCAATTCGGTCTTGACGCCTTCCGGCAAACGGGGGATGATCTTGCTTAGATATTCGAGCGTCCGGCTCCTCGCCCAGTAAATATCCGTCCCGTCCTTGAAGATCACATAGACGTAAGAAAAACCAAAATCGGAGAACCCCCGGATCGCCTTAACGTTAGGCGCTCCCAGCATGGCGGTGACAATCGGGTAGGTGACCTGGTCTTCGATGATATCGGGGCTCCGGTCCCACCGGGAATAAATGATCACCTGCGTGTCGGAAAGGTCGGGGATGGCGTCCAGAGGGATATTCTTCAATGACCACACGGCCGCGGCCATGGCCGCCATGACAAAGGTCAGGACAATGAACTTGTTGTGGGCCGAGAACCCAATGATCTTTTCGACAAGCCCCTCCCGAGGGCTGTTATTGTCCATGCTGATGCCCCCCCTCAGGTCCCGACATCCCTTCCAGCGCGGCCTTAAGGCGGCTCTCCGAATCGATCAGGAAATTACCGCTGGTAACGACAACCTCTCCCTCCTGGACGCCGCTTTTCAGTTCATAATACCCGTCCGCCTTGGCCCCCACCGTAACGTCTCTCGGCTCAAAAACTCCCTGCCCCTGGTCGACAAAAACGATCTTTTTCGTCCCTGTATCGAAAACAGCTCCTTCAGGGATGGCCGGCGTTTCCCCCAGGTCAACCTCGACGGACACGTTCACATACATATCCGGTTTCAACCGGCCTTGCGGATCTTTGAGCTGGGCGCGGACCCGTGTCGTACGCGTGGCCTGGTCGACCATCGAATCCACCGCGCGGATAGTCCCCTGAAACGTTTCATTGGACAAAGACGGGACCTCGGCCATGATTTCCTGCCCCACCTGGATCAACGGCAATTCATATTCATACACCGGCGCGTACACCCAGACCGGCTCACCGGGGGTCGTGAAAAGCAAACTGCGTTCGGCCTCTTTCCAGGCGGCGATCGCGGATATCAGATCATCGTTGAGGCCCATGTGCCGCAGGCGGATCCGCGTGGATTCCACAAGCCGCCGCGATTGGTCGGCAATTTCCGGGATGTCGCTTTGTTGGGCCCGCTCAAAAGCCTGGATCGCCTGGATATACTCCGTCTGGGCCTGATAAAGTTCCGGGTCATGGGCGATGGTCCCGACGGTACGGACCGTTTTGATCAACTTCTTCTTTTCCACCGCCGCCGTTTTAATACCGATCAATTGTTGTTTCTGGGGGCTCAACATGATCTGCGCGTAGCCTTGCGGAGTTTGCGCGCTCTGCGCCACTGTTTCTTCTTCATAAACCGGGACCAGGTCCATGCCCATCGGCGATTTCCCGGGTTTATCCGCTTTGTAGCCNNTTTTATGGCAATTATGCATAATGCAGATATCGCGCAGGTGCTTGTCGACTTGCTGGGCCTCCGGCATCTCCGGCGTGATTTCTTTTTTGACCAGATTCATATTGCAAATCGGACAGGTACCTGGACGATCACTCGTGTACGTGGGGTGCATCGGGCAGTAATAGACATCCCGCGCGCGCGCCGCCTCCCCCCCCTTTGATGATTTCCCCGCCGTCCCGGACATCATCACGGCGCCCCCCGCGACGAGAAGTACAATCACACCAAGGACAAAGAATTTCTTTTGAATCCGCATAAGATATCCCTCCTATTTTTCAATATCAATTCCAACTGCGCGTTCGATAGCCGCGAAATTCTTCAGGGCATCGGCTAACGCCTGATAATAAGCGATCTTCGCGTTACGGTAAACTTCTTCGCTGTCTAAAAAGTTGAGGACATCCGTCCGGCCCGCTTCATAGCCGGCCTGGTCCGAAGAAAAGGCCAGTTTGGCCTGCGGGATCAGGGCGTTCTCGTAAAGTTCAACCACCTGTCTGCCCGCCGTAAAACGGTAATACGCGTTCTTGATTTCGTATTCGGCAAAATTTTCGGCCTCGCGCAGGTTTGCCTCGCTCGCGTTGAGGTCCCGTTTCGCCTCGAGGACCGCCGGGATGATCCTGTTCTGCCATAACGGCAAGGTAACTTTAAGCGGGACCATCCACGCGTCGCGGCCGTCCTCGGGGTCGCTGGTCATGCCGCCGCCGATGCGCGTGTACTGAAAGCCGACGGAAATATCCGGCATATACTCATACTTCGCCAGGGCATGGGCATGCTCCTGTCTGCCGCGCATGGCCGCCGCCTCCAGAAGTTCCGGACGGTTTTCCCTGGATTGTTGCAGCAGTTGATCCAGCGATAACTCCAGCTTGGGCAAAACCGGCGGGACGACTCCGGCGAGCGGTTGTGAAGACCCGCGGGCAAGAAGCGCGTTGAGGAAGGCGGCCAGCGTCTGACGCTGCTGCCGCAGGACAAAAAGCTGCTGGAGTGTTTCGGAGACCTTCGCCTGCGCCTTGGCCACGTCGCGCTGTTCTCCCTGCCGGCTCGCGTAACGGGACCCGGCGACAGCCTCAAACTGTTTTAAAAGGTCCAGGATCTCCTCGACGGCCCCGATGGTCGCGTCCACCGCGTAAAGGTCATAATACGTCTGCGACACGTTCAGGACAAGTTCACGTTCCACCTGCTTGAGACGGGCCGATGCCGCGTCGACCTCGGCAAGGGCGACCTTTCTTCGCTCCAGCAGTTTCCCCGGGAAGGGGATCATCTGCTCGAACTCATACACGTCTTTTTGAGGCCCCAGAGGGGTTTCCAGCATGGGCCCCATCACGGCATACCCCGCCACGGGATCGGGAAGGGCGGAAGATTGCGGGACGCGGTGTCTGGCGGCCTGCAATTCTTCGCGCGCCGCCTCAAGCCCGCGGTTATTCGCCACGGCCTCTTGAAGAAGTCCCTCCAGCG
>DPIG01000033.1 GCA_003522725.1 Candidatus Omnitrophota bacterium
GGTGTAATGGTTCACCGCCTGGTAGGTGATATGGAATTTCTGCGTGATCTCCGCCGCGGATATCATATGAGAGTTGGATCTTTTATGCATCAGCATCTTGAATAACACCTGCTTGAGTTATTGTAGTCACCATAAGTATACTAAGCACTATATATACCATACGGCGAAAAGTTTGCAATAATTATTAGAAAAATTTTAGCAGAAGGACATAAGTAACCAGAAACCAGCGGCCAGAAAATAAATTTCCTTTTACCATCTTCTGGTTACTGGCAACTGGTATCTGGTTACCCGTGAAGGAAGTTATTCAAACCGGATCTCATCGAGATAGAACGTGCAGGTCTCGGGGTTGACGTCTTCGGACGTGGACCAGGCGATCCCGCCGCTGATGTAGGAAAGGTCTTTGCCTCTTAGATCAACCGTGTAGCGCCGCCATTCGCCCGACAAGATCACGGGGCCGATGACCGCGATATCGGTGTCGGGATAATTGCCCATGATGCCCCCGACGGTAAACTCCTGGATCTGTTCGCCGCCTTTATCGCCCCTGGCCCAGAACGTCAATTGCTGCGCCCCGGTCAAGTTGAAGCCTCCTTTACGCTGTCCCCAGTTATTGGCGGGGTTGAGCCAGTAAATACCGGCCCAGCGCTGGTCTTTGCGCGAGCACATCACGTCATATTCCACACGGATACAACTCTTGCCGGAATGGCAATCCCCGGTCCAGGCTTCGTTTAAAGACAAACATTGACCATCGGGCATAAACCCTGATGGGACGTAATGGTTCTCGGGAGAACCCTTGTCCAAATAGATATAGAACGGCTTGAAGGAATTTGCTTCTGCGGGGGGCACCGCATCCGTCTTTGGGAGGACGGCGTTCTGGAGAGTAACTTCACCGGGGGTTTCAGGGGGTTTTGCGGTTTGTTGCGGGTTACCACAACCGATCAACAAAACCGCCAAAGGAATGAAAATCCGAAATCCGAAATCCGAAATCCGAAACAAACTCAAAACATTAAATTCCAAAACTCTAAACATCTTGCTCTATCGTTTTACATATTCGAATTTTAAATTTAGCTGCTGTCCCGGATTTCCTGCCTGCCGCAGGCAGGCAGGAATTTCGGATTTAATAAACCCGATCCCCGCCTCAAGAGGCGGGGTATTCTTGCCTCACAGCCAGAAGGTTAGTTGAGTTTCTTCGGGGGGAGAACCTTGGCGCTCAATATACCTTTCGATCACGTTCTTGTTTCCTCCCTCGCCAACCGTTCCAACATATTTCCCGTCACTCCAAAACTCTCCGCCCCACAACTCTCTTCTCAACCGTGGAAACTTCTTGAATATCTCCCTGGCTGTTAAACTCTTTATTATTCTTATTATTTCACCCGGAGCATACCTCGGTGCCGCCGAACACAACACATGCACATGATTCTTATCCGCCCCGATCCTTTCAAACTCTATTTCGTATCTCTTTTCTATCTCTTTGCACACCCATACAAAACATTCTTCAACTTCCTTGCCCATCAATATCTTTCGATATTTCAACGGCATCACCAGATGATAATGTATTTCGTATGCGCTGTGCGCTGCTTTCTTGACGACCATGCGGCCATTTTATCATATCTTCACTGTCTTGGATTGCTTACATCATCCCCGCCTCCAAGAGGCGGGGAATTCCAAGTTAAATCTCCCCTAGCTCATCCAGGGCCTGCTGGGCGGCTTCCGCCGGCTTCCAGAACCACCCTTTGGGATCCCAGCACTGGGCATAATAGTACTGGTCGACCAGTTTCTGATAGGCCTGTTTGGCCTCCGCGCTCTTGCCGGCCTTACGCAGGGCCTCCCCTTGGATATAAAGGGCCGTGCCTACGTCATTAAGCGCCCAATACCCGAATATTTTATCTTTAGATTCCCAGGGATATTCCGTCAAGGAATTCTGCATATCTCTGGCTTTGGCGGCGTACAAGTCAACTACTTTGCCGACATAGGCCGTGACTTCATCCGATTTGCTCGCTTCCAATGCCTTCCATGCCTGCGTCGTCAAGAATGAAGAGGAATAATCCCCAAAATCCAGGCTGGAGCCGGATTCGAGCATGGCGATCTTTTCCTGGGCGGCTTCCGCCGGTTTCCAGAACCATCCCTGCGGGTCCCAAGCCTGGCCAAAAGAAAATTCGTTGACCGCTCTCTTGTAGGCCGCGATGGCTTCGTCTTTCTTGTCCGCCTTGCGGTAGGCTTCTCCCTGGATAAAAAGGCTGGTCGCGACGTCGTTTAAAGCCCAATAGGCAAAGATCTGGTCGTTGCTGCCCGTCGGATAAGCGGTCAGGCTGCTTTGCATCTTCTTGGCCTGGTCGGCATAAAGTTCAATGCATTTGTTGGTATACGCCAAAACCGCTTCCAGATCGCCATCTTTTAAAACGCCCCACGCCTTGGTCGCGAGGGTTTCGGAGCGATAATCCCCGAAATTATAAGCGGCAGACACCTGCGCCGGCACGCCGGCAACAAAAATGGCCATCAAAAACATTGACCCGAGAAAAACCATTTTCATACGTCCTCCTGTTGATTTAAAATTGTTGACCAATAAACTCAATAACTCCAAGAAAGCGTTTCCAAAAAGTAAATTAAGTATACACTATTTTTCTAAAAAGTGCCAATCCCCTTAGCGACTCCACATCTCCTTATACGCGAAATAACTCTTGCGCAGTTGCCGCATAAACGGGCTGTGCCGGCCGTTGCCCTGGCCTGTCAACCCAAACCATTCTTCAAAATAGTATCCGCCGGGAAAAGGACCGATGGCGTCCGATTTGCGGTCATGGCGGTAGGGCTCATAATTCTTCCACCATTCATCCAGCCACTCGAACGCGACGCCGCCCAGGGCGTTGCCCGTCCCGCGGCGGGACCCGGCAAGGTTTTCCGCGATATCCATCCAGTTGCCGCGATGATACGCGGCCTGGGCCTCGTCACCTTCCTCAAGCGTCAGATGCGGCGCGAAGGCCGGACAGCCATACTCGGTGATGAACGCGGGTTTGCCGCTGGCGTCAAAAACCTGTTCCCAAAACGACCCGAACCCGTAATCCCCGCGGTAGACGTTCGCCGCGAAAATGTCCACATCCGGCGCGTACCTGGCGAAAATATCCAGAAACAGCGTGTCCCCGTTGTTGACGGCCACCGGGTGATCGGGATCGACGGATTTTATCCAGCGCGCGACCTCGTTGACGAACTCGAAATACGCCTGGGGTTTTTTATCGGCGTTGGAGGCGACCCCGTAATTGTTTTCGTTGCCCAGGACCCAAAGGAGGACATACGGTTCGTCTTTAAATTCCATGACCATCTTCTGGACCGACGCCATCATGTTCTCGCGGTGTCCGGGATTTTCGTAATCGGTCCCCTCGGCCCAGGCCGCGCCCGAATCGATCGCGTATTTGCCCAGAAAATTCCCGATGATGACGCGGAACCCGTATTCCTCGAACATCTTCTTTAAAAGCGCCTTGTCCGGCTTCTGGGGCTGGGCGTAAATGCGCAATGTGTTCACGCCCATCGCCTTCATCAGCGCGAAATCGCCAACGACCGGTTCATCGGGGTCCTGCTGATTGTTACGGTTTTTATCCACCCAGGAATCATACGGCCCGTCGATACGGCCGTTGCCGTTGGTGTCTTCCTCCATCCAGTTGGCCAGCGTCCCTTTATCAGGGCTTTGGCCGATCCTGGTGGGGGCATAGGTCATCCCCTTGATAACATAAGGCCTGCCCTGAACAAGCAATTGCCAGTGCCCATTCGCGTATTGAACGAGTTGTACCGTCCCTTCCCCGACGCGCTTTTTGGGCGCGCCTAAATCAACCCTTTCGTCCAGATGCCATCTTTCCTTGAGCTTGTCAATAAGGCTTTTTTGAACGATCTTCCCGGGCCAAGTGACGATCACATCATTCTGGGCGTCATTGTCAAACCCGTTATGGACGGTAATTTTCATGTATTTTTCGGCAAGGTCAAGTTCCGGATGGATGCGCAGGATATGACGGATCTTGGCGATGGCCGCCTGACCGGGATACCACGGCGTCTGCCAATACGTCCAGGCAACCGTTTTGGGGAAATGGACGACCAGGGCGCGATACGCGCGCAAGGCCTCGTCATACATCTCCGCCTTTTCAAAAATCGACCCCAGATAAAAAAGCCGCACGCCCCAGGCCTCAGGGGCCGTTACCCATTTGAAATACGCCGCCTCCAGATCGTCGCTGTTAACAAAATCCCAATGTTTTCCCTTCAGGCGTCCTTCCTTGCGGACCTCTTTATAGCGGGGATTTTGATAAATCGCGCCGCTGTTAGGGTAGATACCTTCCCCGACCGCCGCGGACAACCCTTCCATGTCTTTAACGACATACCCGTAATCCTGTGTCCCCACGTTCTGAAATTCACCATATTTTTGATAATCCACAACGCGTGATTTACCCCTGGTGTGAATATATGGTTTGGTCCGCCGGACTTTGTCCGGCTGGACTTCCGGCTCTTCCTCCACCTTGCCGGTCAAGACATTGATACTGGCTTGGCTTTTTTCCGCGACCGACCAGTACCATCCCCGCGGGTCCCACGCCTGCGCCCAGGGATATTCATCCATGATCTCCTGAAATTTTACGACGGCCTCCCCGGTCTTGCCGGCATTCATCAGCGCCTCGGCCCTGATGAAAAGGCAGGTCGCGACGCTGTTAAGCGCCTGATATTGTTCTTCCTGGCCGCGCTGCGGGAACCCGGTCAATTGTTTCTCCTGCTCTTTAGCGTCTTTACCGTAGAGCGCGACACATTGACCGACGATCTCTTCGAGTTTCCGGAGGTCCCCCTGGCCGGAAGCGGCCCAGGCCTGCTGGACGAGTTCTTGGGGGGAAAGAGCCTCCGCGGCGGGAGCTGTAGGGGCGGGCTTTATGCCCGCCTGCGTGTCGTCTTGGGCAAAAACAAAAGTAAAGAGAAGAAAAGTAGAGAGTAGAGAGCAGAGAGCCCCGACGCTCGTCCGCCAAAGGCGGCCTCGGTCGGGGTGCCGACCGCCATGTAAATGGCGCGTCGGCATAGAGAGTCGCGGGTTATATCTTAGTCTCATCTTTCTATCCAACAATCGCCCCCGACGAAAGTCCCTTAACGATGTGTTTTTGCATCGCGAGATAAATGACGACGATAGGGATGGCGGCGATGGTCAAGCCGGCCATCAACAGCGGGTAATCCACGCTGTGGGACCCCTGAAACACCATCAGGCCTCTCTGTAGGGGCATCAAGGATTTATCATTCAACAAAAGGGTCGCCAGGATATATTCATTCCAGACGTTCAGTGAGTTAAAGATGACAATGACCGCCAGGGCGGGTCTGGCCAGCGGGAGCGCGACGTGCCACCAGATGCCCAGCCGGCCGCAGCCGTCGATACGGGCCGCGTCCTCCAGGTCGGAAGGCATCTTGTCAAAAAACGTTTTCAGCAACAAAATGCTCATGGACAGCCCGACGTTGATCATGCACAAAATATAACCGATACGCGTGTTGATCAACCCCAGCACGGTCATCAGCCGGTACAAGGGGACGAAGCTCCCAGGCAAGGGGATCATCATCGCGGCTACGAACATATAGAAGAAAAAATTCTTCCCCGGGAAATCCAGCCGGGAGAAAGAGTACGCGGCCAGGGACGCGACCAGCACAATACCGACGACAACACAGGTCGTGTAGAGCAAGCTGTTAAAGAAATATATGCCGAAATTCCCTTCGGTCCACGCCTGGGCGAAATTCCCGAAGTTGATCGCGCGGGGGATAAACGACTTGTCCGTGAAGACGGTTTCGTTGGTCATCAGGGCGCTGCGCAGCATCCAGAAAAGCGGGAACAGGCAGGTGACCGCGAAGATGATCAGGAACATGTGGACCAGGAATCCCTTGGTTATCCTTTGCACCATATATTTATTTGTTTCCATCCAAAGATCCCTTTCTTCTTTACGCCTGTTTCATCCGGTTGGACAGCCATTTAAAGGCCACCGAAACCATGATCAGGATAACCCCGAAATTGATACCCATCGCGCAGGCGTACCCGAAACGGTTGGTCCCCGTCATCGCCGAAAGAATGCGCGTGACCGGGACTTCCGTGTGATACCCAAGCCCCTGTCCGACCATGGACAAAACCAGCACGAAAACCTGCATGGAGCCCAGGACCGTCAAGATCACCACCACGAGCATGACCGGCACCATCATCGGGATGGTCACGTTGGTAAAGAGCTTCCAGGAACCGGCCCCGTCGACGCGCGCGGCTTCGTAAAGCTGGCGGTCGATCGTCTGCAAGCCCGCCAAAAGCATGATGAACCCCCACCCGAACCCTTTCCAGGAATGGACGATGGCGATACAAGTCAGCGCCGTCTTGGGGTCCGAAAGCCAGTTATGGACCAGGTGGGGCAACCCGGTCTGTGTCAGCCAATAATTCAACAGGCCGATGTGTTGTCCGTCCTGCATCCCCGCGTAGAGGATCCACTGCCAGATAAGACCCACCACGACCTCGGAGAGGACCGGCGGGATAAAAAACACGACGCGATAAAACCGCTTCATGCGGATCTCCCGGTCGCAGGCCAAAGCCAGCGCGAAGGCCAGAACGTTCTGGAACGTCAGGGCGATGAACGTGATGTACGCCGCGTGGCCCATCGCCTGCCACCAGACCTCATCTTTCATCAATTCCTGGAGATTCTGCAGCCCGACGTACTTCATCGACGGCGTGATGCCGTTCCATTCATGAAAGGACAGCCGGAAAATATCGAAAAAAGGGTAAATATAGAAAATACAAAATATCAGGATGGCGGGCAGGACGAAGGAGAAATTCTTGAGATGGTCCTGGAGCCGGAACCAGGAGAAATTTTTTAGTTGCATTATTCGTATCTCGCCGCTCGTATCTTGTATCTCGTCGAAATACGATATACGAGATACGAAATACGGATCACTGTTTCGCCTTCTTCAGTTCGCGTTCCTTGATTTGCTGCACCTCGCCGGCGACTTCTTCAGGAGACTTCTCACCGATGATGATCGACTGGATCCCTTTGTCGATCTTCTCGGTGACCAGCGCGTTCTCGTTATAAGGCCAAATGGTGGGGTGCGTCGTGAAATCCATAACGCCGGCAAATTCCGAAAGGATCGGGGAGATCGAATCCAGGGCGTCCCGGTTCGACGGCAGGTTCCTGGTCTCGCGGGCCAAAAACGCCTGCTGTTTTTTTTGCGTAAGCCATTTCAAAAAGGCGGTCGCTTTGTCCTTGCGCGGTGAACTGTTGTTGACGACCAGCGACGATCCGGCCCCGCCCCAAATACGCATCGGCAGATTTGGATTGACCGGAGGCGGCAACATCGCCCCATACTCCAGACCCGGGTTCATGTCGCCGTACACGTTGACACCCCACGAACCGTTAAACGCGAAGGCCGCGCGCCCGAGCGCGAAGTCCTGCTCCGCGTATTTGTTGGGTTTGGTAACGACCCCGTCGGCCAATACGCCTTTCTCCCGCAATTCCTTAAAAACGCCGAACACCTTGACCCAGTCCGGGTCCGTGTAGGGCACTTCGCCGCGGTAGGTGGCCATGACCTTTTCTTCGCCCATGATGTTAAAGGCGTAATTCGAGGCGAAGCAATCGATCAGCCACATTTCTCCAAAACCCGAAACCAGCCCGGCGATCCCGACGCGCTTTAAGGCTTGACCGGCTTCGATGAATTCCTGAAATGTCCCGGGCGCCTCCTTGATCCCCGCCTTTTGAAACAATTTCTTGTTATAAAGCATCTGGATATTGGTGACATCCAGAGGGACACCGTAAATTCCCGCCTTGACCCCATAAATATTTCCTTCCGGGAAGCGGTTCACGTCCAAGGCTTTGGGGAAAAGCATCCTTTCCCAGGCGCCATTCTCTTTCTGAAATTCTTCGGTCAGGTCGGCCACAAACCCGCTTTGAATAAAGGAAGCGAAAATCTCTTTTTTATCGAGAATACCGTAGATATCGGGGAGGACGCGGGACTGGGCGGAAGCGACGATCCTTTGGCTGTATGCGTCGGAAGGGGCGTAAAGGTCGATCTTCACCTTGACGCCGGTCTGCTGTTCATAAAGCGCGGCTAATTCTTCGAGGGCTTTCTGGCGGTCGGTCATCCAGTGCCAGATGGTGATCGTATTGAGGTCTTCTTTTTTGGGGGCGCACCCAAAGGACAGGAACAAGCAAAGCGCGAGGCTGACTACTCTTCTCATGAACCCTCCCGTCATTTTTCTCATTTCCTTATTTTAGGGAAATGACGAGGCTCGCCCGGTCAAGTTCGGCTGGGCGGCCCTATCTGGTGCGATCAAAGAAACTTACGGCTCTGTTCAAATTTCCAGGACACAAAGAGACTCAAGTATAGCATCCCACCCACGGATTGTCAACCCGTTCGGCCCCGAAAAAAGCAGGCATCAAATCTTGTTTTGTCGAGGAGGGGCCTTCAGGGTTGACACTGAGAGCGACCCTTGACATTTTGATGTCAAGGGTCGCTGAATGTGTCAAAAAGACTTTCCGCCTGGTTTATCCAGCTCGATTGTTAATTCAATATTACTGGATTGATGAAAAAATTTTCTGGGGATCTTGATGCGGGCAGAAGCAAGGGCATCATGCGCGACGGCTTTGCCCCGGCAAGTAACCGCCTTGACCGCGTATGAGCCAAAATCCAGCTTTCTCTTATTCATGTAACTGATAGTTATTGTTTTGCCGGCAAAAGGACAGGTAACGCCCGCCCGCCCTTCAAGGTCGAATTCGTCTTTCAAAAGCTGCGGGGCGATCAATAAATCACCGTACTCGCCGCGGACACCGAAAACCTGCGTAAGCATGGTCAGGACCAGCCAGCTGGCCGATCCGGT